>NZ_BAABEP010000049.1:0-50463 GCF_039540215.1 Streptomyces tremellae
CTCCGCCCCACCGGTCACGCATGCGGCTTGACACGATCATTGAGATTCTCCTTGAGGTCGTGGGAGGGGCTGGGGCGTTGGTCATGCCTCGGCGGGTGACCGGGCAGGGCTCAGGGGGTCTTGAACGCGGGGAGGATGTGCTCCGCGACCTCGTAGGCCCCTTCGAGCAGGGGCAGCGAGTCGAGGATGAAGATGTCGACGCCCGCCGCGTGGTACTCCCTCAGCCGGGCGGCGATGCTGTCGTAGCCGCCGACCAGGGCCATCGGCGGCCCCTGCTGGAGCAGCGAGATGCCGGGCCAGAGGTTGTCGTCGTGGGCGAGGTCGCGGGCGGCCGGCAGCCCGCCGTCACGCAGCACGTCGAGGGCCTTGGCGGGCAGGTGCGCGAAGACGCGGGACTGGGTGACGGACGTGCCGCCGCCGTTGCCGCCCTTCGCGATCAGCCCGAGCTTGCGGTCGAGGGTGGCCCTGCTGGTCGCGGCGAGCAGCCGGTCCGCCTTGCGCCAGGCGTCCTCGTCGGTGGCGCCGGTGATCAGCGAGGCGCGCAGCCCGATCCTGGGCGACCTGCCGTACTGCGCCGCCTTCTCCCGTACGGCCGCGGTCTTCTCGTTCAACTGCTCAAGGGGTTCCGAGAAGGTGAGGTACGCGTCCGCGAACCGGCCCGCCACGTCGAGTGCCTTGGGGGACGAACCGGAGAACCACAGCGGGATGTGGTCGCGGCGCGGCTCGACCCACGGGTTGCCGCGCGCGTTCTCCACGTCGACGTACCGGCCGCGGTACGTCACGGTCTCGCCCGCCACCAGGCGGTTGAAGACCTCCCAGTACTCGGCGTGCAGGTCGTAGCGCTCGTCGTTCTCCAGCCTGATGCCGTGCTGGCGCCACACCGGCGTCTCGGAGTTGATGACGTTGATCAGCAGCCGGCCGTCGAAGAGGTCGTCGAAGCTGATGGCCATGTTGGCGAGTTCGGTGACCGAGGTGAACTGCGGGCGCAGCGCGAGCAGCGGGCGGAAGTCGCGGGTGACGGCGGCCGCCGCGGTGCCGGTGACCCACACGTTGTGGCCGGTCGTGGAGAGCAGGGCGCCGCTGTAGGGCAGCCGGTCGAGCGCGGACGCGAGGGCCGTGATGTCGGGCAGCCTGATGTCGCGGCGCCCCTCGGGCTCCCATGGGTAGGGGCCGTCGTGCGTCACGTAGTACCAGAGGAATTCGGGGTCGGGACGTGTCATCGGTGCGCTCCTTGCGCGCGGGGGCGGTTCGGTACGGGAGGAGGGGCTGGCGCCCACGGCGCGGCGCTCACGCGGGGAGCCCCTTGCCGCGGGTCTCCGGCAGGCACAGCACGGCGACGGCGCCCAGCAGGTAGACGGGCGTGAAGATCACCGCGGCCCGGTCGAAGCCGCCGAGCGCGGAGGCCAGGGAGCCCGAGACGATCGAGGCGATCATGGCGAGGTAGCGGGCGCCCGAGAACACCGCGCTGATCGCCGTGGCCCGCATCCGCGTCGCGAAGAGTTCGGGCGTGTGCACCGCGTACCAGCTGTAGAGGCCGCCGGTGAACAGGCCCGCGACCAGCTGCGCGAGCGTCGCGGGTCCCGCCTCGTGCAGCCCGAGGAACACCACGGGCACGATCACGCACGATCCGGCGAGGAAGACCAGGGTGGTCGCCCTGCGTCCCCACGCCTCGGCGAGGAAGCCGAAGGCGATGCAGCCGGCGATCTCCCCGACGTTGTAGAGCGCCCCGGCCCAGCCGGTGTAGAAGGCCGTCCTGCGCGGGTCGTCGACGAGGCCGCCCACGAAGGTCGGCTGGTACGACGAGACGGCCCACCAGCCCACGGTGATGGCGACGGACACCCCGAGCGCGGCGAGGAACCTGCGGCCGGTCGCGCCGCGCAGCAGCCCGGCGCGCTCCCGGCGCCCACCGCCGCCGCTCGCCCACCGGGCGGACTCCGGGATGCGCCGGTACACCAGGGCGATGATCACCAGGGGCACCACGCCGAACACGTACATCCAGCGCCACGACAGGCCCCAGGTGGAGCCGATGAGGACCCACAGCGCGGACACGACGAGGCCGCCGAGCGAGAACCCCGCCTGGAGCAGTCCCGCGCCGCGGGTGCGCCACCGCTCGGGCCAGGTCTCCTGGAGCAGCGAGGTGCCCACGCCCCACTCGGCGCCGATGCCGACGCCGGTGAAGAAGCGGGTGACGCCGAGCAGCCACCAGGTGCCCGTGGTGGCCGCGACCACGGTCGCCAGGCTGTAGAGGGCGACGCCCGCGACCATCGTCCTGCGGCGGCCGAGCCGGTCGCCGACGATGCCGCCCACGATGCCGCCGGTGGCCCAGCCCGCCAGGGTGATGGCGAGGAGGTAGCCCATGTAGCGCGGCACGGCGGCCGCCTGGGCCGCGGGGAGCAGGTCGAGCAGGGCGGGCCTGCCCGTGATGATCAGGACGAAGGTGTCGTAGCCGTCCGCGACCCAGAACACCAGGGTGATGGCGAGGACGAGCCAGGAATCGCGGCCGAGCGCGGGCCCCTTCGCCCGGTCCACGGCCGGGGGCGAGACCGCGGTCATGACGCGCCTCCCTCAGGGGCCGTGCGGGCGCCGGCCGCGTGCCGCCCGCCGGCGGGCGGCACGGGCTTGCGCAGCCCTGCCTCCTCCAGCAGCGGCAGGATCTCGCGGCCGAAGTGGTCGAGGTCGGGCAGGTAGTCGTAGAAGGTGAGCTGGACGCCGTCGACGCCGGTGGCGTGCAGCCGGTCCAGCCGGTCGGTGACCTCCTCGGGCGAGCCGACGATGTGCAGGTGACCGCCGACGGCCCGGCCGCGCGCGGTGTGTTCGAGCCAGGACTTGCTGTCGCCGGCCGCGTGCCGCGACTGGAACGCGCCGATCGACTCCAGGTCCGCGTGGTCCTGGATGGCCTGGTAGTACGCGTGCGCCTCGGCGCTGGTGGGCCGCGAGACCACCGTCGGGTTGATGATCACGCGCACCTCGCGGCCCTGCCCGCGGGCGGCCTCCTTCACGGCCCGCACATGCGCGGGCAGCGCGGCGAGCGCGTCGTCGATCTGCTCCCCCGCGGGGCTGGAGATGAAGACGATGTCGGAGTGGCGCCCCGCGTAGGCGAACCCGGCGGGCGAGCCGCTCGCGGAGACCAGGACGGGCCTGCCGAAGGCGGGCCGCGGCGAGACGTACGCCTCCTTGAGGGACCAGTGCTCGCCCTCGAAGGTGAGGTTGTCCTCGCCCGCCCACAGATCCTTGGCGACGGAGACGAACTCGTCGGCCATCTCGTACCTGCGGTCGTGCTCGGGGCGCGTCATGCCGAACATGGCGGACTCCGTGTCGGCGTACCCGGTCACGATGTTCGCCCCGAACCTGCCGCCCGAGACGTGGTCGGCGGTGGCGAGGAACTTGGCGACGTGCAGCGGGTGCCACGGCCCGTAGAGCGCGTGGATGGTGCCGAGCAGCAGGATCGAGCGGGTCGCCGAGGCGAGGGCGACGGCGGAGACGAACGGGTCGAGGAAGTTCTCCCGGTAGTGGCTCGCGCCGCCGAACCCGCCCTTCGGCAGCCACTGCGAGAGGCCGAAGGCGATGTCGAAGCCGAGGTCCTCGGCGCGGCGGGTGAGTTCGAGGTTGTAGTCGAAGGTCCAGTCGGTGCCGCGCGGCAGCGTGGACTGGGACCAGCCGCCGGTCTGCAACGGCAGGAAGACGCCCAGCATCAGCGGCTGCCTGAAGGCCCGGCTCAGCGGGCTGTCGGGGAAGTCCTGCGGCTGGGGTGGCACGGCGAGGGTCGTGCGGTCGCGTACGGACACGGGGGCTCCAGGAGGTGCGGAAGAGTACGGACCCGCCTCAGGTAAAAAATAATTTATATGGTCTGAGGCGAGAAAAAACGCGGGCAGGGCTCAGCGGACGGCGCTCAGGTCGGACTGCGAGGCCAGCGCCCGGGTGAACCGGTCGACGACCTTGTGCAGCCCCTCCTCCGCGGCCGGGTCGACGCTCACCCCTCCGTCGTGGACGGTGATGTGACGGTCGAGCACGAACCAGCCCTGCACGACGTGATGGGCCCCCATCGACGAGAGCACAGGGCGCAGCGCGTAGTCGATCGCGAGGACGTGCGTGGCCGTGCCTCCGGTGGCCAGCGGCAGCACGGTCTTGCCCGCGAGCGCGGACTGCGGAAGCAGGTCGAGCAGGGACTTCAGCAGGCCCGAGTAGGCCGCCTTGTAGATCGGGGTGCCGACGATGATCCCGTCGGCGCTCTCCACCAGGTCGACGGCGCGGGCGATGCCCGGGTCCGAGGTGTCGGCGTGCAGCAGCGGCCCGGCCGGCAGCGTCCGCACGTCGAGCGGTACGACGGTGTGGCCGTGCTCGGCGACCCTGGCGTCCAGGTGGCGCAGGAGCCGCGCGGTGCGGGAGGAGGCGGACGGGCTTCCGGAGAGGGACAGGACGGTGGCCATGAGCACTCGTTTCGTCGTGAGCGTGCGCCGGAGCACCCCGCCGTGCGCACCCGGGCACGGCGGGTCCTGCCTGATGTGCGACACGGGTGGCGGAGCCGTCCCAGGACGACGGAGGTCCGGCCCGGGGCAGGGGGATCGGAAGGAGAGGGGGCTGCGGCGGTCCGGAGCTTCAGCGGTCCGGACGGGCGGGGCGCAAAGGCGCGGGGGCCGCGGCGGAAGGGGCCCGCGGTACGAGGAAGCGCGCCCTCAGTGAGCGGCGGGACAGCAGAAGGTGCTGGCGAGACGACCATAGTCGACGTGGCGCCGTCGCGTGAGCGTTGATCCGACCTTCATACCAAATAGCCAAACAGGTCGAAGCCGTCCACGTCAAGAAGGGACCACATGCTGGCGGGCGGACCCGCGAGGGCGCCAGGACCGCCCCGGCCAGGCCGCCCCGGGGTGGGCCCGAGGGGCCTCCCGGCCCGCCTCCGACCGGGTCAGGACCGGTGCGCGCGGGACGCCAGGACCGCCCGGCCGGGCCGCCCCGGGGTGCCCGCGGGGTGCCCGTGCCGCCACCGGCCGCCGTACGATCCGAGCCGCCGTACGCCCGCGCCGGACGAGAAGCAGAGGAGCACGCCCCGTGACCAACCGCCCCGACCCGAGCCGCAGCGCCCTGCTCACCATCGACGTGCAGAACGACTTCACCCTGCCCGGCTCTCCCCACGCCATCCCCGGCACCCACGAACTGGTGCCCGCCATGGCGGAGATCGCCGCCGCGTTCCGCGCCCGCCGGCTGCCGGTGGTGCACGTCGTACGGCTCTACCTGCCGGACGGGTCGAACGCGGAGCTCTCCCGCCGGGACGCCCTGGCCGGCGGCGCGCGGATCGTGCTGCCCGGCTCGCCCGGCAGCGGGCTGCGCCCCGAACTGGCGCCCTGCCCGGTGGAGTTGGACCACGCCGCCCTGCTCCGGGGCGCGTTCCAACCGGTGGGAGAGGCCGAATGGCTGATGTACAAGCCGCGTTGGGGCGCCTTCTTCGGCACGGGACTCACCGGGCATCTGCGCGGCCTCGGCGTCGACACGGTCGTCGTGATCGGCGCCAACTTCCCCAACTGCCCCCGCACCACCCTCTACGAGGCCAGCGAACGCGACTTCCACGCCGTCGTCGTCCCCGACGCCGTCTCGCGCGCGTACCCGCGGGGCATGGACGAATGCGCCGAGATGGGCGCGCTCGTACTCGGCGCCCGCGAACTCATCGGCTGGCTGCCCCCGTCGCCCTGACGGCGCCGCCGTCACGCCGGGGGCGGCGGCGCCGGCGCGGCGTCCGTGGCGAAGGCGTGCCTGCAGTGCCGGAGCAGTTGTTCGAGGGCGGCTTAGCGGCCCGCGGCCACACCTGGCAGAGCAGCGCCGCCCCGGTTGTAGTCCCGCCGGCCCTGTGACCGGGAAGGTGCACGGGGCTGAGCTGCCGGGACCTCGTGGTGGCGGGCGTTCTGGTCGCGCCGGCGAAGGCAGGCGTGCAGGGCGTGTGGCGGAGATCCTCCCAGGTTGGCTCACGTGAGTGCCCGCGGGGCGGAGTCACCGATACGTCGGACCGGTCGGGTGAAGACAGCGGTCCGGCCCGGCAGCGGCGGGACCTGATCGGCTCGGCGGCAGAGCTCGACGGCTGGATGGCCGGCGACCGGCGGCGGAGCCGGCCGAGCCGTTCGCCTTCGCGGTCGACACGGACCCGTGGGCGACCGGCTCGGCCGGGTGCCCCGGTCGACCGGCTCGGCCGGGTGCCCCGGGGCGGGACGTCCCTGCCGGACGCCGTACGACGCCTCGCTCCCGGACCCGGCGGGATCGCCTACGTCGCCGGGGAGGCACGGGACGTGCAAGCAGTGCGGCGGGTGCTCGTCCAGGAAGCGGGCTGGGACCGGCGCGCGGTCCTGACCAAGCCGTTCTGGACGCCGGGCAGCAAGGGGATGGACTGACGGCCAGGACGTACGCCACCGTCCGCCACGAGCGATCCACAGGTACGGAGCACGGCCCAGGCGCGTGTGCAGCCGGGCGCCCCCGGCGGGGGTGCTCAGCCCATGTCCTCCAGCCTCCTGCCCCTGGTCTCGCGGACGAACTTCGCGGCGAACGGGAGGGAGAGCGCGGCGAAGGCGGTGTAGACGAGGTAGGTCCCGCCGAGGTTCCAGTCGGACAGGCTGGGGAACGTCGCCGTGACGACCCAGTTGGCGACCCAGACGGCGGCCGAGGAGACGCCGAGGGCGGCGGCGCGGATCGCGACGGGGAACATCTCCCCGAGCATGACCCACAGCACCACGCCCCACGACGAGGCGAAGCACAGCACGAACACATGGGCCGCCACGAGCGCCACCAGCCCCTGAGCGTGCGGGAGCCTGCCGTCCACGAGGTGCGCGGAGAACGCCCACGCCTCGCAGGCCAGGGACAGCGCCATGCCGGCGGAGCCGACCAGCACGAGGGGCTTGCGGCCCACCCGGTCCACCAGCAGCACCGCGACGACCGTGCCCACGATGTTCACCAGCGACGTGGTGAAGGAGTAGAGGAAGGAGCTGCCCGGGTCGATGCCCACGGACTGCCACAGCGTCGCCGAGTAGTAGAACGCGACGTTGATCCCGACGAGTTGCTGGAACAGCGCCATCCCGATGCCCACCCAGACGATGCCGCGCAGCCCGAGCACGGGCCCGCGCAGGTCGCGGAAGGCGGGGCGCGCGCCGCTCGCCAGGTGGTCGCGGATCTCGGCGATCCGCCCGTCGAGTCCGGGCCCCTCGCCCTCCAGCCTGACCAGGATCCGGCGCGCCCGCTCGGTGTGGCCCCGCGCGATGAGGTGGCGCGGCGACTCGGGGATCACGAACGAGAGGAGCCCGTACACCAGGGACGGCACGACCATGACGCCGAGCATCCACTGCCACGCCTCAAGACCGGCGAGCGTGCCGCGCTGGTCGCCGTGGGCGAACCTGAGGATCAGCCAGTTGACGAGCTGGGAGACGGCGATGCCGGTCACGATGGCCGCCTGCTGGAACGAGGCGAGCCTGCCCCGGTACGCGGGCGGCGCGACCTCCGCGATGTAGGCGGGGCCGATGACGGACGCCATGCCGATGCCGAAGCCGCCGATCACCCGCCAGGCCGAGAGGTCCCCGATGCCCGTGGGCAGCGCGGAGCCGACGGAGCTGACGCAGAACAGGGCCGCCGCGATGCGCATGCAGCCGAGGCGCCCGATGCGGTCGGCGATCCGGCCCGCGACGGCAGCGCCGATCGCGGAGCCGATCAGCGCGACGGCGATGACCTGGGCGAGGGCCGCGGAGCCGATGTCGTACCTGTCACGTACGGCCTCGACCGCGCCGTTGATGACGGAGCTGTCGTAGCCGAAGAGGAACCCGCCCATGGCGGCGGCGGCCGCCACGAGGACGACCTGCCTCAGGCGGGTGGGGGCCGCGAGGCCGGGGACGGGCGGGGCGGGCGGTGTGGGGGTCATGAGTTCTTCCCGGGGGATCTGGCAGGGGGAGCCTTCCGGGCAGGACTGCACCATTCCGCCGACGGCAGGTCAATATTTATTTCGTAATTAATGTGCGTGGGGTCGGCCGTCGTCCCCCGGGCGGCAGCCGGGGGCAGCCGGGGACGTCAGTCGTCGAAGACGAGGCAGACCTTGCCCGCGGCCCGGCCCACGGCCGCCTCGTACGCCCGGCCCGCCTCCGCCTGCGGGAAGCGGTCGCTGACCAGGGCCTCCGGGTGCAGACCCCGGCGGGCGAGCAGCTCCGCGAGGCGTGTCATGCCGGGCACGGAGGTGACCCACGAACCGGAGATCAGCACCTGCTTGTGCAGGACGTCCTCGGAGACGTCGAGGGACATCGGGCCGCCCTCGCCGACCAGCGCCAGCCTGCCGCGCACCCGGAGGGACCTCAGCGCAAGCGAGCGGGCCGCGGGGTGGCCCGAGCAGTCGACCGCGGCCTCCACGCCGGTGCCGCCCGTGAGGGCGCGCACCGCGTCGAGCGGCGCGTCCGAGGAGTCGATCACCTCGTCGAACAGGCCGAGGCCGCGCGCCCACGCCATCCGGCCCGGCACCACCTCGGCCCCGTACACGGTGGAGACGCCGAGCGCCCGCGCCACCAGCGCGGCGGCGGCCCCGACCGGGCCGAGCCCGGTGACGAGGAGCCGGTCGGCGCCGCTGACACCGATGCGCGTCAGCGCCTCGTACACCGTGCCGACGCCGCAGGCGATGAACGCGCCGTCGACGTACGTGAGCGGCTCGGGCAGCGGCACGCAGGTGTTCTCGTCCGCGAGGAGGTACGGCGCGTGGCCGCCGTCGCGCTGCCAGCCATAGGCGGCGCGGAGCTCTGACGTGCAGCCGATGAAGTAGCCGCGGGAGCACTCCTCGCACTGGCCGCAGCCGGAGATGTGGTAGACGGCGACGCGGTCGCCGGGGCGCAGTCGCCGGCAGCCGGGGCCGGCCTCCACGACCTCCCCCGCGGGCTCGTGGCCCGCGACGACGCCTCGGTAGGCGGCGCCGCCCTCGCCGATGTGGCCGTTGTAGATGTAGTGGATGTCGCTGCCGCAGATCCCGGAGGCGCGGGTGCGCAGCAGCACCTGCCCCTCGCCGGGTACGGGCACCGCGGTCTCGCGCAGCGCGACCGTGCCGTCGCCCGGCAGGTACGCGCCCGTCATCCGGGCGGGCACGGCGGGGCCGGGGGCTCCGGAGGGTGAGGCGGAGGCGGTCATGGTGGTCCCTGCCCTTCGTTTTCTGGTCCTTCGGGGCGTGGGCGCGGGGCGCGCTCCCACGGGTGACTGCGGGTCAGGCGCGCGCAGCGCCCGCGGTGGCGGCCTCCTTCGCGGCGGCGGCCCGCAGCTCTCCGGGGTCCTCGTCGACGCGCAGCAGGAGCCAGGTGAGCACGGCGCCCGCCACGTACATCCCCGCGTAGATCAGCACCACGCCGGTGTGCCCGACGAGCGGGTCGAACACCGCGTACGTGAGCGGCCCGACGAAGGTGGACAGGCCGGCGGCGAGGCTGTAGACGCCCATCGCGTTGCCCTTGTCCTCCTCGCGGACCAGGGAGGGCAGCAGGGCGGAGAGCGGGATGTACCCGGCCAGCATGATGCCGTAGAGGACCGTCGCGGCGAGCGCCAACGGGTAGTTGCCGGGGTCGAGTTGGGGAAGCCAGTAGAGGACGAGCACACCGGCGGCGCAGCCGGTGCCGCCGGCCAGGGCGATGGTGTGCCGCCAGCCGAAGCGGTCGCTGAGCCGGCCGAGCACCGGGTCGGCGAGGATGCCGATGACGCCCATGAAGCTCACGAGCGCCAGGTACTCGGAGGTGCCAAGGCCGATGCGGTCGCTGAAGAAGGACGGGAGGAAGACGAAGAAGCCGAAGTACGGCGTCGTGTTGATCATCCGGACGAGCGCGGCGACACCGGTGCGCGGATAGCGCCTCAACACACTGATCCCGCGCAGCAGTTCGGTTCGCGCACGGGGGCGCTCGCCTACCGTGACGGGCCGGGTGCCATGCGCCTCGCGCACGGCGAGGGAGCCGATGAGGCCGCCCGCCGCCACGAGCCCGAGGGAGAGCCAGAAGGTCGCGTACGCGCCCACGAGCGGGATCGCCACCGCGGCGAGCGCGGAACCGATGGTGGGCAGCCCCGCGCTGTAGGCGAACCAGAACCAGCCGGCCGCGGAACCGCGCAGCTCGCTGCGGCTGGTCAGCTGGACCCAGAGCAGGAAGGCATAGGCGAAGAGAGGGTAGGCGACACCGCGCAGGCCGTAACAGACGTACACCAGCGCGTGGTTGCCGCTGGGGAGCGCGACGGCCAGGAAGAGGACCTCGAACACGACCCAGAGCGCGGCACCCAGCCGCATCACCCGGCGCGGGCCCCACAGCGTGGACAGCGCGCCGGAGAACCAGGAGCCCACGGCCACGAACGCGCCGTAGACGCTGATGACGAGGCCCGCCGAGTGGTCGCCGAAGCCCCAGTCGGCGAGGTAGGGCTCCAGGTAGTTCGACTCGACGCCGTCGCCGATCATGAAGACGAGGACCGCCAGGTAACCCCACGCCAGGGGGCGCGGTATGCCGATCCGTTCCACCAGCGGGAGCGGCCCTGGCGGCGCCGGCTCCCCCTCGGGCCCACCGGAGGTCGTACGCATCCAGGCTCCTCCTCATCCCGGCGCCGCAACCGCCGGCGTGGGGGTGCCGGCGGCGGCTGTGCGCCATCGCACGGCCGCCATTAAATATGAATTAATAAGGCTCCTCAATAGTGACCTGCATCACAGAGGGGTGGGCGGGCGCCCGTCCTGCGCCCTGTGCCGGGCGGGTGGGCGTCCGCCCGCACCCGGCGGCCCCCGGTCCACACCCGGCGGTTCCCGGTCCACACCCGGCGGCCACCGGAGCGCACCTGCGGACACCGGCAGCCACCGGACCACGCTCGGCGGCCACCGGGGTCGGCGCCCCGGCCCGCCGGGCCACCCCGGCGACCGGGGAGAGGGGCGCGGACGGCGATAATCGCCCTCTGAGGTGGCCGCCGCGCGGTGGGGGCGCGCCACCGCCGCGCAGAGCGAGGAGACGGAGCGCCATGGCGTCGTACGCGGGCCGGGGCACGCACGGCCGGGTGGTCGAGCAGCTGGGCTACCGCGTCGTCTCGGGCGAGGTGCCTGAGGGCGCCACGCTCGACCCCAGGGAACTCGTCGGCGAACTCGGCGTCAGCCTCACCGTCGTCCGCGAGGCCCTGCGGGTCCTGGCGAGCAAGGAGTTGGTCGCCTCCCGGCAGAAGCGCGGGACGTTCGTCCGTCCGCGCGCCGAGTGGAACACACTCGACGCGGACGTCATCCGCTGGCGCGTGGCCTGCGGCAAGGGCGAGTCGCTGCTGCGCGACCTCCAGGAGCTGCGCGTGATCGTCGAACCGGCGGCGGTGCGCTGCGCCGCGCAGCGCCGCACGGACGACGACCTCGCCGCGCTCGACCTGGCGCTCGGAGCGATGGCCGGGGCCCGCGGCGAGGGCGAGGCCGCAGCAGCCGACGCCGCCTTCCACCGCGCGCTCCTGCACGCCTCCGGCAACGAGATGCTGACCAGGCTCGACGACCTCATGAAGGCCGCCCTCCAGGCCAGGGACAGCCTCGTCCACGGCTCCGCGGGCGCGGCGGGCGACCCGGTCCCCAGCCACCGCGCCGTCCTCGACGCGGTGCGCGAGCGCGACCCGGACCGCGCCGCCGCGGCCATGGCCGACCTGCTCGCCCTGGCCCGCGCCGACGCCGACCACGCCCTGCGCACGGCGCGCACCCCGGAGGGACGCGGACGTCAGCGCAGGTAGGACGTGTCATTGAAGACTCGCAACGAGGCGCTGCCGTCCGGGTAGTAGGCGATGGCCGAGGTCGAGGCAGGTGAGAGCTCCATGCGGAAGAGGGCCTCGGGCGGTGCGCCGAGCGCCCGCCGGACGAGGGTCTTGACGGGCGTCACATGCGTCACGACGAGGACGGTGCGGCCCGCGTACCGCGCCAGGAGGGCGGCGAGCGCGGCCTCGACCCGCTCGCCGAGCGCGCCGAAGCTCTCCCCTCCGGTCGGCGGGGCCCAGGGGGAGGACTGCCACGCGGCCAGGTCCGCCGGGTGGCGCTCCCTGGCCTCGGCGAAGGTGAGCCCCTCCCAGGCCCCGAAGTCGGCCTCCCGCAGGTCGTGTTCGACGTGGACGTCGAGTCCGGTCCGCGCGGCGACCGCGCCCGCAGTCTCGACGCAGCGCCCGAGGGGCGAGGAGACCACGTCCTGGATGCCGGCCCGCGCGGCGAGTTCCGCGGCGGCCGCCGCCGCCTGCCGCCGGCCTGCCGCCGACAGGCACGGGTCGTCGCCGCCGCTCCCGGAGAACCGCTTCTCCGGGGTGAGGGCCGTCTCGCCGTGGCGCAGCAGCACCAGCACGGTGGGGGCGCCCGCGTCGGCGGCGGCGCTCCAGCCGACGGTGGCGCCGGCCGGGGAGGGCGCGGCGGGTGCCGCGCCCGCGTCCCGGGCTCGGGCGCCGCGGGCCTCGGCCGCCCCCGGCGGGGACGCGGGCCCCCCGGCGGTGCCCTGCGGGGGTGTCCTGTCGGCCTGCGGGGTGTTCACTGCGCCTCCCTGGGCTGTGTCGGCGTGCGGGGTACGGCGGCGGGACGGGGGTCCGGTGTGCGGCGGCGAGGCCGCCGGCAGAGGGCCTGCGGGCAGGACCCGGAGGCGTGCGCCGGGCGGCGTTACAGTGGCCGCCAGCAGCAGCGACCTTGAGGAGCAAGATGCCGAAGAACGGCCGGCTGAGTGAACTCCCCCTCGCCAACGTGAGGTTCGCTCGGCCAACCGCCAAGCTGGCGGAGTGCAGGCGCTTTTACCACGAGGTGCTCGGCCTCCCGGTGATCGCCGAGTTCTCCGGACACGCGGGATATGACGGAGTGGTGATCGGACTGCCGGACGAAGCCGTCCAGTTGGAGCTGGTCCACGACGGCGGGGCCGTGCCCGAGCCGTCGCCGGAGAACCAGGTCGTGCTGTACCTCGGGGACACCGCCGCGGTGGAGGGCGCGGCTGCGCCGGTGCGCGCGGCGGGCCACAGGACCGTGGTGACGGCCAACCCTTACTGGTCGGACCGCGGCGCGGTCGCCTTCGAGGACCCCGACGGGTGGGTCGTGATCCTCGCCCCCTGGGCCTACGGGCAGGAGGGCTGAGGCACGGCCCGGGGCCGCCGCCTCCGGTCAGGTCCCGGCGCTGTCGCCCTCCGGTGGGGCGTTCCCGCGCGGAGCGTCCCCCTCCCGGCCGGCCTCCCTGGCGCTGCCGCGCTTCCTGACCGCGGCCGCGACCAGCAGCGGCAGCCGGCCCGCCAGCACCAGGAGGCTGAGGGCCACTCCGAAGCCGATGGCGGCGGCCCCCACGTAGAGGCTGCCGGGGGCACCCCACACGCCGGGGTCGGCGAGTGCGCCGAGGATCAGGCCGCCGATCAGCGAGGACCCCTGCATGATCAGCCCGTACACGGACATGATGCGGCCCCGCATGGTGGGTTCGCTGCGCTGGAGCAGCAGGGTGCTGGTGCTGGCCGTCGTCGCGGCGATCGCGCCGCCGAGCGGGAACATGATGACGATGGCGAGCCACGGCACGCGCGTGAGGGCGAGGGCGCACATCGAAAGGGCCAGCACGAGGACATAGGTCCGCTGGGTCCTGTCGGTGACCTGGCGGGTCGTCGCGATGAGGAGCGACGAGACGACGGCGCCGATCGAACTCACCGTCAGCAGTGTGCTGGTGAGCCCGAGCCCGCTGTGCAGGGTGTTGGTGGCGAGCAGTGGCAGTGTGACGTCGAAGTTGAGCGCGAACACCGCCATGACGGCGAGGATCACCAGGGGCGCCATGATGGTGGGCCTGGTCCGCAGCTCCGAAAGACCCTCGCGGACCAGCGCCCGCCGCGCGTCGGCCTGCGGCGCGATCGGGCGCACCTTCATCCTGACGAGGATGAAGAGGACCACGCCGAACGAGAGGGCGTTGATCAGGAAGGGCGCGGGCAGCCCCCAGACCGCCACGAGCACCGGCGCGAGGCCCACCCCCACCGCCCGCGTGCCCTGGAACACGGCGCTGCTGAGGGCCACGGCGCTCGGGCGCGTCTCGTCGTCGACGAGTTCGGCGACGAGCGCCTGGCGGGCGGGCGAGTCGACGGAGTTGGTCATGCCGAGGACGAAGGCGGCGACCCAGACGATGGGGAGGCTGATCACGCCGGCCCAGGTGGTGAGCCCGAGCCCGAGCGCCACCATCCCCGAGACGGTCTGGGTGACCAGCAGGACCTTGCGCTTGTCCCGGCTGTCCGCGATGGCTCCGCCCCACAGGGTCAGCAGGATCGGCGCGGACTGCACCGCGGACGTCACCCCGAGCATGAAGCCGTCGTTGGGCGCGAGCACTTGGACGACCAGCCAGATCTGACCGGTGAACTGGAGCCATGTGCCGATCAGGGAAATCGTCTCGGCTATCAGGTAATTCCGGTACTGCCTGACCCTGAGCGCGCGGAGCGCCGTACTGAAGCGGCCCCGCCGCGCCACCTGCCCCACGGTGGGTTCCGCCGTCTTCCTGTTCAACGGGGAACCCGCAGGGAGGAGAACGCTTCGATGAATTTCACCAGCTCGTCACACATGATTTCACAGCGCCTCACCACGTTTCCGGGTTTGATTTGCCCGGTCTCCTGGTCGAAGTCCGCTTGAGAACTCGCGACCTGCATGGGCACCGCCCAGCCGGACAGCGCCTTCACCACGGAGCGCAGATGTTCGCACGCAATGGTCGCACCACGTTCAGAACCCGCGTTGGCGAGCAGTGCGACCGGCTTGTTCTCGAACGCGTCGGCTTCCAAATGGTCGAGGGCGCTTTTGAGCAGGCCGGAGTAGCTCGAATGGAAGACCGAGGTCGCGAGCACCACCCCGTCCGCGGCTGCGACGCGGGCGCGCAGCTCCCTGGCGCCCTCGTGCGGATAGACCCCGCCTCTGCCGTAGGCCTCGGTGTCGAGCATGGCGAGAGGGAGATCCCGCAGGTCAAGCAGGTCAACTTCGCAGTCGTGCACCCGCAGTCGGTCAGCCACCGCCGTCGCGAGCCGACGTGACCACGCCGCGGGGCTCGGGCTCCCCAGTATGCAGAGAATCTTCACCGGATATCCTTTGCTCGGCTGCGGATCGACCACTTACGCGACGGTCCGGCGATTCTCGGATGCCGCGTTCCGTGGCCCGCTCTAGGACGAGAACCAGATTCTTGGCCATCTTCGGCCGAAAGAGATCAAAGTCGACATTCACGACTCCAGTGAAGCATCCGTGGGGGAAATGCGGATATCCCGGGTTACTCCCCGGTCACGCCACCCGAGGCAGGATGCATCACCTTCCGCTTGCGTGACAGACGGTTTCCGGCCAGCGACCTGGCTCATTTTCGCCTGTTCGTCAGTCGCTTCGATCACCTTATGGTTGAAGCGACTCCATTCATCAGGCCGTCAGAAAGGCGCGCGAATGAGTGGCGAAACCCAGGAAATGAACACTCGTCACCATGTGTCCGGGTCGGTTCGAATCCGCGGAGTTACACCCGTTCCGCTCGACCTGGGACTCGACAGCCCCGTGACCGTCAGAGCCATCACCTTCGACGGCCTGAGCGACGGACGGGAACACCTCGCCCTCAGCCTCGGCGAACCCCAGGCGGTCCCCCTGGTACGGCTGCACTCCGAGTGCCTCACGGGAGACGTGCTCGGCTCCCTCCGCTGCGACTGCGGTCCGCAGCTGCGCGAGGCCCTCACCCGCATCCACGACCGGGGCGGCTACCTCGTCTACCTCCGCCAGGAGGGCAGGGGGATCGGGCTCTACAACAAGCTCGACGCGTACCGCCTCCAGGACGAGGGGCAGGACACCTACACCGCCAACCTCTCGATCGGCCGCAGGGCCGACGAGCGCGACTACACGGCTGCCGCGGAGATCCTGCGGGTCCTCGGTGCCGCCGAGATCGACCTGTTGACGAACAACCCCGACAAGGTGAGGCAGTTGACGGCCCTCGGGATCCGGATACGGCACGCCGTGCCCACCGGGGCCCACGTCAACCCGAACAACTACCGCTACCTCAGCGCGAAGGTTTCCGAGACCCAGCACACCATCGACATCGAAGGAATGGCACTGTGATGCACCATTCCGGTCCCATCAGCGGGATCGCCGCGTTCGCCGGCACGTACGTCGCCACGGCGGGTTACGACAACCAGGTCATCCTCTGGGATGCCGCGAGCAAGCGGCCGCTGAGCCGCTCCGTCCACGACCACCTGGCCAACCAGGTGTCGTTCAGCCCCGACGGCGCGTACCTGCTCACGTCCTCCAGCGACTACACGGCCCGCCTGTGGTCGCTGCCCGACCTCAAACTCGTCAGCGTCCTCTCCGACCACGAGGACGACGTGGAGATGTCGGTCTTCCACCCGACCGAGCCCCTGATCGCGACGGCCTCGCGCGACCACCGGGTCCGCGTCTACGGCTTCGACGGTAGCCTCAAGGCCGTCTTCACGGGACACACCGCCGATGTCATCTCGGTCGAATGGTCCCCGGACGGCAAGGAGTTGATCTCGTCGAGCGACGACGGGACCGTCAAGCGGTGGTCGCTCGCCACCGGCACCATGGTGAAGGACGTCGACCTCGGCGGCGTCGAGACGGACACCGTGGCCCTCGCCTCCAGCGGAACGGTGTACGCGGGCAACGACGACGGCGAGATCGTGGTGGTCGAGGAGACCGGCACCACCGCCCATCCGGCGCACGACGCCGGCATCAAGCGCCTCGTGTACAACGCGGCCCGCGAACTCATCGTCAGCCTCAGCTACGACCGCAAGCTGCGGGTCTGGGACGTCTCGGGCCAGGACCTCCGCGAGGTCGCCTCCTCGTCGCTGCCGAGCGACGTGTGGCCGCGCTCCTGCGCGTTCCTCGACGACACGACGCTGGTGTTCGCGACCTTCGGCTCCTCGTACGCGACGTACGACATCGCGGCCGAGGAGTGGGACCTGGCCGGTGTCGAGCCGACGTTCGGTGTGAACGCCGTTCTTCGCCACCAGGGTTCGACCCTCACCATCGGCGACGCCGGACTGCTGTGGCGCGACGGCCGGGAGGTGGCGCGCACCGGAAGCCTGTGCAACTTCCTCACCGCGGTCGGCGACCGCGTCCTCACAGGCGGCCAGATGGGCACGGTCTTCGACGCCCTCACCGGCGCCCCGATCCACCAGCACAGGTCCCCGCTGAACTGCGGCGCCGCGTTCGACCGCGACGGCCGCAGGCACGTGGTGGTCGGCACCTACACGGGCGAGGGGCTGGTGTTCTCGCTGGGCGACGACGGCGCCTTCACCCTGGAGGCGACGCTCCCCCTGCACGCGGGCGCGGTCAAGGGCGTGGCCGCCGCGGGCGGCCTCATCTTCTCGGTGAGCGCGGACGCGGAGGCGGCCTGGTTCTCGGCCGGGACCTTCGAAGAGGTGGCCCGGGTCCCCGAAGCCCACGACAAGATCGCCAACGGCTGCGCGGGCACGGACACGGGCGAGTTCGTCAGCATCAGCCGCGACCTCAGGCTGCGGATATGGACCGGCAGCACCGCGCAGGTGGTGAGCACCCCGCACGACCACTCCATCAAGAGCATCAGCACCTCGGCGGACGGCCGGCACATCGCCACCGGCGGCTACAACGGCCTGGTGGCCCTCTACGACCGCACCACGGGCGAGTGGCCCGTCGTCGTCAGGCCCACCACGGCGGGCATCTCCTCGCTCTGCTTCGACGAGGACGGCGGCCGCTTCCTCGCCGGGTCGTACGACGGCTCGGTCTACCCGGTCGAGGTGCCGTCGTGACCGTGGGCAGCGCCCCGACCGCCAACCCCAACCTGCTGGACGACCGGGCCGCCATGGGTCTGCCGCGCACCTTCGTGTCCCGGCTCGACCCCGCCGACGTCCGCGCGGCGTACCGCAGGCTGAGTGGCACCAGCCCGGCCGGGCTCGCGGAGATCGCCGAGGACCGGGACCGCCCGTTCGCCGACCGCTGGACGGCGGGCTCGCTGCTCGCGCTCGCCGGCGATCCCCGCATCGACCCCGACTCCCCCGCCATGGTGGCGATCCCGGGCGGCCGGGCCGCCATCGGCCTGCGCGAGGCGGACGTCGAGGACGTCACCGCCCAGTGGAGCCACGTCGGGGTGCGCGGCGAGTGGATCGCCAAGGAGACCCCGCGCCACCCGGTGGACGTGGCACCCTTCCGGCTCGCCCGCTACCCCGTCACCAACCTGGAGTACCGGGGCTTCCTCGCCGACACGTCCGCCGAATGGCTCCCCACCTCCTGGCAGTTCGGCGTCTTCCCCGCGCACCTGGCGAACCACCCCGTGTGGACCGTGCCCCCCGAGGCCGCGGACGCCTACGCCGCGTGGCTGGCGCGGCGGACCGGCCGGCCCTTCCGGCTGCCGACCGAGGCCGAGTGGGAGTACGCGGCCGGGGCGGGCCGCGCCTACCCGTGGGGCGAGACCTTCGCCGCCGGCGCCGCCAACACCGTGGAGCAGGGGCCCCTGAGCACGACCCCGGTCGGCATCTACCCCGAGGGACGCGGCCCGTTCGGCCTGAGCGACATGGGCGGGAACGTCGAGGAGTACGTGTCGGACGACTACCGGCCCTACCCCGGCGGCGCGTTCGTCGCGGACGACCTGCTGACGGACGCCGAGTCCTACCGCGTGGCGCGCGGTGGCAGCTTCACCCGCTACGGGGACCTGACCAGGTGCAGCCGGCGCCACGGCTGGTACCGCAAGCCCATCTACGCCATGGGCTTCCGCCTCGCGGAGGACGTGTGAGCAGCGCACAGCGAACAGTGGCACCCATCGACGCGCCCTGGGCGCCGGTGGACACCGAAGTGGACTATGCCGAGGTGGAGCGGCGCCACCCCGCCTTCCGCGCCTTCGGCGCCCGGCTCGGCGGCACCCCGCTCGTCGAGGCGCCGGGACCCGCGGGCGGCGCCGCCGTCCTCGCCAAGTGCGAGTGGCACAACCCCGAGGGATCCATCAAGGACCGGGTGGCGTACGCGCTGATCGGCGCGGCCCTCCACGAGCACGGGCAGCGGCCGGTGGAGGAGCTGCGGGTGCTGGAGTACTCGGGCGGCAACCTCTCCCGGGCCCTGTCCGGCCTCTGCCAGGGCCTCGGGATCGCCGCCCGGTTCGTCCTCTCCTCCGCGAGCCCGCGCAGCCTGCTGGACACACTGGAGGAGCGGGGCGCGCGCTTCGACCTGGTCGACAAGGACCTGGGCTTCATCGAAGTCATCAGCACCGCGCTCGCCATCGCCGAGAAGGAGCCCGACTGGACCCTCCTCTACCAGCACCGCAACTCCGCCAACCCGGCCTTCCACGCCCGCACCACGGGCGCCGAGATCGTCGACGCGCTCGCGGCCCGGCCCGGCGGACGCACACCGGACGCCTGGGTGGCCTCGATCGGCACCGGCGGCACACTGATCGGGGTGCTGCGCGCGCTGCGTGCCCGCTTCCCCGGTGTCCGCGCGGTCGGCGTCTGCCCGAGCGAACTCCCGTACGGCAGCCCGCAGCCGCCCAACGGGCTGCCCAAGTACGGAGGTTCAGGAGGCTTCGGGCACGGGCTCAAGCAGCCCTTCGTGGCCGCGCACGACGCGGAGATCGAGCACAGGAACGTGTCGTATCCGCGGTGCCTCGACCTCATGGCCGAGTACCGCGACCTCACCGGTGTGCGCATCGGCAGCTCGGCGGCGGCCAACTGGGCCGTGGCCAGGGAGATCGCCGCGTCGCTCCCCCCGACGTCCACCGTGCTCACCGTCTTCCCCGACGCGGGCACCCCGGAGGAATGGGAGCGTATCGGCTGATGGCCACCACCGGTGGACACCCGGAGACGGAGACCTACCGCGAGCTGATGCGCCGCTCGTTCCACGACCTGTATGCGAGCGAGGACGACCGCTGGACCGACGAGCCCGCCATGAAGCGCCTGGTGGAGCTGGTCCTTGAGGAACTGGCGCCCGACAGCAGGGTCCTCGACGTCGGCGCGGGCCGCGGCAGGGACACCGGGGCCCTGCTCGCCGCGGGCCACCGGGTCACCGCCGCCGACCTCGTCGAACTGCCCGAGTGGGCGGAGATCACCGCCCGTTGGGGCGACCGGGTGCGCTTCGTCGTCGGCGATGTACGCGGCCTGCGCGACGAGGAGGCGTACGACGCCGTGCTGGACAACGGGGTGCTGCACCACCAGCTCCCCGGGGACCAGCCCGCGCACCTCGCCGCGCTGCACGCGCTGCTGCGTCCCGGCGGGCTGCTCGGCATCAGCCTGTTCGTGCGCGGGGAGCAGGAGTCGGAGGGGAAGCTGCACGTCCTCGACGACGGGCGGCTCTCCCGCGAGTTCACCGAGCCCGAGGCCCGCTCGATGCTGGCCGGGGCGGGCTTCACCATCGCCTCGGCCCGGCGGGTCGCAAGAGGCCGCCCCGGCTGGGCCTACCTCCTCGTGCTGGCCCGGCGCTCCGGCGACTGAGCGGCAGGCGGCAGTCCCGTACCCGCCACCAGACCCCTTGGAGGTCACGTTGCACACCCGACGGGAGAACGTGCTGTTCATCGACCGGGTCGGCTACGACTGGTACCGCATGCCGGACGGCGGGCCCGTGCTCGACCCGGAGCGCTACCGGGTCACCCTGCTCACCCGCCCGGGACTCGGGGACCGGGCGAGGCCCGGGGAGTGCGCCGAGGTGATGACCCTCGACATCGGCGACGACGGGCTCCGGGACGGCATCGCCGAGGCCGTGCACCGCAGGGTCGGCATCGACCACGTACTGGCCTTCACGGAAGGGCTCCTGCTGCCGGCCGCCCGGTTGCGTGACCGGCTGGGGATCCCCGGTCCCTCGGCCGACTCCGTGGTCCCCTTCCGCGACAAGTCGGCCATGAAGGCCGTCGCGCGCGGAGGCGGCCTGCCCGTCGCCGAGTGGGCCGAGGTGGACACCGCGGCCGAGGCGCTGCCCCTGCTCGCCGCCCACGGCAGGATCGTGCTGAAACCGCGCGCCGGCTACGGCTCCGCGGGGCTGCACATCGTGTCCACCGAGGCGCGGTTGCGGGAACTCGACGCCGACCCGACGGTGGACCTGACCTACAGCCAGGCCGAGCAGTTCGTCGACGCGCCCATGGTGCACATCGACGCGGCGGTGTGCCAGGGCAGGCTCCACACCGTCGTACCGTCCCGCTACCTGACCTCGACGCTCGCCTTCACCGAGGGCAGGCCCCTCTCCACGGTCACCCTCGACGACCCCGGACTCGTCGAGAAATGCGTTCGCTTCACCGAGCAGGTGGTCGAGGCGTTCAAGGTCACCGACAGCGTCCTGCACCTGGAGGCCTTCCTGACGGACGACGGCAGACTGGTCTTCAGCGAGGTGGCCTGCCGGGCCGGCGGCAGCAGCATCGGCGCGATGGTCAGGTCCGTCACGGGCGTCAGCATCCACGAGGCGATGGTGCGCCTGGCCCTCGGCGAGGCGCCGACCACCACCTATCCGCAGCGCGGCGCCGCCGCCGGGCTCCTCCTCGTCTACGGCAGGCACGGCAGGGTGGCCCGCATCGACGACGACGCGGTGCCCCGGGAGTGGCTCGTCGAGCGGCGGCACGCCGTGGAGCCCGGCCAGTGGTTCAGGCCGGCGCACATGGCGGGCGGCGGCCTCGCCACCTATGTCGTGACCGGTTCGACACAGCGCGAGGTGCGCGAGCGGCTGGCGTTCGTCGAGGCCCACACCCATGTCGTCTACGCCGCGGACCAGAACGACCCAGAGGACGCCTGATGGACAGCCCGGCACCCGTCCAAAATCCGGGAGGCGCCAGGTGAGCGCCCTGAAGTCCGCCTGGCGCAGGATGAACGAGGACCTGGCGGTCGTGGTCGAGCGCGACCCCGCCGTGCACGACAAGCGCGAGGCCCTGCTCTCGTCGTACCTGCCCGCGCTGTGGCTGCACCCCCTGGCCCACCGGCTCTACCGCGCGGGCCACCGCTGCACCGCCCGGATCGTGTCGCTGGTCGGCAGGGCCCTGTCGGGAGGCGTCGAGATCCACCCCGGGGCGCGGCTCGGACGCCGCTTCTTCGTCGACCACGGGGCCGCCGTGGTGATCGGTGAGGACGCCGTGATCGGCGACGACGTGACGCTCTACCACCAGGTCACCATCGGCGCCGTCGGGTGGTGGCGGGACCGCGGCAGGCCGGCGGGCGAGCGGCGCCACCCGACGCTCGGCGACCGGGTCGTGGTCGGCGCGAACGCCTCCGTGCTCGGCCCGGTCCACGTCGGCGCCGACTGCCTCGTCGGAGCCCACGCCCTCGTGGTCACCGACGTCCCGGCCGCCAGCCGGGTCCTCTCCCCGCCCAGCCGCATCCGCCCGGCCCCCGCGCCGCCGTCCCACCCCGCGGCCCCCCTCAACGGCACCGCGCCCTCCGACCCGGCACCGGCGGCGGCACCCGTACCGGCACCGGCAGCCGGACAGGCCACACGGACGACACACCAGAACGGATCACCGCGCCGATGAACACGCGCCCCTGCGGACCCGCGCCGACGGGTCCCGGCGACGGGCGGGCGCCCGCGGGTCCCCACGGACCGTCGGCGCCCGCGCGCCCCCACGTGCTGCTGTCCGCGGCCGTGAGCCTCGACGGCCGCCTCGACGGCACAGGCCCGCGGCGGCTCCTCCTCTCGGGCCCCGAGGACCTCGACCGGGTCGACGAGGTACGGGCGGGCGCCGACGCCATCCTGGTGGGGGCGGGGACGCTGCGCCGAGACAACCCCAGGCTCCTGATACGTTCCGCCGCCCGCCGGGCGGCCCGCGTCGCCCGCGGCCTGCCGCCCCACCCGCTGCGGATCACCGTCACGGCCTCGGGAGACCTCGACCCCTCCCTGCACCTGTGGCACGAGGGCGGGGACCGGCTGGTCTTCACCGTGGACGCGGTGGCCGACCAGCTCAGCCGCAGGCTCGCCGGCCTCGCCGACGTGGTCGGCACAGGCCCGTCGCTCGACTGGGACCGCGTCCTCGACGAGTGCGGCGACCGCGGCGTGCGGCGGCTGATGGTCGAGGGCGGCGGTCTTGTCCACACCCAGTTCATGTCCCGCGACCTCGCAGACGAACTGCACCTGGCGGTCGCGCCCGTCCTGGTCGGCGAGGCGGGCGCACCCGCCTTCCTCGCCCCGGCCCCCTACCCTGGCGCCGACCGCGCCTCGCGGATGCGGCTGCTCGGCACCGCCCGCGTCGGGGACGTCGTCCTGCTCCGCTACGCGCCGAAGGAGCGTACGTGATGACCGAGAGCACCCGGGAAGACACGGACATCGCGTGGCTGACCCGCGCGATCGAGCTGTCACGCCTGTGCCCGCCGTCCGACGCCGCGTACTCGGTGGGCGCGATCATCGTGGCCGCCGACGGCCGCGAACTCAGCCGGGGCCACAGCCGGCAGGGCGGCGACCCACACGTCCACGCCGAGGAAGCCGCACTGGCCGCGCTCGACCCGGGCCACCCCGCCCTGCGCGACGCGACCCTCTACAGCACACTCGAACCCTGCTCGCGCCGCGCGTCACGCCCCCGCCCCTGCGCCCGCCTCATCCTGGCCTCGGGCATCCGGCGCGTGGTCATCGCCTGGCGCGAACCCGGCACCTTCGTGGAGAACTGCGTAGGCGTCGAACTCCTGAGGGAGGCGGGGATCACGGTGGTGGAGACCCCCGCCCTGGCCGCGGCCGCCCGCGCGGTCAACGCCCACCTGACGGGTCCGGCAGCCAACCCGTGAGCCCCGGCTGAGCCACACCCCACCCCTCCCTGCCGGACCGGCGCCCTACTGGTTGATGCCGGAGAGATCGCCCTCGCCGTAGCGGCGGCCGGCGGCCGGCTGCCGGCGCGAGGGCGTCGAGCCTGGCGAGCCGGTCGTCGTCGAATACGACCCGGTCGGCGGCCCCGTTCTCCTCGACGCGTTCGGCGCGCTTGGTGCCCGGGATGACGGCGAGCTGCTCGGACCTGGTCAGGAGCCAGGCGGGCGCCACCTGGGCAGGGGTGGCTCCGGCGTCGGCCGCGCCGGCCTGGACCTCGTCGGCGAGGTCGAGGCCGACGCGGAAGTTCTCCTCGGTGTACCTGGGGTTCGTCAGCCGGAAGCCGTCCGGGGCGAAGTCGGCGAGCGATGCGATGCCCGGGCACCATGTGTGCGAACAGTGCGGAATCTACGGGCGGTACGAGCGGTACAAGCGGTACAAGCGGTACGAGCAGTACGAGCAGTACGGGCGGTACGGGCGGTACGGGCAGTACGGGGCTCGGGGGACGCGCGGGGGCTGGTGCCGCCCCTCGTGGCCCCTTCGCCGGTGGCCGGTCACCGGTGCGCTTGTCGCGTCGGGCCGTCCGCGCCCCCGACCGGCCCCCGGTTCCCTGATCCGGCCCCTCGCAGCGGACGATCCGGCCGGTAGCAGCGGACGCCGTCAGGTCGCCGCCGTCCCGGTCAGCCGACGCAGGGTGAACGGCGCGGCGAGGATCGCGTCGAGGACACGGGCGACGTTCTTGAAGTGGGGCGTCTGGAAGTGGGACTCCAGAGCGGCGTTGTCGCGCCACTCCTCCAGGCAGATCATCGCGCCCGGCCGTGCCGGGTCGATGAGGGGCCGGTATCCGAGGCATCCGGCCTCGGCCTCGGAGGGCGCGATCATCGCGGCGAGCGCGTCGCGGAGCGCGTCCTCCTGGCCTGGCCCGGCCTGGAACTCGGCGATCAGGACCAGGGTTTCGGTCATGAGCGGCTTTCCTCCTCGTCATCGGGACCGTGCCCGTCATCGGGACCGTGCTCGGTACCGGGACCGTGCTCGGTACCGGGACCGTGCTCGGTACCGGGATCGTTGGGGAGGCCGCTCAGGCCGTGACCGTCGTGCCCTTGAAAAGCCAGCTGATCTCCGAGTACGGGCCCACTTCCGCGAAGAATTCCTTGAAGTAGCGGCCCTCGGCGTGAGCGTTGAAGGCCGCCTCGTCGGCGTACGCCTCGTTCAGGTAGAAGCGGTTCGGGTCCTCGGGGTCCGCGATCAGCTCAAAGCGGAGGGTGCCCGGTTCGGCCTCACCGGATTCACGGCCGTCCTTCAGTGCGGCGGCGACGAAGTCGGCCACGCGCTCCGGCTGGACGTCCCAGGAAACGGCGATATGGTACATGAAATCTCCCGGATATGATCTGTGTTCGGCGGGAATTACTTTCCGCCTGCACCACCCATGGTGACACCGGAAAAGGCCCATGGCGCTGCCGGGACAGGACCGGTTCTGCCTAGGAAAATCTGACCCACCCACACCGCCGTCCCCTGCGCGACAATGGACGGATGGAGAGCACTTCACCCCTGGCGGACTTTCTTCGATCGGCGCGCGCACGGGTGACGCCGCAGGACGTCGGCCTCGGGAGCGGCGGAGCCACTGCGCGTCGCGTCCCAGGTCTGCGGCGTGACGAAGTGGCGTTCCTCGCCGGCATGAGCGCCGACTACTACGCACGCATGGAACAAGGCCGCATCAAACACGCCTCGGACGCCGTCATCAACGGACTCTGCAAGGCACTGCGGCTGAACGAAACCGAACGCGACTACCTGTTCACTCTGTTCTCTCCAGGGACCGGGCGGGCGGTTCCGCAGAAGCGGGCCACGAGAGTTCGGCCTGTCCTGCGTCAGATGATGGATCAGATGGACACCACCGCGGCATTCGTCCTCGGCGTCGGCATGGAAGTGCTGGCGATGAATGATCTGGCCACCGTGTTGCTGCACGACTTCACGGAGGAGACGGGGCTCTCCCGAAGCCTCGCCCGCTGGGCGTTCCTCGTCCCCGAAGGGCGCGCTTTCTACCTCGACTGGGATGCCGCCGCCGATATGACCGCCATCCTCCGGCGTGATTCCACCAACCACCCCAGTGACCGCGAATTGAACGAGCTCATTGGAGAACTCTCCGTCAAGAGTGACGAGTTTCGCCGATGGTGGCCGCAGCACAAGGTCTACGAGTGTTCCTTCGGCACCAAGCACCTGATGCATCCGCTGGTCGGAGAGCTCTCCATCGAGTACGAGACCTTTCCCGTTCCTGGGGAGCCCGACCAGCACCTGTTCCTTTACACCGCCAAGAGGGGATCGTCCTCCGAGGACGCGTTGCGCATACTCGCCAGCTGGGGAAGTGACGCGGCCCTGGCCGACGGCGACCGTCAGAGCTGACCGTTCCCGGCGCACCGGGCACCGCCCGCGCTCACTGACCCTCTGCGCGGCCGATCAGTGGCGCCCCGCGCCGGCACCTCCCGTGGAAGACGGGCAGCGCCGGCCGGCTGTCACCCGTACGCGCGGGCAGCGGCGCCGGCTGCCGCTGCCCCCGGCGGGGGCCGGCGCGGAGACGACCGGGCCGCCACGATCTCCGACCCGGCCCCGCCGCGCGTCTACGCGCGGACGTCACGCCTCGAAGACGAGCACCATCCGGCCCCGTACGCCTCCTGCCTCAAGCCTGCGGTGGGCGAGTCCCGCGTCCTCAGGCGCCAGGGTCTCGGCCACCCGGGGCGTGAGCACCCCCCGTTCCGTGTACGCGCGCAGGGCGTCGAGTCCCGCCGCGACCTCGCCGTACGCGCTGACCATCACCGTGTGCAGGATGACGCCGCGTCCGGGCCGCCCGTCCCAGTAGCGGAGGGTGGCCATCGCGCCGCCGTCCCTGACGGCCGGGACGGCCCGTTCGTTCTGGGCGGCACAGTCGGCGAGGCCGTCCACTCCTTCCCCGCCGGTCGCCCGCCGCATCGCCTCCGCCACTCCGGCGCCGCGCGCCACGACCACGTGGGCGCCCAGTCCCCGCACGAGCCCGGTGTCGGCTTCCGAGGCGTCGGCGACCACACGCAGGCCGGCGGCCACGGCGAGCTGGACGAGGTAGCCGCCCACCGCCCCGGCGGCCCCCGTCACGCCGAGGGTCTGCCCGGGCGTGAGGGCGAGCTGGTCCAGTGCCATGAGGGCGGTGAGCCCGTTCATCGGCAGGGTGGCGGCAGCGGGGAAGTCCGCCCCTGCCGGTACGGCCGCGACGGCGTCCTCGGAGATGACGACCTGCTCCGCGTACGCACCGTGCGGGCCCTTGGGCACGACGAGCGCCATGACGGCTTCGCCGACGTGCCTGCCGGCCACTCCCGGACCCGCCTCGTCGATCACGCCGGCGGCCTCCATCCCGGGAACCAGCGGGAATGCGGGCTCCTCCCCGGGGGCGAGGAACATCCCGGTGCGGACGCCCGTGTCGGCGGCGTTGACCGCCGCCGCCCGGACCCTGACGCGCACCTCGCCGCGCCCGGGCCGGGGCGCGGGCAGCTCGACGGGCTCCAACACCTCGGGGCCGCCGAGCTCGTACAGTGCGATGGCCTTCATGGGATCTGTCCTTCCGTGGTGCCACGCGCCGCCGGCCGGCACCTCGCCACGAGACGTCCCCGGCGAACGGCGCGGGACCCGTGACCGGGCCCCGCGACGATGGTCCTGGTATGACACTGATGTGAAGGCAAACCGGGCCCCCCGGCCCGGCCGCCGGAGGGAGACGCGGTGCTGATCGGTGAGCTGGCGGAAGCCACCGGGGTCCCGGCCAGGCTGCTGCGCTACTACGAGCAGCAGGGCCTGCTCCGCCCGGAGCGGACCGGGCACGGGTACCGGGAGTACCCGGACTGTGCGGTCGTGCGCGTCCAGCAGATCCGCGGCCTGCTCGACGCCGGGCTGCCCACCCGCATCATCCGCCCGCTCCTGCCACTCCTCGAACGGAGCGCGAACGGCCTGGTCAGACCGGCGGACCTGCCGCAGGATGTCGTCGGGCAGCTGGCGGAGGAGGCGGCCCGCCTCCGGGAGCGCGTCGCGCGCCTGAGCCGCGATCTGGAGTCGATCGAGCTGGTCCTGAGCGCGGTGCCGCCCCGGCGGGATCCGTAACCGCTCGCCGGTGGCCTCGGCCACGCCCTCGCCGGCCCCGCGTCGGTGACCCACCACGCGCTCACGGCACACGCCCCCCGACGAGTCCGCCGCACCCCCGGCGACGGGTTCGAGCGGCTCCAGCGACTTCCGGAGCCCTCCAGCAGCTCCCAGCGACCTCGGTCGGGGACCGAGGCAACCCGAACCGACCTGCCGGTTCGCCACAGACCCGCACTCCCATATGGACAGACTGTTCACTTCATGCTTATATGAACATGCCGACCATTTAAGGGAGAACAGCATGAGCGACATCGTCGTCATCACCGGCGCCTCAAGCGGCTTCGGTGCCCTCACCGCCCGCGCCCTCGCCGACGCGGGTGACACCGTCTACGCCGGTATGCGCCAGACCACGGGGCGCAACGCGCCGCAGGTCCGGTCCGCCGCCGACTATGCCGCTGAGCACGGAGTGGATCTGCGCGCCATCGAACTGGACGTCACCTCACAGGAGTCCGTCGACGCGGCGATCGGGCAGATCACCGCCGAGCACGGCCGCATCGACGTCCTCGTCCACAACGCGGGCCACATGGTCGTCGGCCCGGCCGAGGCCTTCACGCCCGAGCAGCTCGCCGAGCTGTACGACGTCAACGTGCTCTCGACGCAGCGGGTCAACCGCGCCGTGCTCCCCGGCATGCGCACGCGGCGCTCCGGACTCGTCGTATGGGTCTCCAGCTCCTCCGTGAAGGGTGGCACCCCGCCGTACCTCGCCCCCTACTTCGCCGCGAAGGCCGGGATGGACTCGCTCGCCGTCTCCTACGCCGGGGAGCTGGCCCGCTGGGGCGTGGAGACCTCCATCGTGGTCCCCGGCTCGTTCACCAGCGGCACCAGCCACTTCGCGCACTCCGGCCGCCCCGCGGACCACCCGGTGGAGGAGGCCTACGAGGAGCACTACGCCGGGCTGATGGACCAGGTGGAGCAGAAGCTCGCCGCCCTCGCCCCCGAAGGCACCGACGCCTCCCTGGTCTCCGCGGAGATCGCCCGTATCGTCGCCCTGCCGCGCGGCGAACGCCCGTACCGGGTCCACATCGACCCCGCGAACGACGGCTCCGGGGAGGTCTCGGACGTCGCCGACCGCATCCGGCGCGACTTCCTCACCCGCGTCGGCCTCGACGACCTCCTCGCTGTCACGGGGTGAACACCGCGAGGGCGGAGCACCCCGGCCCGCCCTCCCCCGACGAACACCGGACAAGGAGTTCCGCGCCATGACCGCTCCTCAACTGCCCGCCCTCATCCGCACCTTCGTGGACACGACCCACGCCGGCGACTCCGACGCGTTCGCCGCCGCTTTCACACCGGACGCGTACCTCAACGACTGGGGCCGCGAGTTCCACGGCCGCGAGGGCGTCCGCGCCTGGGACCGCACCGACAACATCGGGGTCCACAGCCACTTCGACGTCGTCACGCTCGCTCCGGGCGAGGGCCCCGACGAGCACGTCGTCACGCTCACCGTGACCGGCGACGGCTACAACGGCACAGGCCCGATGCGCTTCACACTGCGCGACGGGCTCATCGCCCGCCTCACCATCGGCTGACCACCGCCCGCGCGCACCCCGCCGCCTAGACTTCCCGCACAGGCGCCAGCGCGCTCACGAACGAAGGAGGCCCCGCGGTGTCGACCCCGCCGACCGGCCCCGCCGCCGGTCCCCAGCGCCGAGGCCGCGGGCGCAGGCCCGCGCACGAGGTACGCGCCGACGTCCTGCGCGCCGCCGGCGCCCTGCTGCTCGGCGGCGGGCTCACCGCCCTCACCTTCGACCGCGTCGCCCGCGAATCGGGCGTGAGCCGGACCACGCTCCACAAGTGGTGGCCCTCCGTGGGCTCCCTCGCCCTCGACGGCTACTTCCACACCGTCGAGGACACGCTCGCCTTTCCCGACACGGACGACCTCCGCGCCGACATCACCACCCAGCTGCGCCACTTCGTGGAACTGATGACGACGACGCCCGCCGGACGGCTGCTCACCGAACTCATCGGCCGCTCCCAGACCGACCCCGACCTCGCCGCCGAGTACCGCCGCCTCTACTCCTCAGCACGCCGGCAGCTCGCGACCGACCGCTTCCGCCGCGCGCAGGAGGCCGGACAGATCCGGCCGGGCATCGACGTACGGGTGCTCGTGGACCAGCTCTGGGGAGCCGTCTACCACCGCCTCCTCATCCCGGACGAGCCCGTGGACGAGGCCTTCGCGGACGCCCTCGTGGACAACCTGTTCGACGGCGTCGTGCAGACCCCATGAGACTTCCGGAGCACTCGCCCTCCCCCAGAACGTCCCGATCGAGGCGAGCCTCGACGGCTGTGCAGACACGCGGCCAGGTCACACCGGCAGGGCGGTCATCAACGGCGCGAAGCCTCGCCCGACCCGAACCCGAAAGGCCACGACCCGGGAGGCCACGAGCGGGGAGCAGAAACAAGAACCCCAGGTCACGAGCTACATGACCTGGGGCTTTTCTGAGCCGCCTTCGGGATTCGAACCCGAGACCTACGCATTACGAGTGCGTTGCTCTGGCCAACTGAGCTAAGGCGGCCTGCCGGTCGCACCATGGTGCGATCAGCGGCGACGCCAAGTCTACACAGTTTCGCGGGGTGCTCCGCACGCCCCGGGGGTGGGGGCGTTCGGGCTGGTCAGGTGCACTTCTTGCCGGTTTTGGGGGGTGTGCCGTCGAGGAGGTAGGTGTTGATCGCCGTGTCGATGCAGGCGCTGCCGCGGCCGTAGGCGGTGTGGCCGTCGCCGTCATAGGTGAGGAGGCGGCCGGAGTCGAGCTGGGAGGCGAGGGCCTGGGCCCAGCGGTAGGGGGTGGCCGGGTCGCGGGTGGTGCCGACGACCACGATGGGGGCCGCGCCCTCGGCCTTGGCGGGGTGGGCGGAGCCGGTGGCGCGGGTGGGCCAGTAGGCGCAGTTCAGGGAGGCCCAGGCGAGTCCTTCGCCGAAGACGGGGGACGCCTTCTCGAAGGCGGGCAGCGCGGCCTCGACCTGCTGGGGGCTGGTGAAGGCGGGCGGGAGGTCAAGGCAGTTCACGGCGGCGTTGGCGTACATCAGATTCGAGTAGTCGCCGTTCTGGGACCGCTCGTAGTAGGAGTCGGAGAGCGCGAGCAGCATGGCGCCGTCGCCGGTGAGGCCGCTGCGCAGGGCCTGACGGAGCTGGGGCCAGGAGCCCTTGTCGTACATCGCGGCGATGACGCCCGTCGTGCCGAGCGACTCGGTGAGCCTGCGGCTCTGGCCGGTCGGCAGCGGCCTGCGGTCGAGCTGCTCGAAGAAGGCCTTGAGACGGTTCTCCGCGGCCCGCGGCGACGACGTGCCGAGGGGGCACTGGGCCTGCTTGACGCAGTCCCTCGCGAAGGACTCGAAGGCGGTCTCGAAGCCCGCGGTCTGCTGGAGGTTGATGTCCCGCGAGGACAGGGCCGGGTTCATCGCGCCGTCGAGGACGATCCTGCCGGTGTTCTTCGGGTACAGGTCCGCGTAGGTCGCGCCGAGGAACGTGCCGTACGACGCCCCCACATACGACAGCTTCTTGTCGCCGAGCACCTGGCGGAAGATGTCCATGTCACGGGCGGCCTCGACCGTGGAGACGTGCGGCAGCAGCTTCGCCGCGCGGGTCTCGCAGCCGTGGGCGAACGTCTTGTACGCGTCGGTGAGCGCCGTCACCTCCCTCGGGTCGTCCGGTGTCTGGTCTACCTCGGTGTACGCGTCCATCTGCCGGTTCGTCAGGCAGTCGACCGGCCGGCTGCGCGCGACACCCCTCGGGTCCATGGCCACCATGTCGTAGCGCGCCCTGACCTGGGCCGGGTAGCCGATCCCCGCGTAGCTCCTGAGGTAGTCGACGGCCGAGCCGCCGGGCCCCCCGGGGTTCACGAGGAGCGAGCCGAGGCGCTTGCCGGGGCCGGTGGCCTTCTTCCTGGAGACGGCGAGGCCGATCTGCGCGCCGTCCGGTTTCGCGTAGTCGAGGGGCGCCTTCATCGTCGCGCACTGGAAGCCGGACGTCCCGCACGCGTGCCAGTCCAGCTTCTGGTCGTAGTACCGCGCCAGCGCCTCCCGGTTCGCCGGGCCGGCCCCCCGGCTGGGGTCGGAGCCCGAGGAGGACGAGCTACAACCGGAGAGGAGGAGTCCGGCCGCCGCGAACACGGCGGCGGAGGTACGGAGCAGGCGCCTGGTGTCCATCGGGGGAGCCTAACCGCCCCGCCGGTACGGAAGGGCACAGCGACGCCCGTACGGGTGAGGGCGCCGCGGCGTCCGCGCCGGGGGCTCGGCAGCACACCGCCCGGGCGCGGTCCGTGCGGGACGTGCGCCGCCTCCGGCGCCGGGCCGTCCGTGCGGGACGTGCGCCGCCTCCGGCGCCGGGCCGTCCGTACGGGGTGCCTCCGGCGCCACCCGCCCCCACACCCCGCCCGTCTCAGCCCCCGCCCCGCAGGGCCATCGTCATCGCCTCGACGGCGAGCAGCGGGGCCACGTTGCGGTCGAGGGCCTCGCGGCAGGCGCCGATCGCGTCGATCCTGCGGAGGGTGCGCTCGGCGGTGGAGGCGCGCGCGACGCGGTCGAGGGCATCGCGCACGTCCTCGTTGGCCAGCTGGACGCGCGAGCCGAGCTGGAGCGCGAGTACGTCGCGGTAGAAGCCGGTCAGGTCGGTGAGCGCCAGGTCGAGGCTGTCGCGCTGGGTACGGGTCGAGCGGCGCTTCTGGCGGTCGGCGAGCTCCTTCATGGCGCCCGCGGTGCCCCGGGGCATCCGGCCGCCGCTCTCCGCGCCGAGCGCCGCCCGCAGCTCCTCAGTCTCCCTCGCGTCGGTGTCCTCCGCGGCCTGTTTGGCGTCCTCGCCCGCCGCGTCGACCAGCTCCTGCGCGGCCCGCAGGCACGCGCCCACGTCGTCCACGCGCAGCGGCAGCTTCAGCACCGTGCTCCTGCGGGCCCTGGCACGCTCGTCCGTGGCGAGCCGCCGCGCCCGGTCGATGTGGCCCTGGGTGGCACGCGCCGCGGCCCGCGCCGCCTCCGGCTCGACGCCGTCCCGCCGCACCAGGACGTCCGCGACGGCGTCAGCCGAGGGCGTACCGAGCACCAGGAGGCGGCAGCGGGAGCGGATCGTCGGCAGCACGTCCTCCACGGACGGCGCGCACAGCAGCCACACCGTGCGCGGCGCCGGCTCCTCCACGGCCTTCAGCAGCACATTGCCCGCGCCCTCGGTCAGCCGGTCCGCGTCCTCCAGGACGATGACCTGCCAGCGGCCGCCCGCGGGCGCCAGCTGGGCCCGCCTGACCAGTTCACGCGTCTCCTTCACACCGATGGACAGCAGGTCGGTGCGGACGACCTCGACGTCGGCGTGCGTGCCGATCAGCGCCGTGTGGCAGCCGTCGCAGAACCCGCAGCCCGGCTCGCCGCCGAGCGCGCGGTCCGGGCTGAGGCACTGGAGCGCCGCCGCGAACGCGCGCGCCGCCGTGTCCCTGCCCGCCCCCGGCGGCCCGGTGAACAGCCAGGCGTGCGTCATCTTCGACGCCTCGGGCGGCTCCTCGCCCCGCTCCACGGCCGTGACCAGCCTGTCGGCGTCGCGTGCCGCTGCCGCAAGCGACGCGGCGACCCGCTCCTGACCCACCAGGTCGTCCCAGACCGGCATGCGCGCTCCCAGCTCCGTCCCCCGGCACCGCGGGAAGGGCGGCGCCGGCCGTGTGAACGGCGACGGGCCCGCGCGGCACCCGCGCTCCCGTCGCCGTCCCTGTCGTCTGCGTCTTCGTCGTCAGGTCCGGTCTTCGTCAGGTCCGGTTCTTCATGAGGTCCGGTCTTCGTCAAGTCCGGTCTTTGTCAAGTCCGGTTTCTCGTCGGGCCCGGTTTCTCGTCAGGTCCGGTTTCTCGTCGGGCCCGGCCTCGGCACATCGGGCCTCGTGTCCCATGGCGACGGGGCACGTCGTTCGCCGTGTCCCACGGCCCCGTGGCGTCACGACACCATGGGGCCGTGCCGTCCGCGATGTCGACCGTCCTGCCCCATTGTGGCGGGTGGGTACGACAGTCCCGCACGCCCGTCAGCGGCGCCCGCCGCGCCCCCTGCCCCAGCCCCTGCCGTCGTCCTCGTCGTCGTGCGGGCCGAGCAGTTCGTCCGCGAGGGTCGGCAGGTCGTCGAGCGGGGTCTCCTCCGCCCAGTCCGACCTGCGGCGCTCGGACCTGCCGCCGCCCGTGCCACGGTCGTCGCCCGCGCCCCCGCCCGGGTACTGGGGCATCTCGCGCGTGCGCTCGTTGCCGCTCTCCCCTCCCCCGGCCTCGTCCCTGAAGTACCCCTTCGGGAAGCGGTCCGAGGTGTCGGCGCCGCGCTCGGGCTCGTCCCGTACCTGCGGCAGGACCGCGGTCTCGTCAGCCGGGTCCGCACGGTACTGCGGCAGCACCGCCGTCTCCTCGGCCGCACGCTCGTCGGCGGAGACCGGAAGCTCCGCGTCCGCGTCCGTGAACCGGGGCAGCGTCGTGGTCTCCTCCTCGTCGGACGGCGCGTCGGCGTCCGGCGAAGGGGCCTTCGGAGACGGCGCAGGAGCCGACTCCTCCGCGGCCCACGAGGGCCTGCGGCGCGTGCCGGGCTCCGCGTCCGCGGGCCCCTCAGCGGCCGGCGGCTCCGCCTCCGGGTCCCGTACGACCGGGGTCTGCAACGTGGTCTCGCTCGGGGACACACCGGACGGCGGGGTGTCCCCGGGGGACACGCCCTCCTCCCGGCTCGCCGCCGCGGCCTCCTCCGCCTCGCGGCGCCTGGCCTCCTCGGCCCGCAGCAGGGCCTCCTCGGCCTTGCGCTGCTTCTCCAGGCGGCGCTCCGCGTCCTCCTTGCGCTGGCGCGCCTCCTCGGCGGCCCGCTGCCGCAGCCGCTCCTGCTCCGCCTCGTACGCCTCCTGCTCGGCGAGGCGCCTGCGCTCGGCCTCCGCGGCCCGCTGCCGCTCCTCCTCCGCGCGCCGTGCCTGCTCCTCGGCCTGCCTGCGCGCCTCCTCCTCGGCGCGGAGCCTGGCGAGCTGCTCCTGCCGTTCGCGTTCGAGCCGCTCCTCCTCGGCCCTGCGGCGCTCCTCCTTAGCGCGCTGCCTGGCCTCTTCCTCCTGGCGCTCGATCTCGCGCTGCCGCGCCTCTTCCAGCTCGCGGCGCTTGCGCTCCTCCTCCTCGGCGCGGAGCCTGGCGAGCTGCTCCTGCCGTTCGCGTTCGAGCCGCTCCTCCTCTGCCTTGCGCGCGGCCTCGCGTGCGGCCTCTTCCTCTGCGCGGCGCCTCGCCTCCTCGATGGCCGCCCTGCGCGCCTCCTCCCGCGCCTTGATCTCGGCCTCGGAGAGCGGCAGCAGCTGGTCGAGCCGGTGGCGTACGGCGGTGGTGACGGCCTCGGGCTCGCGGCCCGCGTCGACCACCAGGTAGCGCGCCGGGTCGGCGGCGGCGAGTGTGAGGAAGCCGGTGCGCACCCGCTGGTGGAACTCGGCGGGCTCCGACTCCAGCCGGTCGGGCGCCTCCGTGAAGCGCTCGCGCGCCGTCGCCGGGTCGATGTCGAGCAGCACCGTCAGGTGCGGTACGAGCCCCTGGGTGGCCCAGCGCGAGATCCTGGCGATCTCCGTGGGCGACAGGTCGCGGCCCGCGCCCTGGTAGGCGACGGACGAGTCGATGTAGCGGTCGGAGATGACGACGGCGCCCCGTTCGAGCGCGGGCCGCACGACGGAGTCGATGTGCTCGGCGCGGTCCGCCGCGTACAGCAGCGCCTCGGCGCGGTTGGAAAGGCCCGCGCTCGACACGTCGAGCAGGATCGTCCGCAGCCTCTTGCCGACCGGCGTGGCTCCCGGCTCGCGGGTGACGACGACCTCGTGTCCCTTGCCTCTGATCCACTCGGCAAGCGCCTCCACCTGGGTGGACTTGCCCGCGCCGTCACCGCCCTCGACGGCGATGAAGAAGCCGGTCGCGGCGGACGCCTGCGCGGGTTCCGAGCCGCCGCGCACCGCGTCGAGCAGGTCCTGCCGCAGCGGCACGCCCGACCTGTCGTCGGTCTTGGCGAGGACGACCGCGGCCACGGGCAGCAGCAGCGCGCCGACCAGCATCAGTGTGAAGGCGGCGCCGCCGTGCGCGAAGACGAAGTCGCCGCCCGCGAGGCGGTGCGGGCCGATGGCGGCCGCGACGAGCGGCGCGACGACCGCGGCGACGGCCATGGAGACCCGGACGACCGCCTGGAGGTGGTCGGCGAACCTGGCCCTGCGCCGCTCCTCCGCCTGGAGTTCGACGAGGGTGTGGCCCGCGTTCGCGGCGACGCCCGCGGCGAACCCGGCGAGCAGCGCGAGGAACAGCACCGTCGCCGTGTCGGGCACCAGGCCCATGGCGAGCAGCGCGACACCGGTGACGGCGGTCGCGAGGACCATCATGCGGTTGCGGGAGAGGGCGGGCAGCACCGTGGGGCCGCGCCGGATGCCGAGGCCCGTGCCGCCGGTGAGGGCGAGGACGAGCAGCGCGAAGGCGACAGGGCCGCCGCCGAGGTCCTTGGCGTCGAGCACGGACACCGCGACCGCGGAGGTGATCGCCCCGGCGAGGGCGCCACAGGCGAGGACGAGCAGCGGTACGGCTCCGGTACGGCCACGGTCCGCGGCGGCGGGAGCGGCAGCCGCGTCCGGCGTGCCGGTCCCGTCGGCGGCCGGGGCGCCCCCCTCGCCCCCTGCGGCGGCGCGCGCCCGGACCGCGGCGGCGGGGCGGCGGAGCCCTTCCAGCGGGGAGCGCGGGCGCGGGGTCCTGCCCTCGGGGATCTCCAGGAGTACGAGCGTGGAGACCGACGCGGCGAACAGGCCCGCCGCGACGTACGAGGCGAGCGCCACCTGGTGGAGCGAGAACCACTCGACGCCGGTGCCGAGGAGATTGCCGATCAGCGTGGCGACGAGCAGCACGGCGGCCGCCGCGGGCACCGCGAAGAACGAGGTGCGCAGCGACAGCCTGCGCAGCGCGTCCAGGTGGTCGGGCAGCGGCCTGACCGCGTCGCCCTCGGGCGGCGGCGGGGGCAGCAGGGCGGGCGCGGCGCTGTCCTTGGCGACGGTCCAGAAGCGCTCGGCGACCCCGGCCACGAAGACCGTGCTGAGCAGGATCGGCAGCGCGCGGTCCGGCGTCCAGTCGATCCACAGCGGCGCGACGATCAGCAGGGCGAGCCGCACGCCGTCCGTGACGATCATCGTCCAGCGGCGGTCGAGGGGGCCGCCGTCGCGCGGCGGGCGCGGCTTCTTCGCGGCCTTGGGCGCGGTGGCGCCCTGCCGGGCGCCCGCGTCGAGCGTCGGGCGGCTGTCGCCCGGCGCGATCGCCGAACCCCCGGCGGCCGGCTCACCCGCGGACCTCTCCGCGGCGCCCGGGTCATCGGCGTTCTCAGCGTCCTTGGCGTCCCTGGCGCTCTTGGCGTCCTTGGCGCCGCCGGCGGGGCGGGGGCGTCCGCTGCCGGGCGCGAGGAGGGCCGTCAGCGGTCCGAGCAGGACGGCGCCGAACAGCAGCGTCGCCACGACCCGCGCGCCGAACACGGCGGCCACGGCGAACGCGACACCCCGGTACCCGGATCCGAACGAGCCGTCCGTGATCGCCGCCTGGAGAGTCAGCACCACCAGGACGAGGACCGCGAGGACATCACCGATGCCGCCCGCGAACTGCGCGCCCCACAGCCGCCTCAGCGGGGGCAGGCGCAGCAGAGAACGGACGGCGCGCTCCCGTGAGTCTGCGGCAAGTGCGTCGTGGTCGGAGGTGGGGACCACGACCGTTGGCTGCTCGGCTCGCGTCATCCGCCCAGCCTATCGGGACGGCACGGGCACCCGGAGGCCCCGGCCCGTACGAACGCGGCAGTACGGCGCCCGCCCGCGCGGGGAGCCGCACCCGGCGGCCCCTACGGCGTTTCCGTACGAAACCACCCCATCAACGACCACCGGGACACCCGCCCCGACGCTCCGTCACGGCCCGTGCGTACCGGGTGAGCCCGCGGGCCCGGCCACCGGCCGCCCGAACCGCCGGCCGACTCATCCGGAACGGCTGCCAGGGTCCGGGCGGATCGGGGGCGGGGCCGTCAGGCGTCCAGGCCGGGCGGCGCCGGAAGCGGGCATCGGGCGCCCAGGCGGACCAGGAAACAGCTGACAGGCGTCCAGGCCGGGCGGTCCCGGAAGCGGCCGGCCCAGCCCTTCGGGCCGCCGGAGCGACGGCCACCCGCCGGAGCGGCGGGTCCCGGTCCCGCAGCGCCTCAGCCCTCGGAGCCGCCGGAGGCGCCCGCCGAGGACGACGCCGTCGTCTTCTTCGCCGTCGTCTTCTTCGCCGTCGTGGTCTTCTTGGCGGTGGACTTCGCGGTCGTCGTCTTGGCCGCCGACTTCTTCGCGGTGGACTTCTTCGCGGTGGTCTTCTTGGTCGTGGACTTCTTCGCCGCCGCCTTCTTGGCGGTCTTCTTCGCGGGCCCCTTGGCGCGCCGCTCGGCCAGCAGCTCGTAGCCGCGCTCCGGCGTGATCTCCTCGACCGTGTCGCCGGTGCGCAGCGTCGCGTTGGTCTCGCCGTCCGTCACGTACGGGCCGAAGCGGCCGTCCTTGACGACCACGGGCCGCTCGCTGACCGGGTCGGTGCCCAGCTCCTTCAACGGGGGCTTGGCCGCCGCGCGGCCCCGCTGCTTCGGCTGCGCGTAGATCGCGAGCGCCTCTTCCAGCGTGATGTCGAACAGCTGCTCCTCGCTCTGGAGCGAGCGCGAGTCCGTGCCCTTCTTCAAGTACGGGCCGTAGCGGCCGTTCTGCGCGGTGATCTCCACGCCGTCCGCGTCCGTGCCGACCACGCGCGGCAGCGACATCAGCTTGAGCGCGTCCTGGAGCGTGACCGTGTCGAGCGACATCGACTTGAAGAGGGAGGCGGTGCGCGGCTTCACCGCGTTCTTGCCCGTCTTGGGCGTGCCGTCCGGCAGCACCTCCGTCACGTACGGGCCGTATCTTCCGGCCTTCGCGACGATCGGGTGGCCGGTCTCCGGGTCCACGCCAAGATCGAAGTCGCCGCTCGGCTTGGCGAGCAGCTCCTCCGCGTACTCGGTCGTCAGCTCGTCGGGGGCGAGGTCCTCCGGCACGTCGGCGCGCTGGTGGTCCTCGGAGTCCTTCTCGCCGCGCTCCACGTACGGCCCGTAGCGGCCGACGCGCAGCATGATCCCGTTGCCCACGGGGAACGACGAGATCTCCCGCGCGTCGATCGCGCCGAGGTCCGTGACCAGCTCCTTGAGGCCGCCGAGGTGGTCGCCGTCGCCGTTGCCCGCGACGGAAGCGGTGCCCGCGTCGTCGCCGCCCTCGCCGAAGTAGAACCGCCTGAGCCACGGCACCGAGCGGGCCTCGCCGCGCGCGATGCGGTCGAGGTCGTCCTCCATGCGGGCGGTGAAGTCGTAGTCGACGAGCCGGCCGAAGTGCTTCTCCAGCAGGTTGACCACGGCGAAGGAGAGGAAGGACGGCACGAGGGCCGTGCCCTTCTTGAAGACGTAGCCGCGGTCCAGGATCGTGCCGATGATCGACGCGTACGTCGAAGGACGGCCGATCTCGCGCTCCTCCAGCTCCTTGACCAGCGACGCCTCGGTGTAGCGGGCGGGCGGCTTGGTGGAGTGGCCGTCGGCGGTGATCTCCTCGGCGCGCAGCGGGTCGCCCTCGGCGACCTGCGGGAGGCGCCGCTCGCGGTCGTCGAGCTCCGCGTTCGGGTCGTCGGCGCCCTCGACGTACGCCTTCATGAAGCCGTGGAACGTGATGGTCTTGCCTGACGCGGTGAACTCGGCGTCCCTGCCGTCGGCGGCACGGCCGCCGATCCTGACGGTGACGCTGTTGCCGACCGCGTCCTTCATCTGGGAGGCGACGGTCCGCTTCCAGATCAGCTCGTACAGCCGGAACTGGTCACCGCTCAGGCCGGTCTCGGCGGGGGTGCGGAAACGGTCGCCCGAGGGCCTGATCGCCTCGTGCGCCTCCTGTGCGTTCTTGACCTTCCCGGCGTACGTGCGCGGCCTCTCGGGCAGGTAGTCGCCGCCGTACAACTGCGTGACCTGGGCGCGCGCCGCCGACACCGCGGTGTCGGAGAGCGTCGTGGAGTCCGTACGCATGTAGGTGATGAAGCCGTTCTCGTACAGCTTCTGGGCGATCTGCATGGTCGCCTTCGCGCCGAAGCCGAGCTTCCGCGAGGCCTCCTGCTGAAGCGTCGTCGTACGGAACGGCGCCGAGGGCGAGCGGCGGTACGGCTTCGACTCGACGGAGCGCACCGCGAACGACGCCGACTCCAGCGCAGCGGCGAGCGCCCGCGCGTTCGCCTCGTCGAGGTGGAGCACCTGGTCCGACTTGAGCCGGCCGTCGGCGCCGAAGTCGCGGCCCTGCGCCACCCGGCGCCCGTCGACCGATACCAGGCGCGCGACCAGCGACGACGGGTCAGAGGCGTCTCCCGCGCGGCCCGTGCCGAAGGTACCGGTGAGGTCCCAGTACTCGGCGGAGCGGAAGGCGATGCGCTCGCGCTCGCGCTCGACGACGAGCCGGGTTGCCACGGACTGCACGCGGCCGGCGGACAGGCCGCGCATGACCTTCTTCCACAGGACGGGCGAGACCTCGTAGCCGTAGAGCCGGTCCAGGATGCGGCGGGTCTCCTGCGCGTCGACCATCTGCGTGTTGAGCTCGCGCGGGTTGGCGACGGCCGCCCTGATCGCGTCCTTGGTGATCTCGTGGAAGACCATCCGGTGGACGGGGACCTTGGGCTTGAGGACCTCCTGGAGGTGCCACGCGATGGCCTCGCCCTCGCGGTCCTCATCGGTGGCGAGGAAGAGTTCGTCCGACTCGGCGAGCAGCTCCTTGAGCTTCCTGACCTGGGAGCGCTTGTCGGAGTTGACCACGTAGATCGGCTGGAAGTCGTGCTCGACGTCGACGCCGAGCCTGCGCACCTCGCCGGTGTACTTCTCGGGGACCTCTGCGGCCCCGTTCGGCAGGTCGCGGATGTGCCCGACGCTCGCCTCGACGACGTACCCGGGACCCAGGTACCCCTTGATCGTCTTGGCCTTGGCGGGCGACTCGACGATGACGAGTCGGCGGCCGCCGTTCGCGGTCTCGCTGGTCGGGGACAACTTCGTTCTTCTCTCTCCGGTCGACGCTCGATGGGCCCTGCGGGTCCGTACGACTGCTGCGCTCACTTACGACAGTACGGCGCGGGCCCACGGAGCCCGTGGCGCGGCCCCGCTGTGACGCTCCTCCGCTGCGGAGTGTGACGGTACAACCCGCCCCTGTGTCAAACGGCGAAATCCCGCAACGGCCCCTCGAACGGTAACCCGACTCCCGGCATTCCCGCCGCCGGGGCCCGCGCGCCGCCGTGCCGCCGCGCACCGGCGGGGACGCGCGCTCCGCGTTCCGCCCCGGCGCCGGGCAGCGCCCCGCGCCCTGCCAGGACCGCCCCGGCTTCCGTCGCGTCACCGCAGGTCCGCGTGGGTGTCCCGCCCTCGTGCCGCGCGGTCCCGCGCCCGGTCCCGGCCCCTCACAGGGGATTCCGCTCACCACCGGGAGCGGGCGCTGCTCTGCGGGCCCGCTCCCGGTTCCGCCGGATCGGCGTGCATCCCCTACGCCCGAAGCACCAGCCGTCGGGAGCGCGACGGACCACGCGACGCGACGCCCGCACGGCGGGCCGGCGGGCGGGGCGTGGGTCGCAGGCGCACGGGTCGCAGGCGCTCAGGCGCGGGCGCCGCACGGCGGGCCCGCGGGCGGGGCGTCGGTGCGTCAGCGACGGGCCCGCGGCCGGGGCGTCGGTGCGTCTGGGGTGGCCGCGTCATGGGCGGGTCGGCCCGGGGCGTCGGGGGCCCACCGAGATCACCTCGCCGGTGACACCGGCGGCCTGTGGGGGGGGGAGGCGAGGAAGGCGACCGCCGCCGCCACTTCGGCGCGGTCGCGCGCGGTCTCCGCCTCCGCGGGGGCGTTCAGGTGGCCGGGCGAGACCGCGTTCACCGTGCTGCCGTCCCCCGCGCACGCCTCGGCGAGCGCCAGGGTCAGGCCGACCAGGCCGTGCTTGGCCGCGGAGACATGGACGCGGTCCGCCTCGCCGCGCAGCAGCGCCGAGACCACATTGGTCGCCGAGCTCTGCCAGCAGCGGAATCGCAGCTCCGGGTGGGCGCCGAGGAGGTCGGCGAGCACGTCGGGCACGAAGCAGAGCCCGAGGGAGTGGGTGTGCGCGATCCGCAGCCTGCGGTGCGGCACCCCCGACTCGGCCCGCGTGGTGTCCACGGCGTCGGGCCTGGCCCGCAGCACCGCCTGCGCCTCGCGCACCAGCACGTGCCCGCTGTGCAGCATGCGCACCCGGCGCGCCGACTGCTCGATCAGCGCCACCCCGGGCTTCCGCTCCAGCGCGCGCACGGTGCGCTGGACGGTGGCCGCGCTCACCCCCAGCTCGGCGGCGGCCTGCCCGAAGTGCTCGTTCCTGCTGAGGGCCAGGAACATCTCGAAGCCGGCGAAGGTGAGGGCCCCGGCGTGCCCGACGTCCATGCCCGCGATTATGGGCGCGCCCCCGGGGCAGGGTCTGGGGTCTTTCGTCTGGCTCAGGACGGATCAGGGAGCGGGGTCCGGTGCCTGGGGGTGCCCCCGGCCGGAGGCTGGGGGCCGGAGGCTGGGGCCGGACCGCACGGCGGAGGAGGGGGTCATGGCGGGACCCTGGCGACCGACGACAACGCCGCGAGACGCGGTGCCGGGACACGCGAGCCCGGCATGACCCACACGAGAGGCCCTAGATCGCCGCGGCCTCCCCCACCGCCGCGGGGGCGCCGTCCGCCGCCGGCTCCAGATAGCCCTCACCGATCAGCAGGCGGATGGACTCGGGGGTGCGGTCCCTGAGCGCGACCGGGTCCTCGTCCACCAGCTGGGCGATCGCGTCGAGGATGCGGCCCGCGGTGAGGGTGCCGTCGCAGACGCCGGCGAAGCCCGCGCCGACCGTGTCGACCTCCGTCGCCCTGCGCATGCCACGGTGCTGGCGCAGCACCACGTGCTCGGGGTCCTCCGCGCCGGGCAGGCCGACCTGTTCCTGCACTACTTCGGGCGCGAGCGTGAAGCGGTCGGCGAGCAGGGCCGCGTCGTCGTGCGTGCGCAGGTAGTCCTGCCGGGCGAAGTGCGCCCGCACGGTCTCGCCGAGCGGCTGCTCCACGGGGTGCGGCCAGTCCTCCACGACGACCGAGGGACGGTCGGAGGCGGCCTTGCGGAGCGTGATCCAGCCGAAGCCGACCGCGCGGGTCCTCCTGCGGCCGAACTCGTCGAGCCAGGCCCCGTACAGCCGCTCGTACCGCTCGGGGTCGGGGCCGCCGTGCTCCCCGCTGTCGCGCAGCCACAGCTCCGCGTACTGGGTGACGTCCTGGACCTCCCGCTGCACGATCCAGGCGTCGCAGCCCTGCGGGACCCAGGAGCGCAGCCGGTCCTGCCACTCCTCGCCCTCGACGTGCTCCCAATTGGCGAGGAAGTGGGCGAAGCCGCCCTCCGCGAGATGGTCGCCCGCCTGCCGCACCAGCGTGCGGCAGAGGTCGTCGCCGGCCATCCCGCCGTCCCTGTACGTGCGCCGCGCGGCGTCCTCGTCGGGGCCAGCGGGCGAGATCACGAACGGCGGGTTCGACACGATGAGGTCGAACGTCCGGTCGCCCACCGGCTCGAACAGCGAGCCTTCGAGCAGCTCGGCGCCTGGCGCCCCGGACAGCGCGAGCGTGAGCCGGGCGAACTCAAGGGCCCTCGGGTTGAGGTCGGTCGCCGTGACCCTGCCCGCGTGCTGCGAGGCGTGCAGCGCCTGGATGCCGGAGCCCGTGCCGAGGTCCAGGGCGGTGCCGGCCCGCGCGCGGACCGTGAGCCCCGCGAGGGTGGTCGACGCGCCGCCGACGCCCAGCACGACGCCCGCGCCGCGCCCGCCCGCGCCCGCGGCGCCGCCGACCGCGCAGCCCAGGTCGGAGACGATGAACCAGTCCTGCCCCTCCGGCCCGCCGTACGGCCGGACGTCGACCGTCGCCCGCACGCCCCCGCCGCCCGCCTCGGCGAGCCAGCCGTCGGCCAGGGCGTCCGCCAGCGGCAGCGCGGCCGCGGCGCGCTCCGCGGGCACGGCGCGCTGGAGCAGGAACAGCCGCACCAGCGTGTCGAGCCGGGCCGCGCCACCGGTGGCACGCAGCGCGGGCACGGTCTCGCTGCGCGCCAGCGCCGCGTAGGCGGGCGCGCCGAGCAGGTCGAGCAGGCCGTCTGCGGTGAACTCCGCGGCCAGCAGGGCTTCGCGGAGCCGGGCCGCGCGGTCGGGTGCGGGAAGACTGGTGGTACTCACCCCCACATTGTGACGGGCACCACTGACAGCGCCCGGCACCGGCCCGCCCGCCGGGCCTACGACGCCGAGGCGGAGGCCGCCCCCGAGGGGGTGCCCTTCTTGCAGCCGGGCTGCTTGGCCATGGCTTTGCCGAGGTCGCCCGACTGGAGCTTGCGCAGCGCGGAGTCGCCGCTCGACCCGATCTTGCCGAGCTGCGTCGAGACGTCGCCGAGCTGCTGCGCGAACTTCGCCTGGTCCTTGGTGTCCAGCGCGTCGACCTGCTTCTGGAGCGCCGCGTACGCGCTCGCGGTCGCGTTGAGCTCGCTGACCGCGTCCTTCTGGGTCTTCTCGCCGTCGTCCACGGGCGGCGCGCCGGCCGACTTCACCGCGGAGGCCAGCGCACGGTAGGCGTTGGCGTTGGTCCTGAAGGCCGCCGAGTCCACCTTCTTGACGTCCCCGGGCGAGCTCGCGGTGGAGGTGGCCTTCACGATGGACTCGTTGGCGTCGGAGATGGCCTGCCGCTGCGGCTGCACCTTGTCGCAGAAGCCCTTGGCCCAGTCGTTCACCTTGCCGTCGTTGTTGCCGCACCCGGACAGCGCCAGGAGCACCACAGCGCCACCGGACAGCGTGGCCGCAAGCTTCTTCTTCACCGATCGGTCCCTTCCGAGGCTCTCGGCCCCGGAACATACACGCCGCTCACCCCGTGGCGGCGCCGAAGCGAACCCCTCCGCACCGGCTTGACCGGTTTTGCCCCACATGAGAGACACCTCACGGCGAGAGACACCTCACGCTACCGACGAGTACGAGCGCCCCGGCGGCTGCGAGAGCCCCGCCTGCGACGGGGGCGGGGCGGAGGCGGAGGTGGATGCGGAGGCGGAGGTGGGGCATGAGCAGGACATGTACGACGGGGGCAGGGCCGCGTACGCCCGGAAGGGGGCGGGCGCACGATCCAGACGCGGCGCGCACGACCGGCCGGGGGCGTACGCCCGGAGGGGGTGACGTACGCCCCCGGCGGCGCCGGGCATGAGAAAAGAGGCCCTGCTCACAGGACCTCTCCTGAACGCGCGGCGCCCCTCAGGCCAGCGGCACCGCTGAAGCGGTCGGCCAGCTCATCCTGATCACGCCGCCCTCGGCGCCCGAGGTGACCTTGACGTCGTCGACAAGCCCGCTGATCACCGCGAGCCCCATCTCGTCCTCGCCCTCTCCGCCCTCGGAGTCCGCGGCGGGGCCGCCCGCACCGGGACCGGCCCCGGACGCGCCGGATCCCGGCACCCCGTCACCGACCTCGATGGAGAAGGTCTTCTCCTCCTCGGTCAGCGCCACCATCACGGGGGAGGTGATGCCATGGCTGCGGTGCAGCCCCACGGCACGGCTGCACGCCTCACCCACGGCGAGCCTGACCTCGTCGAGAACGGCCTCGTCGACTCCGGCCCGCCGCGCCACGGCAGCGGCCACCAGACGGGCCGTTCTGACATGTTCCGGCTGGGCGCTGAAGCGGAGTTCAACGGTGGCCATTCGGATCCCCCTCGGACATACGAGCGTGCACTCTCCACCACTTCCACGAGCCTGCGAACGCGGGACCCGGGCAGACGCGCCCGGCTCCCCCGCCCATTCCTCCGGAAGCCGCTGCCGACGTCAGTCGGTGGCGGCCACGGCCTCGTCCACCGTGGTGTGGATCGGGAACACCTTGGTGAGGCCCGTGATCCGGAAGATCTTGAGAATGCGCTCCTGGTTGCAGACGAGACGCAGCGAGCCCTCGTGTGCGCGGACCCTCTTGAGGCCGCCCACGAGCACGCCGAGCCCGGTCGAGTCGAGGAAGTCCACGCCCTCCATGTCGACGACCAGGTGGTAGCTGCCGTCGTTCACCAACTCCACCAACTGCTCGCGCAGCTTGGGCGCGGTATACACATCAATCTCGCCACCGACCTCGACGACCGTACGGTCGCCTCCAGGGCCGGACACGTTGCGAGTCGACAGGGACAGGTCCACGGATCCTCCAGCACCTTGCTATCGAGCGGTCGCCCCTCGGGTCTCCCCGACGGAGCCAGGGGACGTATCGCCAGCCGCGATGGCATTCAATCACTTACCAGCAGCCATGCACGACGCCTTGGGGCCATTGTCCCGCACGCCAGTGACACACTCGATGCCGATGGCCAGGAATCACCACCCCAGTGGACCCGCCGGGAGCGGGGAAGACCGCCCCACGCCGGACGCGGTCCTCGACCGGCTCGCCGCCGCGGCGGGCCGGGCTGCGCGCATCACCCATACGGAGCACCTGCCCCCTCGACCGGGACGTCATGCGGTCTGGCCCGATCGCATTCGCAGCGAGGTCGTCGCGGCGATCCAGACGGCCGGGATCGACCATCCGTGGGCCCACCAGGCTCAGGCGGCGGAGCACGCGCTCGACGGCGAGTCCGTGGTGATCGCCACCGGCACGGCGTCCGGCAAGTCCCTCGCCTACCTCGCGCCCGTCCTCAGCACCCTCCTCGACGGCTCCGAGGCGCCGAACGGCCGGGGCGCCACCGCCCTGTACCTGGCGCCCACCAAGGCGCTCGCCGCCGACCAGCGCCGCGCCGTGCGCGAGCTGGCCGCGCCGCTCGGCACGGCCGTACGCCCCGCCGTCTACGACGGCGACACGCCCGTCGAGGAGCGCGAGTGGGTGCGCCAGTACGCGAACTACGTCCTGACCAACCCCGACATGCTGCACCGCGGGATCCTCCCGTCCCACCCGCGCTGGTCCTCCTTCCTGCGCGCCCTGCGCTATGTCGTGATCGACGAGTGCCACACCTACCGGGGCGTCTTCGGCTCGCACGTCGCCCAGGTGCTGCGGCGGCTGCGCCGCGTGTGCGCGCGCTACGGCGCGCACCCGGTCTTCCTGCTCGCCTCGGCCACCGCCGCCGACCCCGCGCTCACAGCGGGCCGCCTCACCGGCCTGACCGTGCGCGAAGTCGCCGACGACGCCTCACCGCGCGGCGAGGTCGTCTTCGCCCTGTGGGAGCCCCCGCTCACCGACCTGCACGGTGAGCGGGGCGCACCCGTGCGCCGCACCGCCACCGCGGAGACCGCCGACCTCCTCACCGACCTGACCGTGCAGGGCGTCCGCACCGTCGCCTTCGTACGGTCCCGCCGCGGCGCCGAGCTGATCTCCGTCATCGCCAAGGAGCGCCTGGCCGAGGTCGACCGCTCCCTGCCGGGCCGGGTCGCCGCCTACCGGGGCGGCTACCTGCCGGAGGAACGCCGCGCCCTTGAGGCCGCCCTGCACTCGGGCGAACTCCTCGGCCTCGCCGCCACCACCGCCCTCGAACTCGGCATCGACGTCTCCGGCCTCGACGCCGTCCTGATCACCGGCTACCCGGGCACCCGCGCCTCCCTGTGGCAGCAGGCGGGGCGCGCGGGGCGGTCGGGGCAGGGCGCCCTCGCCGTGCTGGTGGCCAGGGACGACCCGCTGGACACCTTCCTCGTCCACCACCCGGAGGCGCTGTTCAGGCAGCCCGTCGAGTCGACCGTCCTCGACCCCGACAACCCGTACGTGCTCGCCCCCCACCTGTGCGCGGCCGCCGCCGAGCTGCCCCTCACTCAGGACGACCTGCCGCTGTTCGGCCCCGCGACGGCAAAGCTGCTGCCGCAGCTGGAGTCGGCCGCCCTGCTGCGCCGCCGCTCCTCCGGCTGGTACTGGACGCAGCGCAGGCGCGCGGCCGACCTCGCGGACATCCGCGGCGGGGGCGGCAGCCCCGTCCAGGTCGTGGAGGCCGGCACGGGACGGCTGCTCGGCACGGTCGACGAGGCCGCCGCCCACACCGCCGTGCACGACGGCGCCGTCCACCTCCACCAGGGCCGTACGTACCTGGTGAAGCACCTGGACCTGGCCGACTCCGTCGCCCTGGTCGAGGAGGCCGACCCGCCGTACTCGACGACGGCCCGCGACACGACCGCCATCTCCGTGCTGGAGACCGAGACCGAGGTCCCGTGGGGCGGCGGACGCCTCTGCTACGGCTCCGTCGAGGTCACCAACCAGGTCGTCTCCTTCCTCAGACGCCGCTTGATCACCGGCGAGGTGCTCGGCGAGAGCAAGCTCGACCTGCCGCCGCGCACGCTGCGCACCCGCGCCGTGTGGTGGACGGTCACCGAGGACCAGCTCGACGCCGCCCGCGTCAACCCCGAACAGCTCGGCGGCGCCCTGCACGCCGCGGAACACGCCTCCATCGGGCTCCTCCCCCTCTTCGCCACCTGCGACCGCTGGGACATCGGCGGCGTCTCGATCCCGCTCCACCCCGACACGCTGCTGCCCACGGTCTTCGTCTACGACGGCCACCCGGGCGGCGCGGGCTTCGCCGAGCGCGCCTTCCACACGGCCCGCGCCTGGCTCACCGCCACGCGCGAGGTCATCGCCTCCTGCGAGTGCGAGGCCGGCTGCCCGTCCTGCATCCAGTCGCCCAAGTGCGGCAACGGCAACGACCCCCTGCACAAACGCGCCGCGGTCCGCCTCCTCACGGAGCTGCTGAGGAACGCGCCCGAGGACTCCGAGGGGTCCGCGGTCTCCGCGGGGCCCGCCCAGCACCGGGGCGCCCCCGAGCCCCACGAGGCCCCGGGGACACCCGCCCCGCCCCAGGGGCCACCGGCCCCAGGCCCACCACCGTCGGTCCCGGCACAGCAGGGCGCCGCCCCACGGGCACCGGCCCCGCCGGCTTCGGCGCACTCGGCCCCTCAGGCCCCTCAGGCCCCTGACCCACAGGTGCCGGAACCACCGGTCTAGGGTGCGCCTCCGGTCCCTGAGCTCGCCGCCAAGACGGCCGGGGCCCCGGGCCCCGCACGGGCCCTGACGTGCGGGGCGTACGGGCCGACCCTGGCGACCGCGGTCACCTCCGCGACCGGCCCCTGCACCGCGCACGCGGCCAGCCGCGCCCCCTGCGCCGCCGCGACCCGTTCCGCGCGGCGGCAGGCCGCCGCACCTCCGTACGGTGCCGTGTCGGCCGCGGCCAGCGCCGCGAGGTCGGCGGCGGCCCCTGCCCGGTGCCGCGCCGCCACGGCCTGGCCGAGCGCGAGCAACACCCCGAACAGCGCGCAGAGCGCGCAGGCGAGCACGGCCGCCACCACGGTCGCCGCACCGCGGTCTCCCGCCGCACCGCGGTCTCCCGCCGCACCGCGGCCCGGCGCCGCCCGGGGACGGCACCGGGCACGGCCGCACCCGCTCACGCGCCGCCCCCTGCCGCCGCTCCGGCGGCGGGCACCGCGTCCTCGGCTGACGCCACCGCCTCGGCGGACAGCGTCAGCGCCAGCGCGCCTGGCCCCGGCGTGGGCGCCGACACCCGCACCGTCCACAGGTCGCCGGTCCTGGCGAGCCTGACCTCGGCGCCCTCCGGCGCCGCCGAGCGGGCCGCGTCGAGCGCCGTGGCCCGCGGCTCGGACCGGGCGGCCGCCCGCGCCCCGGCCCGCGCGGCCTCCACGCACTGGATCTGGGCGGCCGCCGCCGCAAGGCCCCACACCAGGGCCATCGAGAAGACCACGAGCCCCGGGACGGTCACCGCAGCCTCCGCCGTGACATAGCCGCCGTCGCGCCGCGGCCCCGGCCCGCCGGGGACGCGGTCAGAACGTCGCATGGAGCGCCCGTCCGATCAGCGACTGCAGGGCACCCTGCACCGTGCTCCCCGTGACCACCTTGTAGAGCACCGCGGCGAAGGCGCACGCGGAGATCGTGCCCATCGCGTACTCCGCCGTGGTCATGCCCGCGTCCGAACGTGGGCGCCGCGCCCACGCCGCCCTGAGCCGCGACACCGCCGTGATCGCGAACGCCCTCGCGCCGCCCGTTCCCCTCATGCCGCTCATCCCCATGTCCATGTGCCTCGCCTTTCGCCTTGTCCGGCGCCACCGCCGTCGTGGATGCGTTCGGTGATCGCCTTGCTGTGTTCGTTCCGTACTCGCCGTGGTGTGTTCGTTCCGTACGGCCGATCCCCGCTGGGTGGCCGTACGGCGCCCGCCGCCCGCCTGCGCACGCGGCCCCCGTCCACGCGGCCCCCGTCCTCGCCCCCCGCCGGGCGCCGCCCCTCACCGGCCGCCCAGGAGCCCGGTGGCCAGGCCGAGCACCACAGGGGCCACCCCCGTGGCGAGGAAAGCGGGCAGGAAGCACAGGCCGACCGGGCCCGTGATCAGCACCTGTGCGCGCTGGGCCCTGGCCGTGGCCCTCCTCGACCGCTCGGCCCGCAGCCCCTGTGCCAGCCGGGCCAGCGGTTCGGCGGCGGGGGCGCCTGTGGAGCAGGCGCGCTCCAGGCAGCGGGCGAGTCCCGCCGCGCCCGGTATCCCGCCGAACCTGCCCCAGGCGACGGCGGGTTCGCCGCCGAGCTGGATCTCCGCCGCCGCGCCGGCCAGCAGGTCGCCCACCGGCCCGCCGAGCGAGGTCCCGACGGCCTCGGCCGCCTCGCGCGGGCCCGCGCCCGCCGAGGCGCACGCGGCGAGCACGTCCGCCGCGAGCGGCAGCCGAC
>NZ_BAABEP010000050.1:0-50095 GCF_039540215.1 Streptomyces tremellae
TCGCGGCCCGCGCGGCGGCGGTCAGGACGGCGGCGGCCCGGCGCGCGCCCGCCTGCACCCCGCCGCCCGCCGTGTGCAGGGCGAGGGTGACGAGGGCGACGCCGAGCGCGGTGCCGAGGCCCCTCGTCATGTTGACGAGGCCGCCCCCGGTGCCCGAGGAGCGGGCCGGGACCGCGCTCATGATCAGGGTGTTGTTGGCCGGGGTGAAGGTGCCGAGGCCGAGGCCGACGACGGCGAACACGGGCACCAGCCATCCGACGGTGAGCGGCACGGCGAGCAGCGCGGCGACGGCGACCGCGCACAGCGCCGCGCCCGTCAGGCACCTGCCGCGGTCCGTGAGGGAGCGCGGCAGCAGCCGGTCGCCGCCGGCCGCCGCGAGGGCGAACCCCGCGGGAAGCGCGGTGAGGACGAGCCCCGCCGTCAGCTCGGACGCGCCGCGCGCGGTCAGCAGCACCGGTACGAGTACCAGCGGCCCGAACAGCACGAGGTAGCCGCTGAGCGCCCCGACCAGGCCGGACGCCACCGCCCGTACCCGCAGCAGCGCCAGGTCGAGCAGCGGGGCCGCGGCCCGCCGCTGCCGCCGCACGAAGCCCCAGCCCGCGAGGGCCGCGAAGACGAACAGCGCGGCGACGCCCCAGCCGGGCACGGGCAGACCTGAGGCGGCGGAGACGCCGAGCAGCGCGCCGGTCGTCGCCGCGGCCAGCAGGGTGAGGCCCGGCCAGTCGAAGCCGGCTGCCCGGCTGCGCGCGCGGGTGCGCGGCAGCAGGTAGTGGCCGCTGACCAGGGCGATCAGCCCGACCGGCACATTGACCCAGAACACCCAGCGCCAGTCGAGCGCGGAGACGAGCGCGCCGCCGACCGTGGGGCCGAGGGCGAGGCCGAGCGCCTGCGCCGCGGCCTGCACGCCGAGCGCGGCGCGCATCCGCTCGCGCGGGGCGCTCGTGGTGACCAGCGCGACGCTGTTGGCCTGCATCATCGCCGCGCCCGCCGCCTGGAGGACGCGGAAGGCGACGAGCGCGCCGAGCGAGGGGGCGAGCCCGCAGGCGACGGACGCGGCCGTGAACACCGCGAAGCCGTACAGGTAGAGCAGCTTGCGGCCGTGCGCGTCGGCGAGCCGCCCGGCCGGTACCAGCAGGGCGACGAGCGCCAGCAGATAGGCGAGGGACACCCACTCGACGGCGGCGAGCGAGGCGTGGAAGCCCGCGCGCAGGCTGCCGTACGTCAGCGTGACGATGCTCGCGTCGAGTTGGCCCATGAAGGCGCCGAAGCAGACCGTGAGCACCGCGAGCCACCACGCGTTCGGCCGGGACCTCACGCCGTCGGGGCGCGCCCGCTCGGTGGTGAGCAGGGCGGGCAGGCGCGGGGCGCGCGGGCGGATCGGCGTACGGGCGGTCATGCCGTCCAGATTACAACGGACACCGAAATATTCGGAGGGCGTCGGATCTCCTGGTGGCCACCGGGCACGGGGCGCACCGCCCGCGCGGAGACGTCACGCGCCGTTCACCGGAGGCACTCCATGCCTCTCCGAGGACGCACAACGGCGCGAGCCGCGTCGACACCGGATGGCACCAGGCCGCCCATCCTCGGGCAGCAGGCGAAGGCCGCGGGCCTGGCGACAGGACTCGTCACGACCGCGCAGGTCACCGACGCGTTCCCCAGCCGCGTTCTTCGCCAACGGCGCGGACCGTGCGAAGCAGGACAGCATCGCGACGCAGTATCTGAGGGCCGGCAAGCCGGAGGTGATCCTCGGCGGCGGCGAGGACTGGTGGCTGCCCGCTGGCACGCCGGGCGCATTCGCCGACCACCCGGCCGAGGACTCCTCGGAGGAAAGCAGGGGCACCGAGGGCCATCTCGTCGAGAGGGCGAAGAAGGCCGGATACCAGTACGTCACCGACGGCAGTTTCAGCGCCTCAAAATCCACGATCCCCGCAACCCCCTGAACTCCAGGGTGTTGCGGGGATCAATAGAACCCGCCCCGGCGGGGACGGGGCGCCGCCGCATGCCGCTCAGCGCGCGACCGCTCCGATGAACGCGTCGAAGGCGCCCGGCGCGAAGGCCAACGCGGGACCCTGCGGATCCTTGCTGTCGCGCACCGCGCGCCCACCGCGCGGCAGCACGGCGACCTCCACGCAGTTGCCATTGTTGCCGGAGTACGACGACTTCACCCAGGCAGACTCGGCGATCGGGGTGTTCACCGGACGACCGCTCCGATGAACGCGTCGAAGGCGCCCGGCGCGAAAGCCAGCGCGGGACCCTGCGGGTCCTTGCTGTCGCGCACCGCACGCCCGCCGCGCGGCAGCACGGCGACCTCCACGCAGTTGTTGTTGGTGCCGGAGTACGACGACTTCACCCAGGCCGGCCCGGTCGCCGGCACCGGCTCGCTGTACCGCTTCATATCTAACCCATCTCCCGTGCGACGTCCGAGATCAACGCCCGCGATGCCCTGACGTTAGCAGCGGCCATGTTGAGGCGCCGGAAGAGCTTGGTGTACACCTCCACCTCGGCCGCCTCCTCGTAGTACAGCGTCCCCGTGGGCAGGTCGCTATAGGCGATGTCGGTTTCGGCCGCGGCGGGGAAGCTCATCACGACGAACGGGCCGTAGAGACAGGCGTTCATCGGATCCTCGCTCGGCAGCACTTGAAGCTGGACGTTGGAGCGGCGGCTGTCCGCGAGCAGCGACTCCAGCTGCTCCTTCATGACCGCCGCCGAACCGACCCGGTGGCGCAGGACGCTCTCGGAGATGACCACCCAGAGCTGGAGCGGGTCTTCTCTGGTGAGCACCTGGCGGCGTTCGCCGCGGACCGCAACCTGGACTTCGATCTGCTCACTGGTGAATTCGGGGTTCTGGAGCTCGATGAGCGCCCGCGTGTACTCAGGCGTCTGCAACAGCCCGGGGACGAGGTGGGTCTCCACGTTGTACAGCGTGCTCGCGTCGTGTTCGACGGCGACGTACGTGGCGTACGAGCCGTCGACGGCGAACCGCGACCACCAGCCCTTCTGCTTCGACTCGCGGTTCAGCTTCTCGATCTCGGCGCGCTCGGCGGGGTCGGTGACGCCGTAGAGGTCGAGCAGGGCACGCAGATCGGGCAGGCGCACGCCGGACTGGGCGTTCTCGATGCGGCCCACCTTGGACTTGTCCGCGTCGAGCACCACCGAGGCGTCCGCGTGCGTCAGCCCCGCGCTGATCCGCAACTCGCGCAGCCGACGCGCGAGTCGGCGCTGGCGGATCGTCGGGTTCTGGTTGAGCGGCATGGCGGGGGCCTCCTCGAAGGTCGCGGGAGCCTCAGTGTGACGCTCCATCACCATGCACGCAAGTAATAGCACTTATCAAGGAAGTGTTGACTTGACACTACTCACCAACCACTCTGCATGCTGTACCCATCACTGCGGTACGCGACGGCGTCGACACGCAGCGTCCACCCCCGTCCGAGGAGACAGCCATGCCAGAAACCGCCCACGGCTACATGCGGACCCACGACGCCGGGGACGACGAGATCGAGGCGGAACAGGACCGCATGCGGCACTGGGCGGCGGCACGGGGGTGGGAGCTGGCCAGGGTGCACGAGGAGGACACGGAGGGCGCCTTCACCGCGCTGGACGAACTGGTGCGCGCGTTACGGGAGTCGGGCGCGCGCCAGGTGCTCGTACCGAGCTTCCTGCACCTCGGCGCCAACCTCGTGCTCCAGGCCCAGATCGTCGACCATCTCCTGTGCACCACGGGTGCCGAGGTGTACAGCACGGGAGGCCCCCGGTGACCGGCTTCCCCGCACGTACGGTGTGTTACGCGGCCGGGGTCTGCCTGCCCGCGATTCCCGAAGCAGCTTCCATGGCAAGGGAGTTCACCCGCCACACGCTGACGGCCTGGGATCTGCCCGCACATCGCGACGACGCCGAGCTGATCGTCTCCGAGCTGGTGGCCAACGCCGTCACGCACGCGGCGCGCCAGGCGGCGTGCGCGGACCGCGAGGTCGGCGTGCGGCTCGCCCTCCGGGACGCGGGACTGCTGGTGGAGGTGCGGGACGCGGCGGACGGCAGGCCCGGCGTGCCCGACCAGAGCGAGGAGGCGGAGAGCGGTCGCGGCCTCTTCCTCGTAGAGGCGCTCAGCCGCAGCTGGGGCGTCCGCGGCGGCGCCGGGTCGCCAGGCAAGGTCGTGTGGGCCGAACTGCCGCCCGCGCCGCGCCCGTTGCCCCTGCTTCCGCCGCTCCCCCCGCGCCCCGCGGGCGCCGGCGCGCCCGCCCTGATCAGCGCGGTCCGCCACCGCGTGGACACCGCCGTCCTCACCCGCGTCCTGACCGGCCTCGTACGCCTGGCCGCGACGGACTGAGCCCGCCCGGCGTCAGTCGGACGCCCCGGCACCCGGGGCGTGCAGGGCCGTGATGCCCGCGAGGATCAGGTCGACCCCGGCGAGGAACTGCTCGGTGTCGTCGTGGTCGCGGAGCTGCTTCGCGACGGCGCGCACGAAGGGGTACTCCCCCGGGTCGAGCGCCTCCCACGCCGTCGAAACGGAGTCGAGGAACTCGCCACGGTCCGTGCCGACATGGGCGCGGGCCGCGCGGCCGTTCGCCGCGTTCTGGCCCGCGGCGCCCAGGATGTAGTGCACCAGCGCGGACGTCCCCGTGAACCAGGCGGACTCGGGGACGCCCAGCGCGCGCACCTGGCGGCCGACGGCCTCGTAGATGCGCGGGGTCACCGACTTCACCGGATCCCTGGGCATCTGGACGGCGAGCTGCGGGGCCAGCCACGGGTGCGCGTCGATCGCGCCGTACAGGCCGAGCGCCACCGCGCGCACGGCCTCACGCGGCGTGCGCGGGGCGCGGGCGGGGGCGGCCGTGAGGGCGGCGGCGACCACGGCCTCGGTGGCGGCGGCGAGCAGCTCGCCCTTGTTCGCCACGTGCCAGTAGATCGCCCCCGCGCCGGTGGCGAGGCGCTCGGTCAGCACCCGGAAGGTCAGCCCGCTCTCGCCTGCCGTGTCGAGCAGCTCGACGGCCGCCTCGACGATGCGCTCGCGGGAGAGCGCGTCGGCGCGCCGCCCCGTACCCGTACTGCCTGTGTTCCTCCGTGGTGCCATACGGCCATTTTGACATGACTGGAATGGTGTTCCAGAATCGACTGGAACGACATTCCAGTCAGCCGACCCAGAGGAGCCCGCCATGAACGCCACAAACACCGCACCCCTCCATGTCACGATCGTCGGCGCGGGACTCGGCGGCCTCACGCTCGCCCGGATCCTGCATGTCAACGGCGTATCCGCCACGGTCTACGAGGCCGAGACCTCCCCCACGGTGCGCTCCCAGGGCGGCCTGCTCGACATCCACGAGCACAACGGCCAGCCCGCCCTGGCGGCGGCCGGCCTGTTCGACGCCTTCCGCTCCCTCATCCTCCACGGCCACCAGGCGACCAGGGGCCTCGCCGAGGACGGCACCGTCCTGATCGACCACCCCGACGACGGCACCGGCGGGCGCCCCGAGGTCCAGCGCGGCGAGCTGCGGCGCATCCTGCTCGCATCACTCCCCGAGGGCACCGTCCGGTGGGGGCACAAGGTCGCCGCCGTACGGCCGCTCGGCGGCGGGCGCCACGAGATCGCCTTCGTCGACGGGACCACCACGGCCACCGACCTGCTGGTGGGCGCGGACGGCGCCTGGTCCAGGGTCCGGCCGCTGGTCTCCGACGCCGTGCCCGTCTACACCGGCACGACCTACGTGGAGACCTACCTCCACGACGCCGACACCCGGCACCCCGCGAGCGCGAAGGCGGTCGGTGGCGGCTCGATGTTCGCGCTCGCGCCCGGCAAGGGCATCTCGGCGCACCGGGAGACCCGCGGGACCCTGCACACCTACGCCGCGCTCACCAAGCCGCGCGAGTGGTTCGACGCCGTCGACCTCGCAGAACCGGCGGCGGTGGCGCGCATCGCGGCCGAGTTCGCCGGCTGGGCGCCCGAGCTGACCGCGCTGATCACCGACGCGGACACCCCACCGGTCCTGCGCCCCCTGCACACGCTGCCGGCGGACCACCGGTGGGAGCGGGTGCCGGGCGTCACCCTGATCGGCGACGCCGCGCACCTCATGATCCCCTCGGGCGAGGGCGCCAACCTGGCCATGTACGACGGCGCGGAACTCGCCAGGGCCCTGGTCGAGCACCCCGGCGACGTCGAGGCCGCGCTCGCCGCGCACGAACGGGAGATGTTCCCGCGCAGCGCCGCGGAGGCCGCGGAGGCCGACCGCCTCCACGAGATCATGTACGGCCCCGGCACCCCGCACAGCCTGGTCAACCTGCTGGCGGGCCACATCCAGGGCGCGTGAGGCCGCCCCTCCGGGAGGGGGAGCGGCCCGGGGGCTCAGGCGTCGGTGGCGTCTGCGGCGTCCTCGGCGTCGGACTCCAGGTCGCCCTCCGTGTCGAGGAAGACCTGGCGCAGTTCCGCGAGCACCTGCGGGTCGGGCTTGGCCCACATGCCGCGCGACTCGGCCTCCAGCAGGCGCTCCGCCATGCCGTGCAGGGCCCAGGGGTTGGCCTCCTGGAGGAACGCGCGGTTCTCCTCGTCGAGGACGTACGCCTGCGTCAGCCTGTCGTACATCCAGTCGGCGACGACGCCCGTCGTCGCGTCGTACCCGAACAAGTAGTCCACGGTCGCGGCGAGTTCGAAGGCGCCCTTGTAGCCGTGGCGGCGCATCGCCTCGATCCAGCGGGGGTTGACGACCCGCGCGCGGAAGACGCGGGAGGTCTCCTCGACCAGGGTGCGGGTCCGGACCGTCTCCGGCCGGGTGGAGTCGCCGATGTACGCCTCCGGCGCGCTGCCCTTGAGCGCGCGGACCGTGGCGACCATGCCGCCGTGGTACTGGAAGTAGTCGTCCGAGTCGGCGATGTCGTGCTCGCGGGTGTCGGTGTTCTTCGCGGCGACCGCGATCCGCTGGTACGCGTTCTCCATCTCCGCGCGCGCCGGGCGGCCTTCGAGCTCGCGCCCGTACGCGTAGCCGCCCCACACCGTGTAGACCTCGGCGAGGTCGGCGTCCGTGCGCCAGTCGCGGCTGTCGATCAGCTGGAGCAGGCCCGCGCCGTACGTGCCGGGGCGCGAGCCGAAGATGCGGGTGGTGGCCCGGCGTTCGTCGGCGCCCGCCGCCATGTCGGCCTGCGCGTGCGCCCGTACGTGGTTGTCCTCCGCGCTCTCGTCCAGCGAGGCGGCGAGCCGCACGGCGTCGTCGAGCAGCCCGATGGCGTGCGGGAACGCGTCCCGGAAGAAGCCGCTGATGCGCAGCGTCACATCGATGCGGGGGCGGCCCAGCTCGGCCGCCTCGATCGCTTCGAGGCCGGTGACCCGGCGCGAGGCGTCGTCCCACACCGGCCGCACGCCGAGCAGCGCGAGCGCCTCCGCGATGTCGTCGCCCGCGGTGCGCATCGCGCTCGTGCCCCACAGGGAGAGGCCCACGGACTGCGGCCACTCGCCGTTGTCGTCGCGGTAGCGGGTCAGCAGCGAGTCGGCGAGCGCCTGGCCGGTCTCCCAGGCGAGCCTGCTCGGCACGGCCTTCGGGTCGACTGAGTAGAAGTTCCGCCCGGTCGGCAGCACGTTGACCAGGCCGCGCAGCGGTGAGCCCGAAGGACCCGCGGGCACGAAGCCGCCGTTGAGCGCGAGGACCGCGTGGTCGATCTCGTCGGTGGTGCCCGCGAGGCGCGGCACGACCTCGCGCGCCGCGAAGTCGAGGATGCGGCCGACCGCTTCCGGCTGCCCCGCGGCGACCTCGGCGACCGCGGAGGGCGCCCAGCCCGCGTCCTCCATCGCCTGCACGAGGGCGCGGGCGCGCGCCTCGACCTCGTCGGCGGCGGTGCGGGTGGCGGCGGACTCGTCGAGGCCGAGCGCCTCGCGCAGGCCGGGCAGCGACTGCGTGCCGCCCCAGATCTGCCGGGCCCGCAGCACCGCGAGGACGAGATTGACCCGGGCCTCGCCGGTGGGCGCGCCGCCCAGCACGTGCAGGCCGTCGCGGATCTGCGCGTCCTTGATCTCGCAGAGCCAGCCGTCGAGGTGCAGGACGAACTCGTCGAAGCCCTCGTCGTCGGGCCGCTCGTCGGGGTCGAGCCCGAGGTCGTGATCGAGCTTCGCCGCCTGGATCAGCGTCCAGATCTGCGCCCGGACCGCGGGCAGCTTCGCCGGGTCCATGGAGGCGATCTGCGCGTGCTCGTCGAGGAGTTGCTCAAGGCGGGCGATGTCGCCGTACGACTCGGCGCGCGCCATCGGCGGCACCAGGTGGTCCACGAGGGTGGCATGCACGCGGCGCTTGGCCTGGGTGCCCTCCCCGGGGTCGTTGACGAGGAACGGGTAGACGAGCGGCAGGTCGCCGAGGGCCGCGTCGGGCGCGCAGGCAGCGGACAGGCCCGCGTTCTTGCCGGGCAGCCACTCCAGATTGCCGTGCTTGCCCAGGTGGACCATGGCGTCCGCGCCGAACCCGCCCTCGGCACGCGGCGCCTGGATCCAGCGGTACGCGGCGAGGTAGTGGTGCGAGGGCGGCAGGTCGGGGTCGTGGTAGATCGCGATGGGGTTCTCGCCGAAGCCGCGCGGCGGCTGGATCAGGATCAGCAGATTGCCGTACCGCAGCGCCGCGAGGACGATGTCGCCCTCGGGGTTGTGCGTGCGGTCCACGAACATCTCACCCGGCGCCTGCCCCCAGTGCTCCTCCACCGACTCCCGCAGCTCGGCGGGGAGTTCGGCGAACCAGCGGCGGTAGTCGGCGGCCGGGACGCGCACCGGGTTGCGTGCGAGCTGCTCCTCGGTGAGCCACTCCTGGTCGTGGCCGCCGGCCTCGATGAGCGCGCGGATCAGCTCGTCGCCGTCGCCCGAGACGAGGCCCGGGACGGCGGGCAGGGCACCGGTCGCGGGAGCGCCCTCCGCGGGCGGCGCGGCCGGGCCGAAGTCGTACCCCTCGGCGACGAGGCGGCGCAGCAGCGCGACGGCGCTCGCCGGGGTGTCGAGGCCCACGGCGTTGCCGATGCGGGAGTGCTTCGTCGGGTACGCGGAGAGCACCAGCGCGAGGCGCTTGTCCGCAGGGGGTATGTGGCGCAGCCGCGCGTGACGGACCGCGATCCCGGCGACGCGGGCGGCGCGCTCCGGGTCGGCGACGTACGAAGGCAGACCGTCCTCGTCGATCTCCTTGAACGAGAACGGCACGGTGATCAGCCGCCCGTCGAACTCCGGCACCGCGATCTGCCCGGCCGCGTCCAGCGGCGAGAGCCCCTCGTCGTTGGCCTCCCAGTCGGCGCGCGAGCCCGTCAGGCACAGCGCCTGGAGGATCGGGACGCCGAGCGCGGCCAGCGCGCCCGCGTCCCACGACTCGTCGTCCTCGCCCGCCGAGGCCCCGGCAGGGCGGGTGCCGCCCGCCGCGAGGACCGTCGTGACCAGCGCGTCCGCCGCGCCGAGCGCGTCGAGCAGCTCGGGCTCAGGGGTGCGGAGCGACGCCACGTACAGCGGCAGCGGCCGGCCGCCCGCCGCCTCGATCGCCGAGCACAGGGCGTCCACGAAACCGGTGTTGCCGCTCATGTGGTGCGCGCGGTAGTAGAGCACCGCGACGAGCGGCCCCGTCGCGCCTGGCGCGGCATCGCGCTCCAGGTGCCCCCAGGTCGGGGCGGGCGCGGGCGGCTCGAAGCCGTGCCCGGTGAGCAGCACGGTGTCGGAGAGGAAGCGGGCCAGCTGGTCGAGGTTGGCGGGGCCGCCGTGCGCGAGGTAGGCGTGCGCCTCGGCCGCGATGCCGATGGGGACCGTCGACGCCTCCATCAGCTGCGCGTCGGGGGCCTGCTCGCCGGTGAGGACGACCAGCGGCACGCCGCTCGCCCGCAGCGCGTCGATCCCCTCCTGCCAGGCGCGCACCCCGCCGAGCAGCCGCACGACGACGAGGTCCGCACCGTCGAGCAGCCCCGGCAGGTCGTCGAGCGGCAGCCGCGCCGGGTTGGCGAACCTGAACGGCACGGGCGCGCCCGCCGCGTGCGCGGCACGGGCCGAGAGCAGATCGGTGTCGGACGTCGACAGGAGCAGCAGCATGCGGCGGCTCGCCTTCCTCGGGGTCCGCGCCCCGGGCAGTGGGAGGACGGCGGGAGTTCCTGACTCACCCGGAGAGTGCCGGGCTCACAGTGGCGGGACCGTGCCGGATTCTCACCGGCCTTCCTCCCAGACGCCGTCGCTGGTCCCTCGATAGTAAGCGGTGCTGGTCGGAGTGGGGAGAGCGCATGGCCGCCGGGGGCACGGGGCGGGGCGGGCGCCCGGCGGGGCGTGGTGTGTGCGGGCGGTGGGTGGCCCAGGTGGGGCTGGGTATGCTCGCCGCCGTGTCGACAGCCATGCCACCAAAGGGAACGCACCGGGATGAATCCCCCGTGCGTGACCGCGGCGACGCCTGCCCCGGGGCGCTGCGGCTGCACGCCGCCGACGACGGCAGGCTGGCCCGTCTGCGGCTGCCCGGCGGGCTGCTGACGGCACGTCAGGCCGAAGTGGTCGCCGACGCGGCCGAGCTGCTCGGGGACGGGCACCTCGACCTCACCTCACGCGGAAACGTTCAGCTGCGGGGCCTCGCGGAGTCCTGCGCCGCGCCTCTCGCCGCCCGGCTGCACGCGGCGGGCCTGCTGCCCTCCGAGCGGCACGAGCGCGCCCGCAACATCGTCGCGTCCCCGCTCGCCGGGGAGGACGAACTCCCCTTCGCTGACGTGCGGTTGTGGGTGCGCGAGCTGGACGCGCTGGTCTGCGCGAGCGACCGGGCGGCGGACCTGTCGGGACGGTTCCTCTTCGCGCTCGACGACGGGCGGGGCGACGTGGCGACGCTCGGCGCCGATGTGACGTTGCTCGCAGAGCCCGGGGCCGGGAGCGCCGTGCTGCTCGTCGGGCCGGGACGGCTGCGCGTACGGGCCGCCGACGCGCCGCGCGCCGCACTGCTCGCGGCCGAGGCGTTCCGTACGGCAGCCGCCGGCTCCGGTGCCTGGCGCGTACACGAACTGCCGGGGGACGGCGCCGCGCGCCTCGCCGCCGTGCTGCGCGACGCGCTCGGCGCGGGCGGCGTGCGCGCGGAGCACGTACCGGACCCTTACGCCCCGCCGCGCGGCGGCCCGCCCGCGCTCGGCACGGTCCGCGCGCCGGGCGGGGAGCGCGCCGCCGTCTGCGTACAGCCGCCGCTCGGGCGGCTCACCGCCGCGCAGTGGCGGCTGCTCGCGGGCGCGGGCGACGGCCTGCGGGTCACGCCCTGGCGGAGCCTCGTCGTGCCGGGCCTCACGCCCACCGCGGCCGACGTGCTGCTCGGACGGGCCGCTGCCGCGGGCCTCGTGACCAGCGCGGACTCGCCCTGGACCCGCGTCGGCGCGTGCACCGGCAGGCCCGGCTGCGCGAAGTCGCTCGCGGACGTACGGGCCGACGCGGCGGCTGCCGCGGCCGGCCCCAGGGCGCGCCTGCCCGTCTACTTCTCCGGCTGCGCGCGCCGCTGCGGCCACCCGCGCGGCCCGCACCTCGACAAGGTGGCCACGGGGGACGGCACGTACGCGACGACCACGGTCACGGACGCGGCCCCCTCGACGGGCCCCGGCCCGGACCCGGGCCCGGACCCCGCCCCGGCCCGGCGGCACCCGCGCCGAGACCCAGGCACTCCAGACACCCCAGGCACTCCAGACACTCCAGACACCCCCACGACGACAACGGTGACGAGATGACGACGACCACTGGCTTCGCCTACGAGAAGGACGGCTCCGAGATCTACCGCCGCTCCTTCGCCACCATCCGCGCCGAGGCGGACCTGAGCGGTCTGCCCGCGGACGTGGCCCAGGTCGTCGTCCGCATGATCCACGCGTGCGGCATGGTCGACCTGGTCGCCGACGTCGCCCACAGCGCCGGCGTGGTCGCCCGCGCACGCGCCGCCCTGCGCGCGGGCGCGCCGATCCTCTGCGACGCGCAGATGGTCGCGAGCGGCGTCACCCGCAGGCGGCTGCCCGCAGGCAACGAGGTGGTGTGCACTCTCGGCGACCCGGCCGTCCCCGCGCTCGCCGCCGAGCTGGGCACCACCCGCAGCGCCGCCGCGCTCGAACTGTGGCGTGACCGCCTCGACGGCGCGGTCGTCGCCGTCGGCAACGCGCCGACCGCGCTGTTCCGGCTGCTCGAAATGGTCGAGCAGGGCGCGCCCCGCCCGGCCGCCGTGATCGGCGTACCGGTCGGCTTCATCGGCGCTGCCGAGTCCAAGGACGCGCTCGCCGCGCACCCCGCCGCCCTCGACCACCTGGTCGTACGCGGCAGGCGCGGCGGCAGCGCCATCGCCGCAGCCGCGCTCAACGCGATCGCGAGCGAGGACGAGCGATGAGCGAGGGCGAGACGGGCACGGCCGCGCGCCCGGGGGCCGGGGACGCGTCGGCGGCGCGGACGGAGCCCGTCCCGGCCGCGGGCGGGACGGCCGACCGGCAGGCCGGCAGGCTGTACGGCGTCGGGCTCGGGCCGGGCGACCCGGAGCTGCTGACCGTGCGCGCGGTGCGCGCGATCGCGGAGGCCGACGTCGTCGCGTACCACAGCGCCGGGCACGGCAGGTCCATCGCGCGCGCCATCGCCGCCCCGCACCTGCGGCCCGACCACATCGAGGAGGCGCTCGTCTACCCGGTCACGACCGGCACGACCGACCACCCGGGCGGGTACCGCGGCGCCATCGACGCCTTCTACGAGGAGGCCGCGGCGCGGCTCGCCGCGCACCTGGACGCCGGGCGCACCGTCGCGGTGCTCGCCGAGGGCGACCCCCTCTTCTACGGCTCGTACATGCACATGCACAAGCGCCTCGCGCACCGCTACCCGACCGAGGTCGTACCGGGCGTGACCTCGGTGAGCGCGGCGGCCGCGCGGCTGGGGACACCGCTGGTCGAGGGCGAGGAGGTGCTGACGGTCCTGCCGGGCACGCTCCCCGAGGAGGAGCTCGCGGCCCGCCTCTCGGCCGCGGACTCCGCGGTCGTGATGAAGCTCGGCCGCACCTTCCCCGCCGTGCGGCGGGCGGTCGAGCGGGCCGGCCGGCTCGACGACGCGCGGTACGTGGAGCGCGCCACCATGCCGGGCGAGCGCACCGGCGCGCTCGCGGACGCCGACCCGGAGACGGTGCCGTACTTCGCGGTGACGGTGCTGCCGAGCCGCGTGGCCGCGCAGGACGGCCCGGGGCGCGAGGCGCCGCGGCACGGGCGCGGCGGGGTCGTGGTCGTCGGCACCGGGCCCGCGGGCCCCCTCTGGCTCACCCCCGAGGCCCGCGGCGAACTGGCGGCGGCCGACGACCTGGTGGGCTACGCGACGTACCTGGCCCGGGTGCCGGAGCGCCCAGGCCAGCGGCGCCACGCCTCCGACAACAAGGTCGAGTCCGAGCGCGCCGACTTCGCCCTCGACCTCGCGCGCCGCGGCCACCGCGTCGCCGTCGTCTCCTCGGGCGATCCCGGGGTGTTCGCCATGGCGACCGCGGTCCTCGAAGTCGCGTCGGCCGACCCGTACAAGGACGTGCCGGTACGGATCGTGCCCGGTGTCACCGCGGCCAACGCGGCCGCCGCGCGCGCCGGCGCGCCGCTCGGCCACGACTACGCGGTGATCTCGCTCTCCGACCGGCTCAAGCCGTGGGAGGTGGTCGCGGCCCGGCTGCACGCCGCGGCCTCCGCGGACCTCGCGATGGCCCTGTACAACCCCGGTTCCAGGTCCCGCACCTGGCAGGTCGGCAAGGCCCGCGAACTCCTCCTCGAACACCGCGCCCCCGACACCCCGGTCGTCCTCGCGCGGGACGTGGGCGGCCCCGAGGAGCGTGTCCGCATCGTCCGCCTCACCGACCTCGACCCGGCCCAGGTCGACATGCGGACGGTCCTGCTGATCGGCTCGTCCCAGACGGTCGCCGCACACCGCGCGGGCGGCGAGGTCGCCTGGACGCCCCGGAGGTACCCGGAGGGCGGGTGAGGCCCGCGGGCATGCGCGTTGCCCGCGGGCCGCGTGCGGGCCTCTCCCACCGGACCGCGCGCGGCGCGCTCCCGCTGGACCGCGTGCGGCTCCACCGGGCGCGACGCAGGGAGCACGCGCGGCCCTACCGCACCCGGCGCAGCGCCCAGGCCGTCGCGGCCTCGACCGTGTCGGCCGTCTCGACGCCCTCGGGTGTCGCCGGGCGGGTGACGACGACCACGGGGAGGCCGGCCTCGCGGGCGGCCGTCAGCTTGGGCGCGGTGGCGGCGCCGCCGCTGTCCTTGGTGACGAGGACGTCGATCGCGTACCGCCGCAGCACCTCGCGCTCGCCCTCCAGGGTGAAGGGGCCGCGGGCGAGGAGGACGTCGAGCCGCGGCGGGACGGGCGGCTCCGGCGGGTCCACGGACCGTACGAGGAACCGCGGCCGGTCCAGGTGCGCGAACGCGCCGAGCCCCATGCGGCCCGTGGTGAGGAACACCCGCCGCCAGGGCCCTGCCGTGAGCAGCCCAGCGGCGGCGGCCAGGGACGCGGCGGGCCGCCAGTCGTCGCCCGGCCGCGGGACCCAGCCGGGCCGCCGCAGCCGGAGCAGGGGAACATGGCAGGTGGCGGCGGCACGGGCCGCGTTGCGAGTGATGGTCTCCGCGAAGGGATGGGTGGCGTCGATGACCGCGTCCACACGGTGCTCACGCAGCCACACCGCGAGCCCTTCCGCACCGCCGAAGCCCCCGACGCGCACCTCGCCCGGCGGCAGCACGGGCCGGGCGACCCGGCCGGCGAGAGAACTGGTCACGCGCAGCCGGGCGGCCCGCGCGGGCCGCGCGGCGGTGGGAGCCCGCGCGGCGGGATCCGCCTGCGCGGTGGTGTCCGCCCACGTACCGGAAGCCGCCTGTCCTGCTGGGGTCGTACGCCCGGCGGGAGACGCCCCCGATGCGGCAGACGCCCCCGCGGCCACCAGCGCCTCGGCGAGCCGCCGTCCCTCGGTGGTGCCGCCGAGGATCAGCACGTGGCGCATCGGGATCCTCCATGGCTAGGCCGGCCGGGAGCGGCGGGCGGGACGCCCAACTCAAACACACCGGCCTGCGGCCCGGCTGGACGACCGGCGCCTGCGCGACGGCCGCGGCGACCGCCGCGTACACGGCGCTGCTCGCCGGGGAGTTCCCCGACCCCGTGACGATCACCCTGCCGCGCGGGCAGCGGCCCGCGTTCGCGCTCGCGGTCGAGGAGCTCGCGGCGGACGGCACCGCGGCCACGGCCGGCGTGGTCAAGGACGCGGGCGACGACCCGGACGTCACCCACGGCGCCCTGATCCGCGCCACGGTCCGCCGGCTCGCGCCCGGCGCGGGCGTGGTGTTCAGGGCGGGCCCCGGCGTGGGCACGGTGACCAGGCCGGGGCTCCCGCTCGACGTGGGCGAGCCCGCCATCAACCCGGTGCCCCGAAGGCTGATGGCCGAACACCTCGACGCGGTCGCGGCGGCCCACGGCGGCGGCGCGGCGGACGCCGAGATCACCGTCGCCGTGGACGACGGCGAGGAGATCGCCCGCTCCACCTGGAACCCCCGGCTCGGCATCCTCGGCGGCCTGTCCATCCTCGGCACGACCGGCGTCGTCGTCCCGTACTCCTGCTCGGCCTGGATCGACTCGATCCGCCGCGGCGTCGACGTCGCCCGCGCGGCGGGCCGCACACACCTCGCCGGCTGCACGGGGTCCACCTCGGAGAAGACCGTCGCCGCGCTGTACGGCCTCCCGCAGGACGCCCTGCTCGACATGGGCGACTTCGCGGGCGCGGTCCTCAAGTACGTGCGCCGCCACCCCGTCGACCGCCTCACCCTCTGCGGCGGCTTCGCCAAGCTCTCGAAGCTCGCGGCGGGCCACCTCGACCTCCACTCCGCGCGCTCCCAGGTGGACAAGCCCCTCCTCGCCGAGCTCGCCCGCACCGCGGGCGCGTCCCCCGCGCTCGCCGCCCGGGTCGCCGCCGCCAACACCGGCCTCGAAGCCCTCCGCCTCTGCCAGGACGCCGGCGTCCCCCTGGGCGACGCCGTGGCCACCCGCGCCCGCGACGAGGCCCTCACAGTCCTCCGAGGCTCCCGCGTACGGGCCGACGTCCTCTGCATCGACCGCGCGGGCGCGGTGGTCGGCCGGGCGGAACCGGCGTGACGGTCGATCCGGCGAGTGCGGCGCGGATCTTGGGCCCACGCCTCGGGACCACTCGGCACACGCTCCCGTCCGGAGCGCCGAGAGCGCACGGACCGAGCAGCGTGGCACCTTGCCGCAAAGGTACCGATCCGGAAGTCCTGTCGACGGAAACAAGCGGACCGCGCGGGCGGTGACGATGGTCTTCTCGGGCCTGGACGGCCGCCGGTTGGCCGACCCGTTGGACGAGGACGCCGCCGAAGGGCCGATGCTCGCTGCGGCGCAGTCCCAGAGCGATGTCACGAAGATCGCGGCGCGGCTCGGTCGGTTCGTGAGGAGCAGCCCCTTCCTGCACGGCCTTGCGGAGCACTGACCGCGGCGCGACCGGGATGAGCGCCCCCGCTCAGACCCCCCGTTCGCGGGTCGTCGAGTAGAGGTGGCTGTCGCGGAAGGGGGTGGCGGTGAGGACGCGGCCCACGAGGATCACCGCTGTCCTGGTGATGCCCGCGGTTCTGACCTGGTCGGCGATGGAGCCGAGGGTGCCGCGCAGTACGCGTTCTTCGGGGCGGCTCGCGAAGGCGACGACCGCGGCGGGGCAGTCGGGGCCGTAGTGCGGCAGGAGCTCGGCGGCGACGCGGTCGGCGTAGCGGGCCGCGAGGTGGAGGACGAGGAGGGCGCCGCTCGCGCCGAGCGTGGCGAGGTCCTCGCCTGGGGGCATGGGGGTGGCCTGCTGGGCGAGGCGGGTGAGGACGACGGTCTGGCCGACGGTGGGGACGGTGAGCTCCCGGCCGAGCGCCGCCGCCGCGGCGGCGAACGCCGGCACCCCGGGAACCATCCGGTACGGCACGGACTCCGCGTCCAGCCTGCGCATCTGCTCGGCGACCGCGCTGAAGACCGACGGGTCGCCGGAGTGCAGGCGCGCCACGTCGTGCCCCGCGCGGTCGGCCCGTACGAGTTCGTCCGTGATCTGGTCGAGGTCGAGGTCCGCGGTGTCGACGAGGCGGGCGTCCGCGGGGCACTCGGCCAGCAGGTCGCGCGGCACCAGGCTGCCCGCGTACAGGCACACCCGGCAGCGGGCGAGCAGCCGCGCGCCGCGCAGGGTGATCAGGTCGGCGGCGCCGGGCCCCGCCCCGATGAAGTAGACCGTCATGACGTGACTCCCGTTCCGGGGTGGGTGGTTGTCGCCTTGGTGACGGACCACTGCGTCACCGGCATCGCCTGCCGCCAGCCGGTGAACCCGCCCACCGGGACGGCGGAGGCGACGGCGAGCCGTACGAGTTCGCCGCCGTGGTGCCCGTACCAGCGGGCGAGCAGCGCCTCGGACTCCAGCGTCACGGTGTTCGCGACCAGCCTGCCGCCCTCGGGCAGCGCGTCCCAGCACGCGTCGAGGACGCCGGGCGCGGTGAGGCCGCCGCCCACGAACACCGCGTCGGGCGGCCCTGGCAGGCCTGCCAGGGCGCCGGGCGCCGCGCCGGTGGCGACGGCGAGGCCGGGGACGCCGAGGGCGTGCGCGTTGCGGGCGATGCGCCCGGCCCGTACGGGGTCGCGCTCGACGGCGACGGCGCGGCACGCCGGGTGCGCGCGCATCCACTCGATGCCGATGGACCCCGAGCCGCCGCCGACGTCCCAGAGGAGTTCGCCGGGCGCGGGCGCGAGGGCCGCGAGCGTGGCGGCCCGCACGTGGCGCTTGGTGAGCTGCCCGTCGTGCTCGTACGCCGTGTCCGGCAAGCCGGGTACGGCGCCGAGCCGCGGCGCCGCAGGCGCGCGGCGGCAGGCGACGGCGACGAGGTTGAGCGGGTCGCCCGGTGCCTCGTCCCAGGTCTCAGCGGTGCCGCGCAGATGGCGCTCGCGGGTGCCGTCGCCGAGACGCTCCAGTACGTGCAGTTCGCTCGGCCCGTAGCCGCGCTCCCGCAGCAGCGCGGCCACCGCGGCGGGCGTCGCCGCGTCCGCGCTGAGGACGAGCAGCCGCCGCCCGTCGTGCAGCGCGGCGGCGACCCGTTCCACCGGCCTGCCGACCGCCGAGACGACCTCGGTGTCCTCCTGCGGCCAGCCGAGCCGCGCACACGCGTAGGCGAGCGACGACGGGTGCGGCAGGACGCGCAGCCGCCCGGCCCCGACCGTCTCGGCGAGCGCCCTGCCGATGCCGTGGTGGAACGGGTCGCCGCTGGCCAGCACGGCGACCGCGCGCCCCGCGTGCGCGGCGAGCAGTCCCGGCACCGCGGGCCGCAGCGGCGAGGGCCACTCCACCCGGTCGGCGGTCACCTCCGGTGGCAGCAGGCCGAGTTGGCGGGGCGCGCCGATCACGACCTCGGCGGCGAGCAGCGCCTCCCGCGCGGGCCCTGCCAGCCCTGCCCAGCCGTCCGCGCCGATCCCGACGACGGCGAGGGGCGGTTCGGCAGGCCGGGCAGGGCTGGGTATCGGCGTCGGCGGCTGTATCGGCGGCGTCATACGGGGTCACCTAGGGGCGCGGGGGGCTGGGCTGCGGGTCCGGCGGGCGCGGGGCGCGGCGGATCCCGGCCAATCTACCCGGGGGCCGTCACCGGGGGCGGGGGCCTTCCCCCCGGTGGCCCGGCGCGCACCCGCGTCCAGCGCCCGAGCCCGCCCCCGTACCGCGCGACGGCCGCCGAAGGGGGTCCTCCGGCGGCCGTCTGCCTGCCACTGCGGGGCGGTACCGCCCCGCCGTCCCGTACGGGTGCGCGCCGGGGTGCGCGCCGGGCGGCGCGCACGAGGCGGTTTCGTCCGGGTCAGGGCGGATCGGGGAGCGAGGTCCGGCGCCTGGGGGAGGTGCCGGGGCACGCGAGCCCGGCACGATCCGCACGGGAGGCCCTAACGGCGGTGCGTCCGCGGGCGGTCGAGCGCCGCGATGCCCAGCGCCGCGAGTGCGACCTGGATGATCCACTCGATCCAGTCGACGCCCTTCGTGTCGGCGACCCCGACCGCCGAGGCGATCGCGCTGCCGATCAGCGCCGCCACGATGCCGATGACGATCGTCCACACCACGCCGATGTGCTGCCTGCCGGGCACGACGAGCCGCCCCAGGACGCCGACGACGATGCCGATGATGATCGCCGAAACAATGCCCGAAATCTCCATGTCCGTCCCCTTTTCGCCACACTGACGCTGACAGTGGGTTACGCGGGAGCTTGTGCCCTCCCCGCAGACGTTCACTCCAGGGGCGGAACGCGAGCCGGGCGCCGGGGGCGCCGCGGGTCAGCCGGCCCGCCCGCGCACGCGCCAGTCGGCCACGATCTCCTCGACGTCGAACGGCCTGATGCCCAGCGGCGGCCCCGGCGGCGGCTTCGCGAGCACCGCGCCGATCTTCTCGTTGATCTCGGCGACGATCCGCCGCACCCTGCCCTCGGACGGCGCGCGCTGCGCGGCGACGAGCGCCTCCTCCGCCTCCTTGCGCAGCGCGAGCGTGGGCGGCAGGTACGACAGGTTCTCCCTGCGCATCTTGCCCTTGACCCACCACAGCTCGTCGTACGGCTTGTCGAGCCCGGAGAGCGGCTTGCCCGCTCCGGTCAGCCCGTCGAAGACGCCGCGGTCCTGCGCCTCGCGGATCTGCCGGTCCACCCAGGTCTCGAAGTCGACACCCGGCGGCTTGCGTTCGGTCATCGTGGGCCTCCTCGTGCACGCGTGGCGGCAGGCGGGGCGCGGCGGTCGCGCGGGGCGCCCGCTTCCAGCGTACGGGCCGCCCTCAGCTCCCCGCCCGCGCCCGACCGCCCGACCGCGCGGGTGCCCGCCACCCCGGGTCGCGGCCCGTCACACCGAGCAGCCGGTCGAGGGCCGGCGCGCCGGGCGGCACCTCCACCTCCGGGCCGAAGGCACCCATCGACCGTGCCAGGGGGGCGAGTTCGGCGAACTGCCGGGCGACGTCCTCGACCACGGCGTCGTCCTGCGCGTACGCGTACGGCCTGCCGGTGGCCCGCGCCAGGTCCCAGCCGTGCACGACCAGATCCCCGAGGACCATCACACCGGCGGTGCGCGCGGGCATGCCCATCGCGCCGGCCGTGCCGTCCTCGGCGCCGGGGCGTACACCCGCCGCGACCAGGGCGCGCGCCTCGCCGGCGAAGCCGGCGCGCCAGTCGCCCGTCAGCTCCAGGGGCCCCGCGCCCATGTCCGCGTCCTCCTTGGCCGCGAGCCCCTGGAAGGTGATCACCACCCGGTAGAGGTGGCCGGCCAGCGCGCGGACGTCGTACGCGCCGCACGGCGTGGGCAGCCCGAGCTGTTCGTCGTCGAGGGCGCGGACCACCGGCACCGTGCGGGCCGCCGCGCGCTCCAAGAGGTCGCTGATCTTCTCGCTCATGGCGCCGACGGTAGAGGCGCGGCGACGACGCGTCTTGAAGAAACCCGCCATCCCGCGCCCCGGCACCAGCCGCCTCATCCGATCCGGAGCATGGGCCTCCGCTGCCCCCACCTGACCCGCACGCACCACCGCCAAACTCGAACACGGAGGGTCACGGAGGCGCCCGGAGCCGCACGAGAGCGCGGGGGGGAGCGGCCTCGCGGGGCCCCTCGCCGTGTACCACCGCACAACCGGGTGATCACAGCCGCGACCCCTGGCGGTGCGGGCGCGGGCCCCTGTCCAATGGACCCGTGCGGCGAACACGGTGTGCACTCGCACAGTCACCCCGCGTTCCCGCTGTCCACCGGCCGACCGGCCACGGGGGATCACTTCCATGAAGGAGACCGAGTTGACCCGTACAACGAGCCCGACCCGTACGACCAGCGACCAACGCTCCGCCGGCCGCGCACCGCGCGCGCTCGCGGCGGCCCTCGCCGCCGTGGCCCTCCTCACCCTGGCCGGGGCGTCGACGGCCGCCGCGAGCAGCGCCGCCGGCCCCGTCCGCACCCTGCCCGCCGCCGCGGCCGGCCACCAGGCGGCCGCGGTGACCTGCACCGTCAACGACAACGGTGTGAACTACCGGGGCGGCCCCGGCGAGAACTATCCGGTCTTCGGCAAGGTCAACAGGGGCCAGAAGATCAACGTCAGGGGCCGGCAGGGCAACTGGTACATGGGCGACCTGTGGGGCGGGCGCACCGGCGTCTGGATCCATGTCGCCTATGTGACCTGCTGACCCGGGCCGCCCCACGGCGATCCGGCCGGCCCCCGGCGGGCCGGCCGGGGAGCCCATCAGAGCGTGGCCCCCGCGAGGACCGGCACCGTCTCGCGGGGGTCACAGGACCTGCCGTCCGCGCGCGGGCCGCCCCTCCTCCTGCGGCCTACGATCGGACCATGGCCGGTCCACGGCGGGACACCCGCGGCATCGTCGATGCCGCGGGTCTGCTGGCCCGCGTACGGTTCAGGCGCCGCGAGCCCGCGCCCGCGCTGCGCCCCTACGTGGAGCACTACTGGCTGATCGACTGGGATCTGGACGAGCCGTACACCTCCCGCGTCGTCCCGCATCCCTCGGTCAACGTGGTCTTCCAGTCCTTCGAGCGATCCGCCCAGCCGCCCGTCGAGCCATCCTTCGGGCGATCCGTCGAGCCGCCCGTCGAGCCGTCCTTCGAGCGGTCCGCCCAGCCGCCCGTCGAGCCGTCCTTCGGGCGATCCGCCCAGCCGCCCGCCGACCGGGCGACCCGGCCACCGGCCCCGGGGCCCGCGTGGTCCCCGGCGGCCACGGAGTCCGCCGAGATCGCCGAGATCGCCGAGATCGCCGGAATCAGCAACCGGCTGTTCACACAGCGGCTCGCGGGCCGCGGCCGGGTGTGCGGGGTGCAGTTCAGGCCCGGCGGCTTCCGGCCGTTCTCGCCCGCGCGGCCCGTCTCGTACTGGAAGGACCGGCAGGCCCCGCTCGCCGAGGCCATGCCGGTGGCGGACCGCGACATCACGGCGGTCCTCGGGCCCGAGGCGGAGGACGAGCGCGTCGCCGGGCTCGACGCGTACCTGCTCGGCGTGCTCACCACCGCGTCCTGTGCGGCCACCGTGCCGGGCGCCCCCGGCACGTCAGGAGCGCCGGGGGCGGGGATGCGGCAGGCGGCGCGCGCCGTGCGCCTCGTGGAGATGGTGCGGCACGACCGGAGCATGCGGCGCGTCGACCGACTCGCCGCCGCGGCGGGCCTCTCGCCCCGCTCGCTGCAACGCCTCTTCGGCGGGTACGTGGGCGTCGGCCCGAAGTGGGTCATCCTGCGCTACCGCGTCCACGAGGCGCTGGAGCGCGCGGAGTCGGCGGGCCCGGCGGGCGCCGTCGACTGGGCGGCGCTCGCCACCGAGCTCGGCTACAGCGACCAGGCGCACCTCGTGCGGGACTTCACCGCGACGGTGGGCGTGCCGCCCACGGCGTACGCCCGCGCGGGCGCGGCCTGAGCCCGCACCGCCCACGGCCCCGGCCGCCCCCGCGGCCCCTGCGCACCCGGGCCGCACTCCTACAGTGGCTCGACATGGAGAAGAAGGCGTTTCGCGCTCCGCGCGTACGGCTCGAACCGTGGTCGGAGGCCGACCTCGGGCTGCTGCGCGCCCTCAACGCGCCGGAGCTGATGGTCCACCTCGGCGGGCCCGAGACGGACGAGCAACTGCTCGCGCGGCACCGGCGGTACGTGGCGCTCAGCGGCGACAGCCCCCGCAAGGGGCGGCTGTACCGGATCGTGCTGCTGCCGGAGCGGGAAACCGGCGAGCGGTCCTGCAGGCTCGCGCCGTCCGTGGGAACGGTCGGCTTCTGGGAGAACGTCTGGGACGGCCGGGAGATCTACGAGTCGGGCTGGGGTCTGCTCACCGCGTTCCAGGGCCGGGGCATCGCCGCGGCGGCGGCCCGCGCCGCCGCGGAGCAGGCCCGCGCCCAGCGGGCGCACCGCCACCTCCACGCGTTCCCCTCGGTGGCCAACCCGGCCTCCAACGCGGTCTGCCGCAGGGCGGGTTACACCCTGCGCGGGGAGCGCGCCTTCGAGTACCCGCCGGGCACGGTCCTGCGCTGCAACGACTGGTGGATGGACCTGGCGGGGCCCCCGGCCGCGGCGCCACGGCGCTGACCCCGCCCGCGGCGCCGCACCCCTGGCCCCGCCGCACCCGGGCCGCCCTGACCCGAGCGGGTCTGACCGGCGCGTCACCCGCGCGGCCGGCGCGCGCCCCGCGATGTGTTCAGCTCGACCGTGCGGTTCATATGCCGTACGAGGAGCGCGAGTTCACTCTCGTCGTACGCCTGGAACAGCTCGTCCCACGGGCCGCGCGACTCCTCCCACACCGCGGCGAAGCCGCGCATGCGCTCCGGCACGCCCTCCACCAGGACGCGCCGCCGGTCCTCGGTGTCCCTGCGCCGTACGACGTATCCCGCGCGTTCGAGCCGGTCCACGAGGCGGGTCGCGGAACCGGTGGTGAGACCGGTCAGCTCGGCGATGCGGCCCGTGGTGACGGAGCCCGTTTCGAGGCCGAGCAGGCTCAGGCACTGCACGTCGGTGGGGTGCAGCCGCAGCCGGTCGGCGACGGCCTGCGTGAGCAGCGCGTACGAGGCCATGCAGCGGCGCGAGACGGCCGCGGCCTCGGCGACCAGCGCCGCACGCCCCGGCGCCGGGTCCCCCTGCTCCCCCTGCTCCGCCATGCCCCCAGCGTACGGGTACGCACCAGGCGCCCCAAGGCCACCAGTGGTCCATCCCCACCTCAGACGGCGCCTCGGCCCCACCCCTGCCATGGCACGCTGTGCCCATGTTCGTGCTGCGCTCCGCCGCCCTGTTCGTCCTCGCCGCCCTCTTCGAGATCGGCGGCGCCTGGCTGGTCTGGCAAGGGGTGCGCGGCGACGGCGGTTCCGGCGGGCGCGGCTGGCCGTGGATCGTCGCGGGCGTCGCGGCGCTCGGCGCGTACGGCTTCGTGGCGACACTCCAGCCGGACGGGCAGTTCGGCCGCATCCTGGCCGCGTACGGCGGGGTCTTCGTCGCCGGGTCGATCGTCTGGGGCGTGGCCGCCGACGGCTACCGCCCGGACCGGTGGGACATCGCGGGCGCGGTGATCTGCCTCGCGGGCATGGGCGTGATCATGTTCGGCCCGCGCGGGCGCTGACCCCGCGGGCCGGGCGACGGCGGGGGGAACAGGCAGCCGGAGGGCGGGGACAATCCGCCGCGAAGGGGCCGGGGGTGGCTGCCTATCCTGGGGCGCATGGGCCGCAGGGCCCCCCGATCCACCTGTGCGAGGAGATCCCCATGACCGCCGCAGCCGCCGCGGACCGTCCCACCGTGGCCGCCGCAGAACCCGCCGCCACCGCCGTCGTCACCGGAGCCAGCGGCGGCATCGGAGCGGCGACCGCCCGGCAGCTCGCCGCCGCCGGCTACCACGTCGTCGTCACCGCGCGCCGCGGGGACCGCGTCGCCGCGCTCGCCGAGGAGATCGGCGCGGCGGGCGGCAGCGCCGAGGCCCAGGTGCTCGACGTGACCGACCGGGCCGCGGTCGACGCCTTCGCGGCCGGCCTCGCGGAGGCCCAGCGCGCGGCCGACCGCGGCCCGGTCCAGGTGCTCGTGAACAACGCGGGCGGTGCGCTCGGGCTCGATCCGGTCGCCGAGGGCGACGTCGACGAGTGGCGGCAGATGTACGAGACGAACGTGCTCGGCACCCTCAACGTCACGCAGGCCCTGCTGCCCGCGCTCACCGCGAGCGGCGACGGCACGGTCGTCGTGGTCTCCTCCACGGCGGGACACGGCACGTACGAGGGCGGCGCGGGGTACGTCGCCGCCAAGCACGGCGCGCACGTGCTCGCCGAGACGCTGCGCCTGGAGATCGTCGGCACGCCGGTCAGGGTGATCGAGGTCGCGCCCGGCATGGTCAGGACCGAGGGCTTCTCGACCACCCGCTTCCACGGCGACGAGGAGCGGGCGGCCAAGGTCTACGAGGGGGTCGCGGAACCCCTCACCGCGGACGACGTGGCCGACACGATCACCTGGGCGGTCACCAGGCCCAGCCACGTCAACATCGACCTGCTGGTGGTCAGGCCGCGCGCACAGGCGTCCAACACCAAGGTCCACAGGGAGCCGTGATGCGGGCATCCACTCCCCCGGCCCCCGCCGGGACGATCCACGCGAGGAGCATCCGATGAGCGACAACTTCACCACGCGCGCCCACGACGAGGGCGCCAAGCGCGGCGGCGAGGCCATCGAGTCGTACACGTACTCCGGTTACACCAGCAGCGGGCAGAGCTGGCGGTCGAGTCCGGGCGAGACGCTGACCAGGCTCCTCGCCGACCTGCTGCACTGGGCCGACGACACCCAGCGCGACTTCGACCGGGCGCTGGAGCGGGCGCGGAAGCTGCACGACACCGAGCTCTGAAGCACGGCCGGGCGAGCACGCCACCGATCACCATATGAACCGGATGAACTGAACGCCTGCTCGAAAGATCATCAGTTCAGGTGGCCGAGCGGCAATCTCCTGGCGAACGACCCCCCGTACGGCTGATGCTCGTGGTGCGCAGGTGACCGGCCGCGGACCGTCACGGCGCTCCCGCCCTTGTCCCACAAGGCGGGAAATGTCCCACGACGTGCGTCCTCAGGGCGCACACAGCAAGGAGAGAAGAACATGAACATCCTCACTGGTGTCCTCGCCGGCCTCGTCCACCTCGTCGGCTGGCTGGTCTGACACCCGCGAGCCCAGGCGCCGGCCCCCACACGGGGGGCCGGCGCCTCCGCATGTCCGCCCCGCCACGGGGCGAACGGCGAGGGCCCCTCACCGATGCGATCCTGTCGGCGTGTCGCACGCGGAGAGGACGGCCGGTCAGGAGCGGGCCGCGCTCGGGGGCCTTCGGCCGCGGGTCCTGGAAACGGACCCGGACTCCCTCGGGGCCGCGTGGGAGGACGAGCAGGCGCGGCCCGAGGCGTACTGCGCGGGCGGATCGAACGGAGCGCCTGGCTCCTGGCCTGGGCGGGCCTGCGCCCGGTCGGGGTGGTGGCCGCGGTCGCGGCAGCCGACCCCGGGCCGGAGGAGTGCCAACTCGACGCCTTGCGGGTCGACCCGGCATGGCCTGGACGCGGCGTCGGTGCGGCCCCTGGTCGAGGCAGTACTCACGAGGGCGGAGCGACACGGCGCCGAATCGGTTTCCTTGACCGTGGCCGAAGACATCGACGACGCACGTCATTGCTACGAGCCTGCCGGATCCCGGGGGACCCGAGAGCGGGAGCCCTGCCCCGTCCGGGGACCCCGTCCGTGCTCCCGCGCGTGCGGCGCGCGGGCGGGGTCAGCCCTTGACGCAGACGACCTGCCGAAGTTGGGCGACCACCTCGACGAGGTCGCTCTGGCGGGCGATGACCTGCTCGATGGGCTTGTACGCGCCGGGGATCTCGTCGACCACGCCCGAGTCCTTGCGGCACTCGACGCCCCGGGTCTGCTCCGCCAGGTCGCGCGTGGAGAAGCGGCGCTTCGCCGCACCGCGGCTCATGCGCCGGCCGGCGCCGTGCGAGGCGGAGTTGAAGGCCGCGGCGTTGCCGAGGCCCCGCACGATGTAGGAGCCCGTGCCCATGGACCCCGGGATGATGCCGAGGTCGCCGCCGCCCGCGCGGATCGCGCCCTTGCGGGTGACGAGCAGGTCCATGCCGTCGTAGCGCTCCTCCGCCACGTAGTTGTGGTGGCAGGAGATGACCGGCTCGAAGGCGACCTTCGCCTTCCCGAACTCCCGGGCCACGACGTCCTGGAGCAGGCGCATCATGAGCTCGCGGTTGTGCTTCGCGTACTCCTGGGCCCAGAAGAGGTCGCCCCGGTAGTCCCGCATCTGGGGCGTGTCCGCGACGAACACCGCGAGGTCGCGGTCGACGAGGCCCTGGTTGTAAGGGAGTTCCCGGGCGATGCCCATGTGGTGCTCCGCCAGCTCCTTGCCGATGTTGCGGGAGCCCGAGTGCAGCATGAGCCACACCGAATCGGACGTATCCACACATACCTCGACAAAATGATTCCCGGATCCCAGCGTTCCCAACTGCCTGCGGGCGCGGTCCTCGCGGAAGTGGACCGCCTGGGCCACGCCGGCGAAGCGGGACCACAGGTCGCGCCAGGGTGCGACGGGGAGGCCGTGCAGGGCGGCCGGGTCCACGGGATCGTCGTGCAGGCCGCGACCGACCGGGATGGCACCCTCGATGCGGGAGCGGAGGCGGGAGAGGTCGTCGGGGAGGTCGCCCGCCGTCAGCGACGTGCGCACGGCGGACATGCCGCAGCCGATGTCCACGCCGACCGCCGCCGGGCAGACCGCGCCCTCCATCGCGATGACGGAGCCGACCGTGGCCCCCTTGCCGTAGTGGACGTCGGGCATCACGGCGAGGCCCCTGATCCACGGGAGGGTCGCGACATTGTGCAGCTGGCGCATCGCGGACTCCTCGACGGACGCGGGGTCGGCCCACATCCGGATCGGCACCCTCTCGCCCGGAATCTCCTCGTATGCCATGTTTTCCTCATCCCCCGGTTTCGTGTGAAGAACTACGATGCACACGGCGTGCGCCGACACCCGGCGCCTGGGGCGCGCGGCGCGGCGAAGTGGCCGACACCTGGACCGACCAGCGGCGTCAGGGGCGTGTGCGGTACACATTGTGTCCATCCACCGCCCCGGGGCGGCAAACACTTTTGCGCCCCGTGGACCGTCTTCGAGGAGGCTCCGGACCGTGCAGGGATTCCGGCAGACGTGGCACCGCGGCGCCCGCCGCACGGCGTACGGGTCCGGCCTCGCGGCGCTGCTCGTCGCGCTGGCGGCGGGCGGCTGCACGGCGGGCGGGAGCGCGGGAGGGTCGCCCACCGACGCCAAGCAGGGCGACCCGGCGCTCTCGCTGCCGGCGCCCGGCAAATACCGCACACTGCTCGAACCGTGTGGCGCCGCACCCAGGTCCCTGCTGAAGGACATGCTGCCCGGGGTGGCCTCGCTCTCCCCCGACCAGCAGGAGCGCGCACTTCAGGGCACGCCCGTGGTGACGTACGACACGGACCGCCGCGTCGGGTGCAGTTGGCGCGCGGACGCGCCGGACGCGTCGCACCGGCTGTCGGTGGACATCGAGCGGGTCGTCTCGTACGACCCGGCCGTCAGCGACGCCGACCGCGCGAAGCAGGTCTACGCGGAGAAGCAGCGGGCGGCGCACATCCCGGACTCGGGTTCCGCCTCGCCCTCGACGCCCTCGTCCTCCGCGACCGCGTCCGCGGACGGCACCCCCGGCTCCTCCGGCGCCCCGGACTCCGCAGACCCGTCCGGTCCGGCGTCCGGCTCCCCGAGCGGCTCGGGCCGCCCAAACGACGCGGACGCGTCGGGCGATCCGGCCGCGAGCGGCTCCGGCAGCCCCGACAGTCCCGGCAGCTCCGGCAGCTCCGGCAGCTCCGGCAGCTCCGATAATTCCGACACCACGGACAGTTCGGACGGCGGCGCGGGCGGCTCCGAACCCGACCTCCAGCCGCGCAAGCTGAGCGGACTGGGCGACGCGGCGTTCGTGGACGACGTGCTGACCCAGTCCGGATCCGCGGCGAGGAACCGGACCGTGAGCGTGGTGTTCCGCACATCCAATGTGATCGTGACGGTCACGTACACGGCCCAGCCGACCCACCCCGACGAGGTCCCTGACAGCAAGGAACTCCAGGACAGGGCGCAGGCGCTGGCGAGCGAGCTGGCGGACGAGTTCGACCAGTAGCCCCCGCTCGGCCGCCTGCGCGGCGGCCCGCCGCGGGGTGCGGGAGAGGGCGCGCGGGTCCTGCGGCGGCGCCGCTGCGGTTACCGTGGCGGCTCGGACCATACGCACCGACCCGTGCGCACGGTCCGTGACGACAACCGACCCACGACGCCCCACCGGTACCCGAACGCCCACGATCCGTGACCGAAAGCTATGACTGAAGGAACCATGCGCCGATCAGCATCGCGACTCCCCCGCATCCTCGCCGCCGCGGCCGTTCCTGCGCTGCTCGTCGTCGCCGGCTGTTCGTCCGGCTCGGACGGCGGGAGCGGCTCGGACGGCGCGGAAGGCGCGGGGGCGTCGAGCTCCCCGTCTGCCGCGCACACGCCGACGGTGGCGCCCGCGAAGTACCGCAGTCTGCCGGACGCCTGCAAGGCGATCGACGCGGGGACGGTGAAGTCGCTGGTGCCGAACGCCAAGCCGAAGGGCGGGACGGCCGGCACGTCGACCGATGTCAACGCGCACAGCAGCTGCGCGTGGAACGGCCTCAAGGACAAGGGCGTCGACGGTTCGCAGTACCGCTGGCTTGAGGTGTCGCTCTCGCGCTTCGACTCGCAGACGGCGCTCGGCAGCGGGAACGCCCAGGCGTCCAAGCAGTACGCGACCGAGATCGACGCGGCGCAGACCACGCAGGACGCCAAGAGCGTGATGACGTCCCCGGTGACGGGCGCGGGCGACCAGGCCACGCAGGTGACGTACGAACTGCACAAGTCCGGTGAGGACTTCAGGTATGCGACGGTCGTGGCGCGCGCGGACAACGTGGTGGTGTCGCTCACCTACAACGGCGCGGGCTTCGAGGGCCAGAAGACGCCGAGCAAGGACGACATCACGAAGGGCGCGGTGAAGGCCGCCAAGAGCGCGCTCAGCGCCGTCGAGAACGGCGGCACCCCGTCGGCCTCGGGGTCCGGCTCCCCGGGTTCGGGGTCCGGCCCGGGTTCGGGCAAGGGGTCCGGTTCCGGCAAGGGCTCCGGCACGCCCTCGGCCAAGCCGAGCACGTCGGCCTCTCCGTCCGGCAGCACGGGCCACGACCCGGGCAAGCCGGGCTCCTCGGCCTCCCCCTCGGCGTCGAAGGCGGCCGCGGGCGCCGACCCCACCGGTTCGCCGTCCGGCGGCGGCGTCGCGGGCTGAGCCCTCCCGGCGCACACAACTCCGGCCGCGCCGGGCCTGGTCGGGCCTGGTCGGGTCGGGTCGGGTCGGGTCGGGTCGCAGCGGACCGCGTCTGCGGCCCGGCGCGGCGGCACCCCGGTGACCAGGGCCGGGCGGCCGTCCCGCGCTCCCGCGCCCGCGCCACCCGTACACATGTGCAAGGCTGTTGCCCCGCCGACACCCGCCGGGCCCGCCCCCGGGGCGGCGGTCGACATCGGAGCACCAGTACGGGAGGGGATCGCGCGTGGCCGCGATGCAGCTGTCACGGACGCATCGGATACTGGTCGGCGTCGTCGTCACCGGCGCGGTCGTCATCGCCGGGATCGGCTTCGCCGGTTCGTACGCGGCGGTGCGCGCGCTCGCCGAGAGCAAGGGCTTCGGCGCGTTCTCGCTGGTCTTCCCGATCGGCATCGACGCGGGCATCTGCGTGCTGCTCGCGCTCGACCTGCTGCTGACCTGGATCCGTATCCCGTTCCCGCTGCTGCGGCAGGCCGCGTGGGTGCTGACGGCGGCGACGATCGCCTTCAACGGCGCTGCGGCGTGGCCCGATCCGCTGGGCGTCGGCATGCACGCGGTCATCCCGCTGCTGTTCATCGTCACGGTCGAGGCGGCGCGGCACGCGGTCGGCAGGATCGCCGACATCACGGCCGACAAGCACATGGAGGGCGTGCGGCTGACGCGCTGGCTGCTCTCGCCCGTGCCCACGTTCAAGCTGTGGCGGCGGATGAAGCTGTGGGAGCTGCGCAGCTACGAGCAGGTCATCAAGCTCGAACAGGACCGGCTCATCTACCAGTCGAGGCTCCAGGCGAGGTTCGGGCGCGGCTGGCGCAGGAAGGCCCCGGTGGAGGCGCTGATGCCGCTGCGGCTCGCGCGGTACGGGGTGCCGCTCGCGGACACGGCGGACGCGGGCCTCGCGGCAGCGGGCATCGACCCGGCGCCCTCCATGGGCGCTGCACTCGAAGGCCGAGGCGGCGGGCGGGAGTTGACTGCGGGCGGGGCCGATCTGGCGAAATCCGGGCAGGGCCGGGGAGACCAGGGCCCGCCCATGGCCGAGGGCCCCTGGCAGGAGCCGCGGGTACGGGCGCAGCTGCCGCACCAACGCGGCCCGCAGGAGGGCCCTTACAGCGACGGGATGCCCCAACAGGCCGCCCAGCGGCAGGCGTTCGACGGCGACGGGATTCCGCAGGAGCAGGCCGAGCAGTACGCGTACCCGTCGCAGGACGAGGGCAGCCCCTGGTTCGCCGGGCGGCGCATCCCCGAGGGGGCGTACAACGGCACCTACAACCCCCGCTACGTCGAGGGGCTCGAACCCACCGCGGTCGCGGCCCCCAACGGCCCCGGCGACGGCGCCCCTTACGGCCCGCCTGCCCCCCAAGGCCCCCAAGCCGCCCGGGACGTCCGCGACTTCCAGGACCCGGAGAACTTCCCGAACGCGCAGAGCTTCGAGGACCCGCGGGCTTTCCGGAACCCGCAGAACCTCCAGGACCCGCAGGGCTTCCAAGACGACCCCCAGGAGGCCCAGGCCCAGGCCGCGGGCCAGGTCCCGGGTCCGCAGCAGGCCCCGGGCCGTGGCCGCCCGCTGGGCGGCGGCCCCGGTGTGCCCGTCCCGGAGCCGCAGCAGCCGCAGGAGCCCGAACCGCCGCAGGACGCCGCGCGGGAGGCTGCGGAACCCGCCGACGCCCCGGCGGACGAGCGCGCGGCGGTCGCCGCGACCACGGACATCCCGCGCGACGAGGCCTACTACGCCGCCTTCCGCAAGTACATAAGCGAGAACAACGAGATGCCCAACGAGCGGCAGTTCGCCCGCTACCTGCTGGACCTGTACGACTTCAGGGGCCGCGACGGCGGCCCGCTGCGCGAGAGCACCCTGCGGGGGCCGCTCCGCGAGGCCCAGCGCAGGTTCCAGGAGGAGCTGGACGCCGAGCACATCGCGTAACCGCCGCGCGGCTACGCGAGGCGCAGGACGGCCGCGGGCGCCCGGCGGGAGGAACCCGCGGGGCGCCCGCGCCGCCTCACGCGCCGAGCAGCCTCCGCACCCGCTCCGCGCCCACGGCGAGCAGCAGCGTGGGGAGCCGGGGGCCGGTGTCCCTGCCCACCAGGAGCTGGTAGAGCAGGGCGAAGAACGACCGCTGCCGCGCCTTGAGTTCGGGCGTCGGCTTGGCGTCGGGCGCGAGGCCCGCGAGGACCTTCGGCACCCCGTAGACCAGGCTCGTCAGACCGTCGAGCGACCAGTGTTCGTCCAGCCCCTCGACCAGCAGCCGCAGCGACTCGCGGGCCTGCTCGTCCAGGGAGCCCAGCAGGTCCTTGTCCGGCTCGGTCCGCACCACGGTGCGGGCCTCGGCGGGGACCTGGCTGCTGATCCAGTACTCGGCGCGGTCCAGCCGGGGCCGCACCTCGTCGAGCGAGGCCAGCGGCCGCTCGGGGTCGAGCTCGCTGAGGATGCGCAGGGTCTGCTCCTCGGCGCCCGCGGTGATGTCCGCGACGGACGCGAGGGTGCGGTACGGCAGCGGGCGCGGCGTGCTCGGCAGCTCGCCCGCCGCCGTGCGGACGGCGCGGGAGTACGCGGCGGCGTCCGCGGGCAGCGCGACCCCGTCCGCGACCTTCTTCGACAGGGCGTCCCACTCGTCGTAGAGCCGCTGGATCTCCTGGTCGAAGGCGATCTTGAAGGACTGGTTGGGCCTGCGGCGCGCGTACAGCCAGCGCAGCAGCGGCGCCTCCATGATCTTCAGCGCGTCGGCGGGCGTGGGCACGCCGCCCTTGCTGCTGGACATCTTCGCCATGCCGGAGATCCCGACGAAGGCGTACATCGGGCCGATGGGCTGCACCCCGCCGAAGATCTCCCGCACGATCTGCCCGCCGACGACGTACGAGGAGCCGGGCGAGGAGTGGTCGACGCCCGAGGGCTCGAAGATCACACCCTCGTACGCCCACCGCATCGGCCAGTCGACCTTCCACACCAGCTTGCCGCGGTCGAACTCGCGCAGCAGCACCGTCTCGGTGAAGCCGCACGCGGTGCAGGTGTAGGTGAGCTCGGTCGTCTCGTCGTCGTACGCGGTGACGGTGGTGAGGTCCTTGCCGCACTGCCCGCAGTAGGGCCTGTACGGGGAGTAGCCGCCGGCGCCGCCGCTGCCGTCGTCCTCGTCCGCGGCGCCCGAGCCCTCCGCGGCCTCGATCTCCGCCTCGTCGACGGGCTTCTGCTGCTTCTGGCCCTGCTTGCCCTGCGGCGCGCCCTTGGCCTTCGCGCCCGGCGTGCCCGCGGACGTGTCCTTGGTGCGGTAGCGGTCGAGGATCGCGTCGATGTCGGCGCGGTGGCGCATCGCGAACAGGATCTGCTCGCGGTACGCGCCCGACGTGTACTGCGCGGTCTGGCTGATGCCGTCGTACACGACACCCAGCTCGGCGAGCGCCGCGGCCATCGCGGCCTTGAAGTGCTCGGCCCAGTTCGGGTGCGGGGAGCCGGCCGGCGCGGGCACCGAGGTCAGCGGCCTGCCGATGTGCTCGGCCCAGGACTCGTCCACGCCGGGGACGCCGCTGGGCACCTTGCGGTAGCGGTCGTAGTCGTCCCAGGAGATCAGGTGGCGCACCTCGTACCCGCGGCGGCGGATCTCGTCCGCGACCAGGTGCGGTGTCATGACCTCGCGGAGATTGCCCAGGTGGATGGGGCCTGACGGCGAGAGGCCCGACGCGACGACCACCGGTTTGCCGGGCGCACGCCGCTGAGACTCGGCGATGACGTCGTCGGCGAAACGGGAGACCCAGTCGGTCTCGGTGCTCTGAGCCACGGTCGGCACGTCCTTCTTTCTCCAGGCCGTCGGGAAAAGCGGCGACCGCCATTGTCCCAGGTGCCCGCGGCAGCTGGAAAATCGCTTTCGCGGACGTGGGAGAATGACACACAAAACTTGACCTCTACAGAAACGGCAGCCGGCTCATGGCCTCGGTTCCCTCACTCGCTTCGACCGTCGATCAGCGCATCGCGGACGCCCTCTCGGCAGCTCTGCCCGAGGCCGGTGCCGCCGATGTCCTGCTGCGACGCAGCGACCGGGCGGACTTCCAGGCCAACGGCATCCTGGCGCTCGCCAAGAAGCTCAAGGGCAACCCGCGGGACCTCGCGGCCCGGGTCGCAGGCGCGCTCTCCGCGCCCGAGGTGATCGCGGACGTCGAGGTCTCCGGGCCCGGCTTCCTCAATGTGACGGTCGCGGACCGGGCCATCGTGGAGACGCTGGCCGCCCGGCTCGCGGACGAGCGGCTCGGCGTGCCGCCGTCCCCGGACGCGGGCACCACGGTCATCGACTACGCCCAGCCGAACGTGGCGAAGGAGATGCACGTCGGCCATCTGCGGTCCGCGGTCATCGGCGCCGCGGTGGTGGAGATCCTGGAGTTCATGGGCGAGAAGGTGGTCAGGCGCCACCACATCGGCGACTGGGGCACCCAGTTCGGCATGCTCGTCCAGTACCTGATCGAGCACCCGAACGAGCTGGACAGGAGCGCCGGGCAGTCCACCGGGAGCGGCGCGAGCGCGGCGGGCGAGGCCGCGGGCGAGGCCGCCATGTCCAACCTGAACCGCCTCTACAAGGCGTCACGGACGCTGTTCGACTCCGACGAGGAGTTCAAGGCGCGGGCCAGGGACCGGGTGGTGGCGCTCCAGGCGGGCGACCCGGAGACGCTGGCGCTGTGGCAGCGCTTCGTGGACGAGTCGAAGGTCTACTTCTACTCCGTCTTCGGCAAGCTCGACATGGAGATCCACGACGAGGACATCGTCGGCGAGTCCGGCTACAACCACATGCTGACGGAGACCTGCCGGCTGCTGGAGGAGAGCGGCGTCGCCGTGCGCTCCGAGGGGGCGCTGTGCGTCTTCTTCGACGACGTCAAGGGCCCGGACGGCAAGCAGGTCCCGCTGATCGTCCAGAAGTCCAACGGCGGCTTCGGCTACGCGGCGAGCGACCTGTCCGCGGTCCGTGACCGGGTGGGCAACCTGGGCGCGACCACCCTGCTCTACGTGGTCGACGTCCGGCAGTCCCTGCACTTCAGGATGGTCTTCGAGACGGCGCGCAGGGCCGGCTGGCTGAGCGACGACGTGAAGACGGTCCAGCTCGCGTTCGGCACGATCCTCGGCAAGGACGGCAAGCCGTTCAAGACGCGTGAGGGCGAGACCGTACGCCTTGAGGACCTGCTCGACGAGGCCGTCGAGCGGGCCACGGCCGTCGTGCGGGAGAAGGCGGAGAAGGCCGGGCTCGGCGAGCGGGAGATCGAGGAGAACGGCAGGTACGTGGGCATCGGCGCGGTCAAGTACGCCGACCTGTCGACGTCCGCGGTCCGCGACTACAAGTTCGACCTCGACCAGATGGTGTCGCTGAGCGGCGACACGTCCGTGTACCTCCAGTACGCGTACGCGCGGATCCAGTCCATCCTGCGCAGGGCCGAGGGGACCGCGGCGCCCGTGCCGCACCCGGAGGTCGCGCTCGCGCCCGCCGAGCGCGCGCTCGGCCTGCACGCGGACCGGTTCGGCGAGACCCTCGCCGAGGTCGCGGAGAACTACGAGCCGCACAAGCTGGCCGCCTACCTCTACCAACTGGCGTCGCTGTTCACCGCGTTCTACGACCAGTGCCCCGTGCTGAAGGCGGACACCCCCGAGCAGGTCGAGAACCGCCTCTTCCTGTGCGCGATCACCGCGCGCACGCTGGAGAAGGGCCTGGCCCTGCTGGGCATCAGGGCCCCCGAGCGGCTCTGAGCGCACTGGGGCGCACCAGGGGCCCCCGTCCGCCACGCCTCGCGGCCACGCACCGGAGAGCCGGTGCGTGGCCGCGCCGTGTGTCAGGGGCCCGGCGGGCCCGCGTGCTGCCAGGTCCAAAGCAGCGCGCCGCCGGGCGCGGCGACCGGTGGCTGGTCCGTGAGGGAGAAGCCGGCGGCGCGCGCGACGGCGCGGCTCGCCGCGTTCTCCGCGACGATCCGCAGCAGGACCCGCCGCGCGCCGAGCGTCCCGTACGCGTAGGCGACGGCCGGGCGCAGGGCCCGCGCGGCGAGGCCGCGGCCACGGTGGCGCGGGCCGATGGCGTAGCCCGCCTCCACCGCGAGCGGGTAGTCGACCGCGGTGAACAGCAGCACCTCGCCGAGGGGCGCGCCGCCGTCCTCGGTCACCGCGAGCTGGAGCCTGCGCCCGGCCGCGCGGGCCTCGGCGGCGCGTGCCAGGTAGGCGCGGGCCGCCGCCTCGTCGAACGGCGAGGCGAGCGGCGTGAACCTGGCCGTGTCCGGGTCGTCGAACAGCGCGGTCATCGCGGGCACGTCGGCGGCCGACCACTCCCGCAGCACCAGCCCCTCGCCCACCAGCCGCACCGGGGCGCCGGGGCCGGGGAAGCGCGGCGGCGCCCCAGCGGCGGGCTCGGCGTCTCGACCGGTCACGGCGGGCTCCCTCCTGCGCACCCGCGCGCACGGGGTGCGTACGCCGCCGATCGTGCCACGGACCGCCGTGCCGTGCCGGTCAGTTCCCCTTCGGCTCCGGCTGCCAGGCGCCACCGCCGACGGGGTAGTAGTACGCGGGCCTGCCGAGGGCCCCGCTCGTGCGGAACGGACGGCCCTTGTCGTCCACCCGGAGCGTGCCGTGCCGGGTACCGCTCGACCAGTCGAGTTCGAGGTACCAGCTGACGTCGTGCGCCGACGCGAGACCCGAGACGTAGAACACCTCGGGGTCGCTCTCGCTGACCTTGAACGGAAAGTCCCGCTGCCCGTTCTCGGCGACGGCGTGCGGGGTGCCCGAGTCGAGGTCCACGGAGAACTCCGCGCTCCCGACGCCGCCGCCGCAGCCGTCGCCCATCCGGTAGGCGGACCAGCCGAGCGGGGCCCGCGCGCCGACCACGCGGACGTGCAGGGCGTTGAGGACGACCGTCTCCCGGCCCGTGCCCTGGACCGTGAGCGCCACGTACTGGCTGCCCGCGGCGACCGCGCCCTCCGCGGCGACCCAGCCGGGGGCGTCCTGCTCCTCGGGCGGCGGCGGCACGTCCCCCGGCCCCTTGTCGACGAGGAAGCGCTGGCTGCACGGGGTCTCGTACGTGTACGGGCGGACGGTGAAGGCGAGCGGCGGGGCCGAAGGGGCCCCCGCGGGCGCGGACCCGGCCGCGGCGTGCGGGTGCCAGGCCTGGTCCTGGTGGGAGGCGGCAGGGGCCGGTCCTGCCGCCGAAGGCCGGGCCGCGGAGACCGAAGGAGCGGGCGAGGCCGAGCGCGCGACGGGCGGCCCGGCCGCGGCCCCGCCGCCCGCTTCGGACGCCTCGGCACCCCGCACGGGCCGTGCCTCCGTCCCGCCCGCCGAGCCGAGCCCGGCGCCCACCACGACCGCGGGGACGGCCACGGCGACGGCCGCGACCGCGGCGGCGGCCCACAGGAGGCGGCGGCGCCGCGGGCGCGCGGGTCCGGCGGACGGCCCGCGTCCGGGGACCCCGCCGTCCTCCGCCCCTCCGGCGTCCGACCCTCCAGCACCCAGGGCCCCGGCACTCAAGCCTCCAGCACCCGGCGCCCCTGCGCCCGCGGCGGGACCGGGCTGCGCTCCGTCCCGCGCCGTGGCCGCCTCACCACCCCGCCGAGGGCCTGCCGCCCCGGGTGCGGATGGCCCCGCCGCTTCCCCGGGCGCCGGCGCGCCGTCCACGCTCGGCTCCGGCCGCGCCTGCGGCCGGGCCCTGGCGCGGCGCCGCGCCTCGTCCGCCACGATCCAGGCGCGGTGCAGCTCGACGAGTTCCCCGGGTCCTGCGCCGCACAGGCGCGCCAGGCGGTCCACGGGCGCGTAGTCGGCCGGTACGGCGTCGCCGTTGCAGTAGCGGTGGAGCGTGGAGGTGCTGACGTGCAGCCGTCCCGCCAGCGCCCCGTAGCTCTGCCCCGAACGGTCCTTCAGCGCCCGCAGCCGCGCCGCGAACTCCTCGCCCTCGGTCGTGGTCACGCCGTCGCATCCCCCCGTCGCGCGTCCTCCGCCCCCGGGAGGCGTCCCGGGAAGGCGTTCCAGGAACACCGCGTCCCCGCAGGTGGCGGCGGGTCCTGGCGTTCCGGCGTCCCCCATTGTCCCGTGCGGCTTGTCCGGCCCGCCGCCGGCTCCGCACGATGGCCGCGGCTCGGCGAAACCGCCGCAGCCGTCCACGCAACACCAGGGAGCCCACCATGCAGCACGCCCTGCGCCCGCGCGCCACCGCCGCCTTCCTCGCCCTCGCCGCGGGCGGCGCCCTCGCGGCCTACGGCCCGTCGGCCGCCGCCCACGCGGCGGCGCCCGCCCACGCCACGGCCCGCACCGCGGGCACGCTCTCCCCGGCGGCGGGCGAGCCGCCCTGCACCACGGCGCACACCCGCGTGACGGTCGCGAAGGTCGTACGGCCCGTCAACCACATGCTCCTCACCGTCACGAACACCGGCTCGACGCGCTGCGCCGCGTACGGCGCCCCCGTCGTGGGCTTCGACGGGGACCAGTCGCCCCTGCGCGTGCTGGACGACAGCGTGCCGCAGGCCGTCGTCGAGCTGGAGCCCGGCGACTCGGCGTACGCGGGAATCCTGCTGAGCTCCGCCGACGGCAGCGGCACCCACGGCCACCATGTGACCTCCCTGCGGGCCGGCTTCGAGAACCGGGACCTGGAGCCGATCGGCACCCCGACGACGCTTCCGGTGCCCGGCGGCGCGTACGAGGACGACAGCGCCTTCGTCACGTACTGGCAGAGCACCCCCGCGCTGGCGCTGCTCTACTGAGGCGCCCGCACCGGTCGCGCGGTCAGCCCCGCAGGCGCCGCGCGACCTCCGTCGCCCAGTACGTGAGGATCATCCCCGCGCCCGCGCGCCTGATCCCGGTCAGGGTCTCCAGGATCGCCGCGTCCCGGTCGATCCAGCCCTTCTCCGCCGCCGCCTCGACCATCGCGTACTCGCCGGAGATCTGGTACGCGCACACCGGCACGTCCGACGCCTCGGCGACCCGCGCGAGGACGTCCAGGTACGGCAGGGCGGGCTTGACCATCACCATGTCGGCGCCCTCCGCCAGGTCGAGCGCGAGCTCCCGCAGGGACTCGCGGACGTTCGCCGGGTCCTGCTGGTACGTCTTGCGGTCGCCGCGCAGCGACGAGCCGACCGCCTCGCGGAACGGCCCGTAGAACGCGGACGAGTACTTCGCCGTGTACGCGAGGATCGCCACGTCCTGCGCGCCGATCGCGTCGAGCGCCCCGCGGACGACGCCGATCTGGCCGTCCATCATGCCGCTCGGCCCGACCACGTGGACGCCCGCCTCCGCCTGCACCCGCGCCATCTCCGCGTACCGCTCCAGCGTCGCGTCGTTGTCGACGCGGCCGTCGTCCGTCAGCACACCGCAGTGGCCGTGGTCGGTGTACTCGTCGAGGCACAGGTCCGACATGACGAGCAGGTCGTCGCCCGTCTCCGACCGCACCGCGCGGATCGCCTGCTGGAGGATGCCGTCCGGGTCGGTGCCCGCCGTGCCGACCGCGTCCTTCTTCCCGTCCTCGGGCACCCCGAACAGCATGATCCCGGAGACCCCGGCCTCCGCGGCCTCCGCGGCGGCCTTCCTGACGGTGTCCAGGGTGTGCTGGACGACACCGGGCATCGCGGCGATCGGCACGGGCGCGTCGACGCCCTCACGGACGAACGCGGGCAGGATCAGGTCCGCCGCGTCAAGACGCGTCTCGGCGACCATCCGCCGCATGGTGGGCGTGGTGCGCAGCCGACGGGGGCGCGAGCCGGGGAACGAACCGTACACAGTCATGGAAGTCGCCTCGTGCGGAGTCGAGTCGGGTGGACGGCCCGGTGGCCGGGCCGGGGCGGCGTGGCGCGCCGTCCTCTCCACGCTACGCCCGCGGGGAGCGTCCCCTTGCCGACGCGGCGTCGGCGCCGGCCCGCGGCGAACGCGTTCCTCAAGGGCCCCCGGAGCCGGAACGCGCGGAGGGCGCGGCACGCCTCTCGCGTCCCGCGCCCACACCCCTTCCGGGGCCTGTCAGGTCGTGCGCCGCCGCCGCGCGCCGGGCCTGCGCTCGCTCGGCCGGGTGACCGGGTCGCCCGCGTCGAGCGCCGCCCTGCGCCGTGCCGCGCCGAACGCGGCGAGCGCCTCGGCGAGCTTGTGCACGGAGGGCTCGGGCGAGAGGACGTCCACGCGCAGCCCGTGCTCCTCGGCCGTCTTCGCGGTGGCGGGGCCGATACAGGCGATCACCGTCACGTTGTGCGGCTTGCCCGCGATGCCGACGAGGTTGCGGACCGTCGAGGACGACGTGAACAGCACGGCGTCGAAGCCGCCGCCCTTGATCGCCTCGCGGGTCTCCGCGGGCGGCGGGGAGGCGCGCACCGTGCGGTACGCGGTGACGTCGTCGACCTCCCAGCCCAGCTCGATGAGACCGGCGACCAGGGTCTCCGTGGCGATGTCGGCGCGCGGCAGGAACACCCGGTCGATCGGGTCGAAGACCGGGTCGTACGGCGGCCAGTCCTCCAGCAGCCCCGCGGCCGACTGCTCGCCGCTCGGCACCAGGTCGGGCTTGACGCCGAAGTCCACCAGGGACGCGGCCGTGGCCTCGCCGACCGCGGCGACCTTGATGCCGGCGAAGGCCCGGGCGTCGAGCCCGTACTCCTCGAACTTCTCCCGCACCGCCTTGACGGCGTTGACCGACGTGAAGGCGATCCACTCGTAGCGCCCTGTGACGAGGCCCTTGACCGCGCGCTCCATCTGCTGCGGGGTGCGCGGCGGCTCCACGGCGATGGTGGGCACCTCGTGCGGCACCGCGCCGTACGACCTGAGCTGGTCGGACAGCGAGGCCGCCTGCTCCTTGGTGCGGGGCACGAGGACCTTCCAGCCGAACAGCGGCTTGGACTCGAACCAGGCGAGCTGGTCGCGCTGGGCCGCGGCGCTGCGCTCCCCGACGACGGCTATGACGGGCTGGTGCCCGTCGGGCGACGGCAGCACCTTGGCCTGCTTGAGGGTGCCCGCGATGGTGCCGAGGGTCGCCGTCCAGGTGCGCTGGCGGGTGGTCGTGCCCGCGACGGTGACGGTCATCGGGGTGTCGGGCTTGCGGCCCGCCGCGACGAGTTCGCCCGCCGCCGCGGCGACCGTGTCGAGGGTGGTGGAGACGACGGCCGTGCCGTCGCTCGCGCCGACCTCGCTCCAGCACCGCTCGCTCGCGGTGCGCGCGTCGACGAACCGTACGTCGGTGCCCTCGGGGTCGCGCAGCGGAACGCCCGCGTAGGCGGGCACCCCGACCGCCGCCGCGATGCCCGGCACGACCTCGAAGCGGATGCCGGCGGAGGCGCAGGCGAGCATCTCGCGGCCCGCGTCGCCGTCGAGCCCCGGGTCCCCCGAGACCGCACGGACGACCCGCTTGCCGCCCCGCGCTGCCTCCATGACAAGATTGGCGGCATCCCTGATCGCGGGGATACCGGCGGCTGTTGACGCGTCATCGACGACCGTCAGCGCGGGCGTGCTCACACTGTCGCGGGCATGCGCGCGTACGACGTCGAGCACCTCGGGCTCGGCGATCAGTACGTCAGCCCCCGCGAGCGCCTCCACGGCGCGCAGAGTCAGCAAACCCGGGTCACCGGGTCCGGCACCGAGGAAGGTGACGAACCCCGATGCGGAGTGGGCCGGAAGGTCAGTGGTGGTGGGGCTCAAAGTGCTCGCTCCCCCATAAGACCGGCCGCACCCTTGGCGAGCATCTCGGACGCGAGTTCGCGCCCGAGCGCGACGGCGTGCTGGTGCGACGCGGGTACGGGACCGGTGGTGGACAGCTGCACCAGCGTCGAGCCGTCGGCGGTGCCGACGACGCCACGCAGGCGCATTTCGTTGACAATCTGCCCGTCGGCCAGCAGGTCGGCGAGGGCTCCCACGGGAGCGCTGCAGCCGGCCTCCAGGGCGGCGAGCAGGGACCGCTCGGCGGTCACGGCGGCCCGGGTCACCGGGTCGTCGAGCTCGGCGAGCAAGGCGGCGAGGTCTCCGTTGACCGCGGCGCACTCTACAGCGAGCGCCCCCTGGCCGGGAGCGGGCAGGACGGTGTCGGCCGACAGGACGTCGGTCACCTCGCCGCTCCTGCCGAGGCGGTTCAGGCCCGCGGCGGCGAGCACGACGGCGTCGAGCTCCCCCTCGCGGACGTACCCGATCCGGGTGTCGATGTTCCCCCGGACCGGCACGATCTGTATGGCGCGACCGCGCGCGTGCGCGAGGAGCTGCGCGGAGCGGCGCGCCGAGCCGGTGCCCACACGGGCGCCGTCCGGCAGCTGCGCGAGGGTCAGCCCGTCGCGGGCGACGAGCACGTCGCGCGGGTCCTCGCGGCGCGGCACGGCCGCGAGGACGAGCCCGTCCGGCTGCGCCGTGGGCAGGTCCTTCAGCGAGTGCACGGCGATGTCGATGTCGCCGCGCAGCAGCGCGTCGCGCAGCGCGGTGACGAAGACGCCGGTGCCGCCGATCTGCGCGAGGTGCGCCCGCGAGGTGTCGCCGTACGTGGTGATCTCGACCAGCTCGACCGCGCGGCCCGCCCGCGCCGCGACGGCGTCGGCGACGAGGCGGGACTGCGTCTTGGCGAGGGCGCTGCGGCGGGTGCCGAGGCGCAGCGGCGCCGCGCCGTGGCCCGCCGGTGTCCTGGGTGCTGCCGCGGCCGTCATGCCTGGCCTCTGTCGGCGCGGCTGACGGCGGCGACCGTCTGCGGGTCGAGGTCGAAGAGTTCGCGCAGCGCGTCCGCGTACCCGGCGCCGCCGGGCTCGGCCGCGAGCTGCTTGACCCGCACGGTGGGCGCGTGAAGGAGCTTGTCGACGACGCGCCGCACGGTGCGGGTGATCTCCGCGCGCTCCTTGTCGTCGAGCCCCGGCAGGCGGCTGTCGAGGCGGGCGATCTCGCCCGCGACGACATCGGCGGCCATGGCGCGCAGCGCGACGACGGTCGGGGTGATGTGCGCGGCGCGCTGGGCGGCGCCGAAGGCGGCGACCTCCTCGGACACGATCGCGCGCACCTGGTCGACGTCGGCGGCCATCGGCGCGTCCGCGGACGCCTCCGCGAGGGTCTCGATGTCGGCGAAGGTGACGCCTTCGACGCGGTGCGCCTCGGCGTCGATGTCGCGCGGCATGGCGAGGTCGAGCAGGGCAAGACGGGTCCCCGCGGGCCGGCCCGCGGCGGCGGCGCGCACCGCGTCGCCGGTCAGGACGAGGCCGGTGGCGCCGGTGCAGGAGACGGCGATGTCGGCGCCCGCGAGCTCGCCGGGGACGGCGGCCATCTCGACGGCGCGGGCGCGCACGCCGGTGGAGCCGGGCTGCGAGAGGATCTCCGCGAGGCGCTCGGCGCGCGCGGTGGTGCGGTTGGCGATGACGATCTCGGCGACGCCCGCGCGGGCGAGGGTCGCGGCGGCGAGGGAGGACATGGAGCCCGCGCCGATCACCAGGGCGCGCTTCCCCGCCGCCCAGACGTCGACGCCGCCGTCGGCGCCGGCGAGCTGCTGGAGGCCGAAGGTGACGAGGGACTGTCCTGCGCGGTCGATGCCGGTCTCGCTGTGGGCGCGCTTGCCGACCCGCAGGGCCTGCTGGAACAGGTCGTTGAGCAGGCGGCCCGCGGTGTGCAGGTCCTGGCCGAGGGCGAGCGCGTCCTTGATCTGGCCGAGGATCTGCCCCTCCCCTATGACCATCGAGTCGAGTCCGCAGGCCACCGAGAGCAGATGGTGGACGGCCCGGTCCTCGTAGTGGACGTAGAGGTACGGGGTGAGCTCGTCGAGCCCGACGCCGCTGTGCAGGGCCAGCAGGGTGGAGAGTTCGGCGACGCCCGCGTGGAACTTGTCGACGTCGGCGTACAGCTCGATGCGGTTGCAGGTGGCGAGCACGGCCGCCTCGGTGGCGGGTTCCGCCGCGAGGGTGTCCTGCAACAGCTTGACCTGCGCGTCGGCGGGGAGCGAGGCGCGCTCCAGCACGCTGACGGGTGCGCTGCGGTGGCTCAGGCCCACGACCAGGAGACTCATGCCGGCATCACCGCGGGCAGTTCGTCGTCGGGGCCCTTGCGGTCGCGGCGCGCGGCGGGCGCCTGCCCGTCGTCGGCTGCGGGGGCCTGAGCGGGGGCGGGGGCCTCGTCGTCCGCCGGTGCCGCGCCGTCCTGGGCGACGGTCGTCGGCGGTGGCGGCGGCACGTCGGGCACGTCCTCGCCCGCCTTGCGCTGCTCGTGGAAGGCGAGGATCTGGAGCTCGATGGAGAGGTCGACCTTGCGCACGTCCACCCCGTCGGGGACGGTCAGCACGGTCGGCGCGAAGTTGAGGATCGAGGTGATTCCCGCGGCCACGAGGCGGTCGCAGACCTGCTGGGCGGCGCCCGCGGGGGTGGCGATGACGCCGATGGAGACCCCGTTGTCCCGGACGATCTCCTCCAGCTGGTCGGAGTGGCGGACCGGGATGCCCGCGACGGGCCTGCCCGCCATCGCCGGGTCGGCGTCTATCAGCGCCGCGACGCGGAAGCCGCGGGACGCGAACCCGCCGTAGTTGGCGAGCGCGGCGCCGAGGTTGCCGATACCGACGATGACGACGGGCCAGTCCTGGGTCAGGCCGAGCTCGCGGGAGATCTGGTAGACGAGGTACTCGACGTCGTAGCCGACACCGCGGGTGCCGTACGAGCCGAGGTACGAGAAGTCCTTGCGCAGCTTCGCCGAGTTGACGCCCGCCGCGGCGGCCAGCTCCTCGGAGGAGACCGTGGGCACCGAGCGCTCGGAGAGGCCGGTGAGGGCCCGCAGGTACAGCGGGAGCCTGGCGACGGTGGCCTCGGGAATGCCTCGGCTGCGAGTCGCCGGTCGGTGCGTTCGGCCAGTTGCCACGGTGCTCCTGCGGGATGAGCGGGGTTGCAGGCGGTCGTGCGTTTCGTGGCCGCCCCGTCGAGTGCAGGCTATGTCTTTGTGAACGCGTGCACAAAGATGGTGTCCGCTTTGTCCGACCAAAGTGACCGGGGTCACGCGCTCGGATCGCGCGGCGCCGGAACCAACCACCAGGTCAGACCGTTGCATCAGGCCAGGGCGCACGTCGGCACACACCTCTCACCCTCACGCCCCCGTCGAGAACACCGGCAAAGCGCCCACGATCGTAACCGCCTTTCCCATGGGCCGGATCCGCGCGCGAGAGCGGTCAGCGGGCCAGTTCGCGCCGCAGTCGCGCCTCGTCCACCCGCCAGAAGGTGTGCTGCGCGCCGTCCACGAGGACCACCGGGATCTGCTCCCCGTACGCGTCGCGCAGCGCCTCGTCGGCGGTGATGTCCTTCTCCTCGAAGGCCGCGCCGGTCTCGGCGCACACCTTCTCCACCACCGCGCGGGCGTCGTCGCACAGGTGGCAGCCGGGTTTCGCGATCAGTGTGACCCGGTGCGCGCCCGCGGGCCCGCGCTCCGGGGCCGCGCCCTTCGCTTCCTTCTTCGTACGCCGCAGCAGAGGGGTCATGGGTGCCATTGTCCGCCCCCGCGCCAGCTCCCCGAGCCCTCCGCGCACACCCCGCCGCACGGGCGCGGTGTGCGGATTAACACATCGGTGGGCCAGTGTTCACGCCAGGGGCGCCCCCGAGCGCCGGAAGCACCCAACGGACTTGGCTATGCTCGCCACATGGCCGCACTGGGATGGCTCACCCCGCGCAGGCGCTCCGCGACAGCCAGGAGCGTCCTGGCGGGCGAGGCCGCAGCCGAGGCAGCGCGCAGGTCGAGCGCGGACGCCGCACACGCGGAAGAAGCGGAACAGCCGGACGGCGAACACCCGGCACCTGCGGAGCAGATCCCCGAGTTCCCGGTCTCCGGCGACGAGCGCGCCGCCGCCTTCTTCGACCTCGACAACACCGTGATGCAGGGCGCCGCGATCTACCACCTCAGCCGCGGCCTGTACAAGCGGAAGTTCTTCCAGCGCCGCGAACTGGCCCGCTTCGCCTGGCAGCAGGCGTGGTTCAGGCTCGCGGGCGTCGAGGACCCCGACCACATGCAGGACGTGCGGGACTCCGCGCTCTCCATCGTCAAGGGGCACCGCGTCGCGGAGCTGATGTCGATCAGCGACGAGATCTACGACGAGTACATGGCGGGCCGCATCTGGGCGGGCACCCGCGCCCTCGCCCAGGCCCACCTCGACGCGGGCCAGCAGGTCTGGCTGGTGACCGCGGCGCCCGTGGAGACCGCGACGATCATCGCCCGCAGACTCGGCCTGACCGGCGCGCTCGGCACGGTCGCCGAGTCCGTGGACGGCGTCTACACCGGCCGCCTGGTCGGGGAGCCCCTGCACGGCCCCGCGAAGGCCGAGGCCGTACGGGCGCTCGCCGCGGCCGAGGGCTTCGACCTCGCGCGGTGCGCCGCCTACAGCGACTCGCACAACGACATCCCGATGCTGTCGCTCGTCGGCCACCCGCACGCGATCAACCCCGACGCCAAGCTCCGCAGGCACGCCCGCGAACGCGGCTGGCGGCTGCGGGACTACCGCACGGGCCGCAAGGCGGCGAAGGTCGGCATCCCGGCGGCCGCGGGCGTCGGGGCGCTCGCCGGCGGCACCGCCGCCGCGGTCGCGCTGCACCGCAGGCGCCGCTGACCCGGCGCCTGCGGCCGGCCGTCCGCGGCCGGATACCTGCGCCCGGCGGCTGCGCTGCGTCACCCCCGTACCGCCGGGCCGTCACGGGGCGTACGGCCACGGTCCGTACCCGCCGGGAGCGCCCCGCGCGGGGCGTGACACGGCCGCGGTCACAGAATCCGCACCTCTCCTGTGCCGAGGGTCACACCACTCGTGCGAATATCGGCGTTCTGTCCGATTCGCCACACCCCCGACGCCCCTGGAACACCCTCCCGGCGATCAGATCCTGTCGCCATACGGTCAACAAGCGGTCACCATCCGCTATCCGAACCATCGGCGAGCCATCACCGAAGCGACGTAATCGATGATTTGAGCAACTCGGTGTAGCACGGCCTGTACGAAGCGTTATTCTCCTCAGACGCACATCGGACCCCTTCCACCGCGACAGCGGGTGAGAGGTCCCGCACTGCACGTGATGGAAGCTCTGCCTCTGGGAGACCCGTGTACTCACACGTCGGGGTTGACGCCTCGGGCCTGGCTACGCTGCGCGCAACGGTCCTCGACCACTTGCGCGGTCTTGTCCCCACCGCGTACGCCGTACCCGCACTCGCCGCACCGGCCCCTGCCGTGAGCGGCCCGATCGGACCCTGCTACGCCCTGGCGAGCGGCGGCGCCGCGGTCGGCAGAAGGAGCGGCCGCGCCCGCGCCGCCGCCGGCCCGGCCCAGACCACCGCCCGCCGCCCCACCGCCGACAGCGACAGCGCGCGCATGATGGAACTCGTCGAGCGCGCCCAGGCGGGCGAGGCCGACGCCTTCGGCAAGCTGTACGACCAGTACAGCGACACGGTCTACCGCTACATCTACTACCGGGTGGGCGGCCGGGCCACCGCCGAGGACCTCACGAGCGAGACCTTCCTGCGCGCCCTGCGCCGGATCTCCACCTTCACGTACCAGGGCCGCGACTTCGGCGCCTGGCTCGTCACCATCGCCCGCAACCTGGTCGCCGACCACTTCAAGTCGAGCAGGTTCCGCCTGGAGGTCACCACCGGCGAGATGCTCGACGCGAACGAGGTCGAGCGCAGCCCGGAGGACTCCGTCCTGGAGTCCCTGTCCAACGCGGCCCTCCTCGAAGCCGTGCGCAAGCTCAACCCGCAGCAGCAGGAGTGCGTCACGCTCCGGTTCCTCCAAGGCCTCTCGGTCGCCGAGACCGCCCGTGTCATGGGCAAGAACGAAGGCGCGATCAAGACCCTCCAGTACCGCGCCGTACGGACGCTCGCCAGGCTGCTGCCCGACGACGCCCGCTGACCCCCGCCCCCGCCGCCGCCCGGTCCCACCGGGCGGCGCCCGCCGCACCCCCCACGGCAGAACAGTCCTCAACCCCCTTTTCATCACGCTGTGTTGACAGCGTGGTCACACTGTGGTCCGAACACTTTCCGCGCGTAACCGAAGTGCCGCGCCGCTCGTTGTGCGGGATGCAGGCTCCCTGTGACCCCCGCGCACGCGGGCCGATCCTCACCGGACCCCCAGGGGAGTCGACCGTCATGACGAGAGGAGGTGCCGCCAGTGATCGCGAACGTCTCGGCACACCGGCGGGCGAACGCCTTCGCCCAGGCCCTGGAAGACAGGACCGACCGGGGCTCGGCGACGGCGCAGTCGGCCGAGCCGGCCGCCGAACCGACCGAAACAGCCGACCAGAGGCGGCTGTTGGGCCTGGCGAGCAGTCTCGGCGAACTGCCGAAACCCACGCTGGACCCCGAGGTCAAGGTGGTGCAGCGAGCCCAGCTCGTGGCCGCCATGGAGGCCATGCTTCAGGAAGGCACCGCGGGCCAGGGCTCCCCGGGCCCTACGGTGCCGGAGCAGCGCACGTCGCGGGGCGCCCACCGGGCGTCCCCCCTCGGGCGGCTGCGGCCGAGGTCCCGCTGGTCGAAGAGTCTCGCAGCGGGCGGCCTCACGGTCGGTGTGGCCGCGGGCGCCTTCAGCGGAGTCGCCGCTGCCAGCTCGGACGCACTGCCCGGTGATTCGCTCTACGGCCTCAAGCGCGGCATGGAGGACATCAGACTCGACCTGGCGGACAACGACTCCGCGCGCGGCGGCCTCTACCTCGACCACGCCTCCGCCCGGCTCACCGAGGCGCGAAGACTCATGGAACGCGGCCGCAGCGGCCATCTCGACCACGAGTCGCTCAACGAGATCCGCCGCACCCTGACCGGGATGAGGAACGACGCGTCGGAGGGCCACCGCCTGCTGCACGCCGCGTACCAGAAGGACGGCTCGCTCGCCCCGATGGCGACCCTGTCGTCGTTCGCCGCCTCCCACCGGCAGGCGTGGGACGGCCTGCGGGGCAGGCTGCCCGTCCAGCTCACCGACGTCGGCGACCAGGTCAACTCGGTCTTCGTCGCCATAGACGAGGACGTCGCCCCGCTCAAGTCCCGGCTCCAGCCGCCCCAGGGCGGGCAGGCGGGCACCTCGGTGCCCGGCACCCAGGACGCCTCGACGCCCGGCACGGGCAAGCACCGGGGGCCCTCGTCCGCCACCCCGAGCTCGGGCGAGAGCCACGGCAAGCACGGTTCCGCGGGCCACGGCTCGCCCTCCCCGTCCAAGGACGACGGCGGGCTCATCGGCGGCGCCCACGACGGCGGCCTGATCGGCGGTGCGGCCGGCGGCCTCGTCGACCCGCCGTCCCCCGGCGCCTCCGACCCCGCGTCCCCGCCGCAGGACCAGGACCCGGGCGACCCCGCGCCCGACGTCACGCTCCCGCCGCTGCTGCCCGGCCTCCTGCCGGGCCTCGGCATCCAGGGACACGACGCCGACCAGGGGCAGTAGCCCGCACCGTACGCGGGCGAGGAGGGGGTTCCCGGCCAGGGAACCCCCTCCTCGCCCGCGTACCTCCGTGGCGGGCGCCGTGTTCCCGTCAGAAGAAGACCGACCTGCGCTGCACCAGCAGCTTGTACAGGGTGTGCTGGATCTGCTCCCGCACCTGGTCCGTCAGGTTGAACATCAGCATGGGGTCCTCCGCCGCCTCCGGCGGATAGCCGTCCGTCGCGATCGGCGCCCCGAACTGGATCGTCCACTTCGTCGGCAGCGGCACCGCGCCGAGCGGCCCGAGCCAGGGGAACGTGGGCGTCAGCGGGAAGTACGGGACCCCCAGCAGCCGCGCCAGCGTCTTCGCGTTCCCCAGCATCGGGTAGATCTCCTCCGCGCCGACGACCGAGCACGGCACGATCGGCACGCCCGTGCGCAGCGCCGTCGACACGAAGCCGCCCCGGCCGAAGCGCTGGAGCTTGTACCGCTCGCCGAACGGCTTCCCGAGCCCCTTGAAGCCCTCGGGCATCACCCCGACGACCTCGCCGCGCCCCAGCAGCTCCTCCGCGTCCTCGGTGCACGCCAGCGTGTGGCCGGCCTTGCGGGCCAGCTCGTTGACGACCGGCAGCATGAAGACCAGGTCGGCGGCGAGCAGCCGCAGGTGCCGGCCGGCGGGGTGGTGGTCGTGCACGGCGACCTGCATCATCAGCCCGTCGAGCGGCAGGGTGCCCGAGTGGTTCGCCACCACCAGCGCGCCGCCCTCCGCGGGGATGTTCTCGACGCCCTTCACCTCGACCCGGAAGTACTTCTCGTACACGGGCCTGATCAGGGACATCAGGACCTGTTCTGTGAGTTCCTCGTCGTAGCCGAAGTCGTCGACCTCGTACTCGCCCGTCACCCGGCGCCGCAGGAACGCGAGGCCGCTCGCCAGGCGCTCCTCCCAGCCGGGGCGGCCCGCCGCCCCGGCCGCTGGGCCCTGCGCGCCACCGGGGCCGTGCGCGCCGCCGGAGCCGCGGTCGCC
>NZ_BAABEP010000051.1:0-48802 GCF_039540215.1 Streptomyces tremellae
CCACATGCTCACAGTTGTCCAACACCAACAGCACCCGCCGACGCGCCAGATGCTCCACGAGGAGGCCGAGCGGCTCGCCCGTGCGCGGGTCGGCGGCGCGCAGGCTCTCGGTGCCCGCGCCGCGCAGCACGGTCTCGCGGGCGCCCAGCGCGGCGAGCACCGCCTCGGGCACGGCCTCGGGCGCGTCGACGGGGGCGAGTTCGGCGAGCCACACGCCGTCGGGGTAGGCGGGGGCGCCCTCGGCCTCCGCCGCCTCCTGGGAGAGGCGGGTCTTGCCGGCGCCGCCCGGCCCCGTGAGGGTGACGAGGCGGGAGCGCGCGAGGTCGTCGTGGAGGGCCCGGATGTCCTCCCGCCGGCCCACGAAGGAGGTGAGCCTGGCCCTGAGGTTGCCCACCGCGTGCGGGCCGGGCGGCGGCGCGCCGGCGTCCGCGGACGCGGGGGCCTGCTCGGTCCCTGCCCCGGGGGCGGCCGGCCGCCGGTCGCCGCCCGCGAGCAGCTCGCCGTGGAGAGCGCGCAGTTCGGGCCCCGGATCGGTACCGAGCCGATCGGCGAGCGCGCGGCGTATCCCCTCGTACGCGGCGAGCGCCTCCGCGGGGCGCCCGGCGTCGCGCAGCGCCCTGATCCGCAGCGCCTGCGCCCGCTCGTCCAGGGGGGACGCCTCGCACAGCGCGGTCAGTTCCGGCAGCGCCTCGTCGGCCCTGCCGAGCGCGAGCGCCGCGGCGAGGCCGGCGCGGTGCGCCTCCCTGCGGCGGGCCTCCCAGCGCAGTGCCTCGCCCGCCCGGTCGGGCAGGTCGGCGAGGGCGGGCCCGTGCCACAGCGCGAGCGCCTCGGTGAGCCGCGCGTCCGCGGCGGTCGCGTCGCCCGCGTCGAGCGCCCGCGATCCCTCGGCCGCGAGGCGGGCGAAGCGGTGGACGTCCACGTCGTCCTCGGCCGCGCACAGCCGGTAGCCGCCCTCCACGGAGGCGACCGCACCGTGCCCGAGCGCCCGGCGCAGCCGCCCGACCAGGGCCTGGAGCGCGGCGACCGCGTCGGCGGGCGGGTCGCCGTCCCACACCTGCGCGACGAGGGCGCCGACCTGCACCGTACGGCCGGGGCGCAGGGCGAGCGCCGTGAGCAGGGCACGCAGGCGCGCGCCTCCGACGGCGACGGGCGTGCCGTCGTCGCGGAATGCGTGGGTGGTGCCCAGGACTCGATAGCGCATGGCGCCATTGTCCCCCAGCCGGGGCGCGCGGCGGCGGGGGCGGCGGGCGGCGGCCGGGGCGGGTGGCCCCGGGTTCAGTCGGCCTGTTCTGGGGCCGCCCCGGCACGCCGGGCCGCGCGGGGGTTCCGTGGGCGTGTCATGGTGGGCGCGGCGTCGGCGTCGCGGACGGCGAGCGCGACCGGCACGGCGAGCAGGGCGGCGGCCGCGGCGGCGAGGAACGCGGCGCGGTAGGCGTCCGGGCCGGCGGGGACGCCTCCGCCGGCCGCGCCGCCCGCCGCCGAGAGGACGGTGCTGAGGAGCGCGACGCCGACCGCGCCGCCGAGTTGCTTCCCCGCGTTGAAGACGGAGGACGCCCGCCCGGTCCGCTCCTTCGAGACAGTGGCCATGGAGGCGGCCTGGCTGGGGATGAACACGAAGGAGACGCCGACGCCGAGGCAGAGCATGAGGAGCCGCACCTGCCAGGGGTCCGTACCGCCGCCGACCCTGGCCATCGATGCCAGCGCGGCGGCCATGGCCAGCAGTCCGGCGGCCGTGATCCTGCGGGGGCCGAAGCGCCGGTAGAGCACCCTGGTCACGAGTTGCCCGCCGGCCATGACGCCGAGCGCTGAGGGGAAGACCGCGAGCCCCGACCGCACGGCGGACAGGCCGAGCGCGTCCTGGAAGAACAGGGCGGCGAGGAACAGCGCGCCGAGATAGGCGACCGAGGCGAGGCCGTACAGGCCCGTCGCGCAGGCGAACATGCGGTTGCCGAGCAGGCGCAGGTCGAGCAGGGGCCTAGGCACGCGCAGTTCGACGGCGGCCAGCGCGGCGAGCAGCACAGCGCCCGCGCCGAGCGCGCCCGCCACGGGCAGGGCCGTCCAGCCCCGCGAGGGGCCCTCGGCCAGGCCGTACATGAGCGAGCCGAGCCCGAGTCCGGAGAGCAGCAGGCCGGTCACGTCGAGGCGGCCGGGGTGCGCGGGGGCGTGCCGGGCGAGCCCCAGGGCGCCGAACACGAGCGTCGCCGCGCCGATCGGCACGTTGACGAAGAACGCGAACCGCCACGACAGGTACGTCGTGAACACGCCGCCGAGGATCGGGCCGAGGGCCGGCGCCAGCGCAGTGACCAGCGCGAGGACGCCGGAGATCCGGACGCGCTCGGCCGGCGGGTAGACGCGGAAAAGCATCGCGAGCCCGACCGGGGTCATCACCGCGCCGCCGGCGCCCTGCAGGACGCGGAAGGCCACCAGCGCGCCGAGGCTCGTGGAGCAGCCGCACAGCGCCGACGCGGCCGTGAACAGGGCGACGGCGCCGAGCAGCGCCCGCCGCCCGCCGATCCGGTCGCCGAGCCAGCCGGAGGCGGGGATGAAGACCGCGAGGCTCACCAGGTAGGCGACGGAGACGAGGCCGACGCCGTCGGCGCGGGCGTGCAGGTCGCGGCCGAGGGCGGGCAGGGCGACGTTGACGATCGTGGTGTCCAGGACGGCCATGAACGTGGCGGCGACATAGACGACGGCCACGACCGGCTTCTGGTCCGGGCGAACTCTCATGGCAAAAAACACTAGCACTATCGATGATTGACTCAATCATTGAAAACATAAACTAATGGCATCGGCTAACATCGGACTCTGTGATGACGGCCTCAGACCTTCCCGTCCCGGTCGTGGACGGCCCTTACGACGACCCGGCGGCCGAGGCGTGGCAGCGCATCCGCGCGATCAGCCACAACCCGGCCGCGATGGCCGCCTTCCACCGGATCGTGGAGGAGACCGGGCTGCCGCTCGCCCCCCTGCGGGCGCTCCTCGTCCTCCCCCTGGACGAGCCGCTGCCGATGCGGCAGCTCGCCAAGCGGCTCGGCTGCGACAACTCCTATGTGACCTCGCTGGTCGACGCCCTCGAACAGCGCGGTCTCGCCACCAGGCAGCAGCACCCCACCGACCGCAGGGTCAAGGTCATCGTGCTCACCGGCGAGGGGCGGGAGCTGACCAGGCGGGCCCAGCTCGCCGACACCACCCCGCCCGCCTCCTTCTCGGGCCTCACCCCCGCGGAGGCCACCACGCTCCGGGATCTGCTGCGCAAGCTCGGCCCCGACGGGGCCTGAAATCCCGACCGGGCCCAGGACCCCGACCGGGCCCAGGACCCCGACCGGGTCCGGGACCCCGACCGGGCTCAGGGCCGGAGCGCGCCGCGGCGGGTGACCGCCCAGACGAGGAGGGCGGCGAGCGAGAGCGCCCCGCCGGTGACGCAGACCGCGGGCCAGCCGCCCGTGTCCCAGGCGGTGGTGGCGACGACGGAGCCGATCGCGCCGCCGATGAAGTTGCCCGCGATGTACGCCGTGTTGAGGCGGCTGCGCGCCTCGGCCGAGATCTGGAAGACGCGGGACTGGGCGAGGATGTTCTGCCCCTGGATGCCGATGTCGAGCACGATGATGCCGAGGACCAGCACCACGAGGACGTGCCCGCCGAAGCCGACGACCACCCAGGAGACGAGGATCAGCGCCCAGGCGAGGCCGACGCCGGCCACCGACCTGCCCCGGTCGTGCAGGCGGCCCGCGCCCTGGGCGGCGAGCGCGCCGATGAGCCCGGCCACGCCGAAGAAGCCGATCGCGGCCGTCGGGTAGTCGTACGGCGGTCCTGAGAGCAGGAAGGTCAGCGAGGTCCACAGCATCGTGAACACCGCGAAGCCGAAGATCCCGAACACCATGCTGATCCGCAGCCTGGGCTCGTGCGCGATGAGCGAGAACACCGACTTCAGCAGGGCTCGGTAGGGCAGTGTGGAGGAGCGGGCGGGCAGCGTGGGGATGGACCGGTACAGCAGCGCCGCGAGCACGACGGCGGCGACCGCGGCCGCCAGGAAGACGATCCGCCAGCCCGCGGCTGAGGCGACGAGCCCGGCGAAGATCCGCGCGACAAGGATGCCGGTGAGGATGCCGCTGACGACGATGCCGACGACCTTGCCGCGGGAGGCGTCGTCGGCGAGGTCCCCGGCGAGCGGGGTGAGGATCTGGCCGGCCACGGTGGTGACGCCGACGGCGATCAGCGCGCCCGCGAGCGTCCCGATGTTCGGCGCCGCCGCGCAGGCGCCGAGCGCGAGGGCGGAGAGCACCATCATCACGGGGATGAGGACGCGCCGCTGGCGCAGGTCGCCGAGCGGCACGATGAACAGGATGCCGAGCGCGTAGCCGACCTGGGTCGCGGTGACCAGCAGACCGACCGTGCCGTCGCCCGCGCCGAGGTCGCCCCCGATGACGTCGAGGAGCGGCTGCGCGTAGTAGAGGCTGCCCACGGCGGCGCCTGCGGCCACCGCGAACAGCACCAGCAGCGGACGTGTCATCAGCGAGTGGCGCGCGCCGGGCGCCGGGCCCGCGCCAGCGTCCCGCGGGGAGCCCTCCCCCGCGGCGGGCGCCGCGTCCGCCCTGCCGCCGCAGCCTCCGTCGCCCGTACCGTCCCGGTCCGTTCGCACCACCGCCCGCCGTCCTCTCCGTCGCGCCCGCTTCTCACCCGTCCGGACGAGTCTAGAATTCCGCGGTGAACGCGATCCTTCCCACCTCGGAAAACCTGCGTGCCGCGCTCGCGGGCCTGCTGGACGGCGTGCCGCCGGCGCGGGCCGCGGCGGCCGTCGACCGGCTGATCGCCACGTACCGGGGGGCCACGCCCACCGAGGCGCCGGTGCTGCGCGACGCCTCGGACGCCGCCGCGTACGCCGCGTACCGGATGCCCGCGACGTTCGAGGCGGTACGGGCCGCGCTCGGCGCCCTCGCGGACGCGGCGCCAGGCTGGCGCCCCGAGAGCCACCTCGACGTCGGCGGCGGCACCGGCGCGGCCGTGTGGGCGGCGGGTGCCGTCTGGCCCGGCGGGCGCCCCACGACGGTCCTCGACTGGGCGGAGCCCGCGCTCGCGGTCGGCAGGGAGCTGGCGGCGGGCGTGCCCGGGCTCGCGGACGCGGTGTGGCGGCGGGCCAGGATCGGCGCGGCCGGCGGCGAGCTCCCCGAGGCCGGCCTGATCACGGTCGGCTATGTGCTCAAGGAGCTCGCGGCACCCGGCCGGGCGGCGCTGGTGAGGGCAGCCGCGCGGGCGGGCCGGGCGGTGGTGGTCGTGGAGCCGGGCACGCCCGACGGGTACGAGCGGGTGCTCGCGGCGCGCGGCGCGCTGGTCGCCGCGGGCTTCACCGTCGCCGCGCCGTGCCCGCACGACGGGGCCTGCCCGATCGAACGGGGCGCCGACTGGTGCCACTTCGCGGCCCGGGTCGGCAGGTCGTCGCTGCACCGGCAGGTGAAGGGCGGCTCGCTGCCGTACGAGGACGAGAAGTTCAGCTACGTGGCGGCGGTGCGCGGGCCCGGCGCGGTCTCCCCCGCGCCGTCCCGGGTGGTGCGCAGGCCGCAGCTGCGCAAGGGGCAGGTGCTGCTCGACCTGTGCACGGCGGCGGACGGGCTGCGGCGCACGACGGTGACGAAGCGGCACGGGCCGCTGTACCGGGCGGCGCGCGACACCGACTGGGGCGACGCCTGGCCGCCACCCGGGGAGGCGGACGGGGACGGGCAGGCCGGCTGACCCGGGCGGCGGACGGCCGCGCGGCACCGGCCGCCGCCCCGCGCGCGGCGCCTCAGGACCCCGTGGCGCCCGTCACGCCCTCAAGGCGGCTGATGACCGCGACCTTGCCGCTGGCCGGCACCTCGGCGACCTGGCTCGACATCCAGTCCTTGGTGAGCTTGGTGTGGACGGTGCCGCGCACCAGCGGCCGTACGTCCGCGGCGACTTGGGGGCGGTAGCCGGCGGCCGTGGTCTGGCGCTGGAAGTAGCGGGTCGCGAAGAAGACGAAGGCGCCGCCGTCCTGCGTGGAGAGCGCGAGGGGCGTGAACGCGCCGCCCTTGAGGGGCTGGTCGGCGTACTGGACGGTGCTGGCGGGCTGCTTCGCGTCGCGGGCGCGGTCGGCGCGCCACCGGTCGGTGTGCGGTCCCGGCGCGAAGTCGTCGGGGCTGCCCGTCTGGAGGTACGAGGCGTAGTCGGCGCTCAGCCGGGCGGGCGCGACCGCGAGGTCCGCGCCGGTGGGCGGGACCGCGTAGCCGTCGGAGCCGGTGGTGAAGCGCGGTGTCGCCCCCGCGGCCATGGTCGTCAGATAGGCGGCCTTCCAGTCCGCGTCGGGGCTCTCGCGGACGAACGCCATCAGCCAGCGGACCTCGTTGTCCCCGGTGCGCTGCTGTCCCGCTGGCGCCGCGTCCGCGACGAACCACCGGGGCCAGCCGGCCTTCTTCGGGATGGTGAACCGCGGGTCGTTCAGCACCAGATCGGTGTGGTGCGGATTGCCGCCCGGACTGGTCACGGACTTGGACCGCAGCCCGGCCTGGTTGATCGCGCCGAGCGCGCCGGTGACCCGGCCCTTGTCGAGGGCCGGGTCGTACGCCTTGTCCGCGGCGTTGTACGCGTCGACGAAGGCGGTCAGGGCCTTCGCGGCCTCACTCCGCTTCACCGACGGGACGACCGCCAGTTCCCCGTGCACCGTCACGCAACCGCTCGCCGTCAGCGAGAGCACCGCCATGGCCGCCGTCGCGAGCCACGCCGTTCGAATCGGCCTTCTCATCGGTCGTCTTCTGCTTCCCGGACCTCGTGGACCCATCCCGTCCGAAGAACCCTACCGGCAGGAGGAACAGCGTGAGGGCCGGGACCAGGTAGACGAGCCACACCACGGACTGGAGCACCGTCGGGTCGGGCTGGAAGTTGAGCACGCCCTTCAGCAGGGTGCCGTACCAGCTGTCCGGCGGAACGGTGTCGCTGATGTCGAACGCGAGGTGGGTGAGGCCGGGCAGGATGTTCGCCTCCTGGAGGTCGTGGAAGCCGTAGCCGACGACGCCCGCCGCGACGACGACCAGCATCCCGCCGGTCCAGGTGAAGAACGCGGCGAGGTTGATGCGGATGGCTCCCCGGTAGAACAGCCAGCCGAGCACCACCGCCGTCAGGAGGCCGAGGACCACGCCGGCCAGCGGGGCGGGCGTGCCGTCCGAGGACGCCCGTACGGACGCCCATACGAACAGCGCGGTCTCCAGGCCCTCGCGGCCCACCGCGAGGAACGCGGTGGCGACCAGCGCGCCCGTGCCCATCCGGAGCGCCGAGTCGAGCTTGCCGTGGAGTTCGGCGCGCAGGTGCCGCGCGGTGCGGCGCATCCAGAACACCATCCACGTCACGAGGCCGACCGCGACGATCGACAGGGAGCCGCCGAGGCCCTCCTGCGCCTCGAACGTCATCTCCTGCGAGCCGAATTCGAGGGCGCAGCCGAACGCGAGGGCCAGCACGACGGCCGCGCCGACGCCGTACCAGATCGGCCTGAGGGCGTCGCGGCGGCCGGTCTTGACGAGGTACGCGACGAGGATGCAGACGACCAGACTGGCTTCGAGCCCCTCGCGCAGGCCGATCAGGTAGTTGGCGAACACACCGGGTTCCTTCCGCGTCGGACGAGCGCGCGGGGGCGCGCTCCGTTGCACACGTGCTCTGCGGAACCTGACGGGCCGTGGTTCATGCCGCCATCAGCTCCCTTCCCCACCAGTCGTCCGTGTCGCGGACGCCGGGCGGGACCGCGAAGACCGCGGAACCGACGTGCTGGATGTACTCGTTGAGGGCGTCGCCGCGCGCGAGGCGCCGCTGCACCGGGATGAAGGCGCGGCGGATGTCGCGCTGGTAGGCGAGGAAGAACAGGCCCGCGTCGAGCCGGCCGAGGCCGTCCGTGCCGTCGGTGTACGAGTAGCCGCGGCGCAGCATCCTGGCCCCGCCGTTGGCGGCGGGGTGGGCGAGCCGCACGTGCGCGTCGGGCGGCAGCGCGGCGAGGTCGGGCCTGTCGTGCTCGCGGGTCTTGCCGTAGGGCGCGCCCTCGCCCTTGGTGCGGCCGAACACGTCCTGCTGGTCCTTGAGCGGGGAGCGGTCCCACACCTCGATGTGCATGGAGATGCGGCGGGCCACCAGGTAGGAGCCGCCGGCCATCCAGGCGGGGCCGTCGTCCGCGCCGACCCACACGTGCCGGTCGAGCAGGGCGGTGTCGGTGCCTGCGATGTTGTCGGTGCCGTCCTTGAACCCGAAGAGGTTGCGGGGTGTCTGGGTGCCGGGCGTGGTGGACGAGGTCTTGCCGAAGCCGAGTTGGGACCAGCGGATCGCGGCCGTTCCGAAGGCGATCCTGGCGAGGTTGCGGATGGCGTGCACGGCGACCTGCGGGTCGTCGGCGCACGCCTGCACGCACAGGTCGCCGCCGCTGCGGGCCGCTTCGAGGGCGTCGCCTGGGAATGCCGGCAGGTCGACGAGGGCGGCGGGCCGACGGGCCGCGAGCCCGAAGCGGCCCTCGGCGAAGAGGGAGGGGCCGAAGCCCACGGTGAGGGTGAGGCGGGACGGCGGGAGGCCGGCCGCCTCGCCGGTGTCGTCGGGCGGCGCCTCGGCGAGCGCGGGTACGGCGCCGCCGCCGATCTCGCGGCCGGCGGTCATCCGCTCGGCCGCGCGGGTCCAGTCCCCCAGCAGCCGGACGAGTTGGGCCCGGTCGCCGGTGGTGACGTCGAACGCGGCGAAGTGCAGCCGGTCCTGGACGGGGGTCGCGATCCCCGCCTGGTGGGTGCCGTGGAAGGGGACGGCCTCGGCACCGGGCGCGGGCGCGCCGGAGGAGCCGCCCAGGGCGGCGGCCGCACCGCCGCCCGCCGCGGCGGCGGCGACCGCGAGCCTTGCGTCGCCGCAGCCGAGCAGGGCGCGGCGGGACGGCGCGCGGGGCGCCCCCTCCCGTGCGCTCCCCCGCGGTGGTTCGTCGGGTGGTGTCTCGCTCATCGGGGCTACTTCACGACCGCGGCGGCGAGCTTCGACAGCGGCTCGGCGAGCGCGTTGACGCCGTCGGAGAGCTGCTTGCGCTGGGCGGGGGCGACCTTGGTGTAGGCCACGAACCCGTCGGAGCTGTGGCTGTCGTGGTACTTGGCGAGCAGGGTGTCGATGGCGGCGAACTGCTTGTCGAGTTCGGCGGAGAGCGCCGGGTCGTTCTTCCGCGCGACGGGCTTGAGGAGTTCGTACGCCTTCTGCGCGCCGTCGACGTTGGCCTGGAAGTCCGACAGGTCGGTGTGGCTGTAACGGTCCTCCTCGCCGGTGATCTTGTTGGTGGCGACCTCGTCGAGGAGTTCCTTGGCGCCGTTGGCCATGGAGGTGGGGGTGATCTCGGCGCGGCCGACGCGCTGCTGCCAGTCGGCGAGGTCCTTGTCCAGCTGGTCGGCGAGCGCCTTGGAGTCGGCGGAGAGCTTCTTGTCCTGCCAGAGCTGCTTCTCCAGGGCGTGCCACCCGGTCCACTTCTGGCCGTCCTCCAGGCCGTCGGCGCGGGTGTCGGTCTTCGGGTCGATGTCACCGAAGGACTCGGCGACGGGCTCGGTGCGCTCCCAGCCGACGCGTGAGGGCGCGAACGCCTTCCGCGCGGCGGGGATGTCGCCCGCGCGCACGGCGTCGGTGAAGGTCTTGACCTTGGGCAGGGTGGCGTCGGCCTGGGCCTGCGCGTAGGCGCGGTAGGCGTCGACGGCGGCGTCCTTGGCGGGGTCGCGCCTCTCCGCCGTGCCGCCGGTGACGGTGACCTTCTTGCGGATGCCCTGACCCTTCATGCCGGGTATGCAGGCGATGTTGTACGTGCCGGCCTTGACCTCGGCGGTGACGGTGGCGCGGGTGCCGGGGCCGAGGTTCTCGCGCTCGGTGGCGATCCGGCCGTCGGGGAAGAGGAGTTCGACCTCGGTGACCCTGGAGCCCTGGTTCTCCACGGCGAGCTGGACGTGGCCCGCGGCGAAGGACGCCGTGGAGACCGCGCAGGAGTCGTCCTTGGCGGTGACGTGGACGGCGGGGCCGCCCTTGCCTCCGGACGCGGCGTCGGTCTTGTCGGCGCAGCCCGTGACGGCGGTCAGGGCGGCCACCGCGGCGACGGCGGTGGCGACGGTGGTTCGGGCAGGGCGCATGGAGGCTCCACGGGTGCGTTCGGCACGACGACGGCGCGTCGGGCACACAGTCGGGGTACAGCGGGCTGACAGGTTCGGTCCGGGGCCCGGGTTCTGGGCGAACGGGCCCCGTGCGGGGGTGGGCGGGGCGGACCACCGACCAAGGCCAGGCAAACCTAATTTAACGAAGGCTTACCTTACCCATAGCCACCCGTCCAGTGATGTGGATCTCATTTCCCACGTAGCGGGGCATCACGGTCATCGACCGGCCATGCGATCCGTTGGCGCAGGTCACATTCAGGTCAAGCGATGCCCAAGAGAGGGGCCCGCGCCAGGAGGTGCTTGAATGCCCGCGTGACAGACCAACCGCGGTCGGCCGCGCCCGCGCCGCACCTCGACGTCCTCCGGGTGTTCTGCGCGGGCGACGGGCGCCACGGCAACCCGCTCGGGGTCGTACGGGACGGCAGGTCCCACCGCGGGCAGGGCCCGCGACAGGCCCTGGCGGACCGGCTCGGCCACAGCGAGACCGTCTTCGTCGACGACCCGGAGCGCGGCGTGGTGGACATCTACGCGCCGGGCCTGCGGCTCCCGTTCGCCGGGCACCCCCTCGTCGGCGCGGCCTGGCTGCTCGACGTGGAGTCGCTCCAGGTGGAGGCGGGCGAGGTGTGGGTGCGCCAGGACGGCGAGTTCACCTGGATCACGGCGCGCCCCGAGTGGGTGCCGCCGCGCGCGCTGCGGCAGTACGCCTCGCCCGCCGAGGTCGACGCGCTGCCCGCGCCGCCGCCGGGCGAGGGCCGGCTGTACGCGTGGGCGTGGGAGGACGAGGCGGCGGGCCGCGTCAGGGCGCGGGCGTTCCCGCGCCGCGACGAGGCGGTCGTCGAGGACGAGGCCACGGGCGCGGCGGCGCTGCTGCTCACGGCGGAGCTCGGCAGGGCGCTCAACATCACGCAGGGCAGGGGCTCGCAGCTGCTGACGGCGCCCGCGCGCGACGGCGAGATCGAACTCGGCGGCCGGGTGCGGTTCGCGTCGTGACACCGCCGCGCCGCCGCACGGCTCCGCGGGCCCGGTGCCGTGCCGGAGGCCGTACGCACCGGACCCGGGGTGCGCTCAGCCGCGGTGCGCGGCGGCCGGCGCCCGGCCGAGCGCGGTGCGTGCGTAGACACCTGGCGGCCGTCGCGCCGCGCCGTGAGGAGGCCCGCGTCGCGCACCACCGCCAGGTGCACGGAGACGGACGAGGCGGCGAGGCCGAGGCGCCGCGCGAGCAGGGTGGTGGAGGCGGGGGCGTCGAGCACGGCGAGCAGCCTGGCCCGGTTCGGGCCGAGGAGCCGGACGAGGGCCGGCGGCACCGCGCCGCCGCCCTGTCGCTCAGGGGCTGGGACGCCGGGTCCTGGGGCCGGGTCTCCGGGCCGCCCTGCGGTGCCGTGCGCCCGGCACGGCCCCTCAACCCTCCGATGCCGCGCGCGGGGCAGAGAACGGTCGGCTGCCACGGCGGCGCGAAGCCGCTCACGACATCCGGCCACACGAACACACTGGGCGTCAGCAGCACACCGCGCCCGTCGAGCCGCTGGGCCACAGGGAAGCCGGGGAACACCTCGTCCACCCGCAGGGTCAGGGTGTCCGGCGCCCACGCCACCCTGCCGTCGAGGTCGGCGAAGAGGGCTTCGAGTCCTCCGGCCGCGAGCCGCCGCGGTCTGTAGGCGATGTCCGCCTCCAGCACGCCCCGGATACGCGGCCATTCGGGGGCGAGCAGGGTGTGCCAGGCGCGCTCCGTGGCATCGGCGAGCGACCGTACGGCGGCGGGGTCCCGCAGCAGCCGCTGTCCGCGCGACGGTTCGAGGGCGCCGGGCGTGCAGGCGAGCGAGCGCGCCATCTCGGTCCTCGCCCGCTCCCCGTCGGTGGCGCGCAGCCGGGCGGTCTCGTCCTCGAAGATCCCAAACGCGGCGGTCGGCGGCGGCCCGAGGAAGCCGGGCGGGTCACCGCGGCCCTGCCGCGGGATGAACAGCCGCAGGTCGGCCAGGTCGAGACCGGCGGCGGCCCGCGCGGTGCGGGCGAGCCACGGGCGGTGGTAGCGGTGCCGGCCCGGCCTGCGCAGCAGCCGCAGCGCCTCGTGCGTCTGGCACAGCGGCGACACCGCGAACCGGCAGCGCGTCAGGTCGTCGGCGCACAGGCGCATGACAGGGGCATGGCTCTCCCGGTGTCTTGCGTCGCGGACCGGACGGGACCGCGGCGCGGCGGCGGGGATTCGGCCCAGGACGAAAGAGCAGAGCGGGCGCCCCGGTGCCCGCGACGCTCCCGGACAGGGGGGCAGGCCCCCGCCGCCCCGCTCCCGCCAGGAGGTCCCCTTGGCCACCGAGTCACCGGCCGCCCCAGGGCCCGCAGGCCCGGCCCCTACTGCGCTCGCGGCGCGCGGCGCGCTGGTCGCGGCGGGGCCGCGCGGGGTGTTCCTCGCGGGCGCCGTGTGCACCGTGCCCGCGCTCGTCCCGCTCGCCGCGGTCCGCCGCCGCGCGGGCGGCGCCCCGCGCGGCGGCGGGGCTCAGGCCGCCGGATAGAGCTCGCCCAGCTCGCGGAAGACCGCGCCGTTGCACTCGAAGGCGCGGCGGCACTCGTCCGCGATCCGCGCCTTCTCCGCCGCGTCGACCGGCAGCGCGTCGAGCCTGGCCCGGTACGCGCGCTTGTACGCGGCGGGGTTGCCGATGGCGTCGAAGGCGTAGAACCGCACGCCGTCGCCGCGGTGGGCGAAGCCCCACAGCTGCTCGGCGCGGGCCCCGAGCGCCTGGCCGCCGGAGAGGTCGCCGAGGTAGCGGGTGTAGTGGTGGGCGACATAGCCGCCGCGCCAGGCGGCGGCGCAGTCCTCGATGCGGGCGGCGTAGGCGGCCGTGGCGGGCAGCGGCTCCAGGTCACTGCGCCAGTCGGGGCCGCGCAGGTACGCGAGGTCGCGGGCGAGCTCGGGGGTGCGGGCGAGCTCCGGCCTGACGAACGGCCCCGCGACGGGGTCGGACGTGAGGCCGTCGCGGGCCGCCCCGCCCTCCAGGGCCGCGTAGACGAACCACAGCTGCTCGGTGTAGCGGGCGTACGCCTCAAGGCCGAGTCTGCCGCCGATGAGGTCGCTCATGAAGGACGAGGTGCTGACGGCGGCGTGCTGCGCCGCCGAGACCTCGCGGATGCGGGTCGAGAAGGGGACGGTGGCTGTCGGCACGGGCGGAACCTCCGGACCTGGGGGGACGACCGAGGGACACGGAGAGCTTAGCTTAGGCTTACCTAAGTAACCACCCGTGCGCCTCGCTGGGTTTTCCCGACGTCCTGTCGGGAAAACCGTACCCCGTCCCGGCGTCAGGGCAACGTGAGGATTTCCGCGCCCGTCGCCGTCACCACGAGGGTGTGCTCGAACTGGGCCGTCCTGCGGCGGTCCTTCGTCACCACCGTCCAGCCGTCCTCCCACAGGTCGTAGTCGTAGGAGCCGAGCGTCAGCATGGGCTCGATGGTGAAGGTCATGCCCTCGCGGATGACAGTCGTCGCGTGCGGGCTGTCGTAGTGCGGGACGATGAGGCCGGAGTGGAAGGCGGTGTTGATGCCGTGGCCGGTGAAGTCGCGCACGACCCCGTAGCCGAACCGCTTGGCGTACGACTCGATCACCCGGCCGATCACGTTGATCTGGCGGCCGGGCCGCACGGCCTTGATCGCCCGGTTCAGGGACTCCCTGGTCCGCTCGACCAGGAGCCTGGACTCCTCGTCCACGTCCCCGCAGAGGTAGGTCGCGTTGGTGTCCCCGTGCACGCCGCCGATGTAGGCGGTGACGTCGAGATTGACGATGTCGCCGTCGCGCAGGACCGTGGAGTCCGGGATGCCGTGGCAGATGACCTCGTTGACGGAGGTGCACAGCGACTTGGGGAAGCCCCGGTAGCCGAGCGTGGACGGGTAGGCGCCGTGGTCGCACATGTACTCGTGGGCGACGCGGTCGAGTTCGTCGGTGGTGACACCGGGCGCGATGTGCTTCGCGGCCTCCTCGCGCGCGTCGGCGGCGATACGGCTCGCGACCCGCATCCGCTCGATCGTCTCCGCGCTCTGCACGTCGGGTCCTTCGTACGGGTCGGGCTTGGGCTTGCCCACGTACGGCGGGCGGGCGATGGCTGCGGGGACGGGGCGCTGCGGGGAGACCGTCCCGGGGACGAGAAGCTGCTGGCCGGACATGCGGCGAGTCTAACCAGCGTCCTCCGGCCGCCCGCGGGGCAGCATGGCGGGTACGCCGGACACACGGTACGCACGGCACGGACCGGCACGGTCCCGGAGGGAAAGGCACGGACGATGGCCCTGTTCAAGAAGCGCACGGAGCCCAAGGCGGGCGAGTGGTACTACTGCCTCCAGCACAAGACCGTGGAGGAAGGGGTCCAGTGCCCCGCCAAGAACCGCTTCGGACCCTACGCGTCGCGCACGGCGGCGGAGCACGCGATGGAGAAGGTCAGGGAGCGCAACGAGGAGTGGGACAACGACCCCGCGTGGGGCGGCGACGGCTCCGCGGGCTGACCGCGCCCGCGTACCCGCCGGGGCCTCCCGGAGAGCCGGGGACCGGACCGACCGCGGCGCGCCCGGCCCCCGCGCGCTCAGGGGCGCGCGGTGAAGCGGGAGGGCGGGGCGCCGAAGGCCCGGGTGAAGGCGGCGGTGAACGCGGCGGGCGAGGCATAGCCGAGGCGTCCCGCCACCTCGCCGACCTGCGCCGTGCGCAGCAGCGGCACGGCGGCGAGCAGGCGGGCCCGGCCGCGCCAGACGGCCGGGCTCTCGCCGGTCTCGGCGCGGAACCTCCGGGTGAAGGCCCGCTCGCTCATCGCCACCAGGCCCGCCCACTCCCGGTTGGTGGTGCCGGCGTCCGGCTCCGCCAGGTAGGCGCGGCAGAGGCCGGCGAGGTCGGCGGAGGCCGGAATGCCGACATGGAAAGGCAGCGGGGCCAGCGCGGCGATCTCGTGCAGCAGGAGCGCAGCGACGGCTCCCTCGCGCCCCGCGAGGTCGTAGTCGGGCCCGAATGCGGCCGCCGCGGCGAGCAGTTCACGCAGCAGCGGCGGCACGTCGACGACCGTGCAGGTCGCGGGCCACCAGGGGACGGCGCCCGGCTCGACGTACAGGCTGCGCGTGCTCACCTCCAGCATGCGCACGCGGTGCCGGGTGGCCGCGGGGATCAGCACGGCGCGCTCGGGCGGCACGGTCCAGTTGCCCTGCGCGGTGTCCACGACCATGACGCCGGTGGCGCCGTAGAGGAACTGCGCGCGCCGGTGCTCGTGCCAGTCGAGCAGGTGGCCCGGCGGATAGTCGGTGCCGACCGGCAGTACGGCACGCCCGACGTGGTCGACCTCGGCCAGGGGAACGTTCCTCACCGGGCCACCGTAGCGGCCGCCCTGGCCGGGACACGAAACAATCGCGCCGACCATCGCATGCGCGCCCCGGGTCGCGGCTGGTGGGGTGGAGGCATGGATGTGGTGGCACTGCTCGGGATCGGGCTTCTGACCGGCGTGACGACGGTGGCCTTCGGCTTCGGCGGGGGCTTCGTCACGGTGCCGGTGGTGGTGTGGGCGGACCGGGCTCTCGGCCCCGACGCGATGCGGGTGGCGACGGCCACCTCCGCGCTGGTGATGGTGGCGGGCGCGGGGCTCGCGACGGCCGTCACACCCCGGCGGGTGCTCGCGGCCCTGCGCGGCTGCGGCCCGCTGCTCCTGCTGCTCGTGGCCGGCGCCTCGGCGGGAGCGCTCCTCGCGCGCCTCGCCCCCGCGGGCCTCGCGCACTGGGCCTTCGTCGGCTATGTCGTCCTGACCGTCGCCGACGTGCTGCTGCGGCCCGGCTTCCTGCGGCCGCGCCGCGGCGTCGAGCCGGACGGGACCGGGGCGCCGCGCCCGCTGTCGCCGGTGCTCGGCGCGCCCATCGGCGCGGTGGCGGCCTTCCTCGGCGTGGGCGGCAGCGTCATGACCGTGCCCGCGATGCGGCGCGCCGGGCATCCGATGCGGGTGGCCACGGCGCTCGCCAACCCGCTCACCCTCGCCGTCGCCCTGCCGACCGCGGCGGTCTGCCTCGCCCCGGCCGCGCCGGCCGCCGGGGGCACGCCGGTGCACCTGGTGGGGCTCGTCGACGTCCGGTCGGCCGCCGCGCTGCTGGCCGCGTCCCTCCCGGTGATCGTGCTGCTCAGGCGGCACCCGCCGCGCGTCCCCGACGGCGTCCACGCCTGGGCGTACGTGGGGCTGCTCGCGGCGGTCGCCGTCGCCATGGTCCTGACCGGACGCTAGCCCCGGCGCGGGCCGCCAGGGGCCCCGCCCGGGGGGGGCGGGCGCGCGGTCCGGCCCCCCGGGGCACGTCAGGCCACGGCGGGGATCGGGTGGCCCGCCCAGTCGGGGGCCGGTTCCGTCAGCTCCCTGAGGCGGTGCAGGACCGCGTCGGGGAACTCGGCGGCCCGGCCCGCCCGCTGGTCGACGTGGACCGCGAGCAGTTCGGTCGTGGCCGCCGGGGCCGCGTCCCGCGCCGGCTCCGCGTCCTGCTCCGGCACGACGTACATCTCGTGCACGAAGCGCGACTTGCGCGGTGCCGCTCCCAGCACGCGGGTACGGACGGCGAGATGGGCGGCCTCGGGCACCTCCCTGAGGAAGCGGACCTGGGACTGGACCGTGTAGAGGGAGCAGCCCGTGGACTCGCGGTACCCGGAGTCGAGCCCCGTCTCGATCATCAGCGCGTCCGTGGCGTGGCCGAAGACGAGGACGTAGAAGGCCTCGCTCATATGGCCGTTGTAGTCGATCCACTCGGGGCGGACCGTGCTGCGGAACAGCGGGAGGCCCGTCATCGGGAGCCCTCCCCCCGGCCCAGGCGGCCGGTGGCGCGCAGCACTTCGACGACGCCCCGGTCGCGTTCGGCCACCAGCTCGGCGATGGAGCGGCCGTCCGCCGCCTCGTCGCAGCCCGCCACCACGGCGTCGTACAGCGCCGCGTCCAGCTCGGGCGCTTCGAGGCGTGTCCACGGCGACTTCAGGGACGGGCCGAAGTGGTCCAGCATGTGCGCCATGCCGCCCTCGCCGCCCGCGAGCGCGAACGTCAGCATCGGTCCCATGACCGCCCAGCGCAGCCCGGGGCCCTCGGTGATCGACAGGTCGATGTCCCGGACCGTCGCGTCGCCGTTGGCGACCATGTGCAGCGCCTCGCGCCACAGGGCTTCCTGCAGCCGGTTGGCGATGAAGCCGGGCACCTCGTTGTCCATCGTGATGACGGACTTGCCCGCGACTTCGTAGAAGCGGGAGGCCCAGGCGACCGCGGCCTGGTCGGTGCTCTCGCCGCCGGCGACCTCGACGAGCGGGATGAGGTAGGGCGGGTTGAACGGGTGGCCGACGACGAGGCGCGAGGGGTCGGCGGCCTTCGTCTGCATGTCGGTCATCGGATAGCCGGAGGTGGAGGAGGCGATGACGACGCCCTGCGGTGTCGCCGCGTCGAGGCGGGCCAGCAGGTCGCGCTTGAGGTCGAGCTTCTCGGGCGCGCTCTCCTGCACGAACTCGGCTTCGGCCACGGCCTCTTCGAGGGCGCCGGTCACGGTGAGCCGGTCGGCGGAGGCACCCTCGGCGAGGCCGAGCGAGGTCAGTGTCGGCCAGGCCGCGTCGACCAGGCGGCGCAGCCGCTGCCCGGCGTCGGGCGCGGGGTCCCAGGCGGTCACGTCGTAGCCGCGGGCGAGGAAGTGGGCGGCCCAGCCGCCGCCGATGACGCCGGCGCCGACGCAGGCGACGCGGCGGACGTTCTCGGGTGAGGCCATGAGGGGTGAGGTCATGAGGGGGGTTCCTTCGTGGTTCGCTGCGGGCTACTTGCGCGGCGTGAGGCCGAGGGTGGCGCGGGCCTCGTCCGGTGTCGCGACGCGGGCGCCCATCGACTCGGTGAGGGTCACGGCCCGCTCGACGAGCTGGGCGTTGGTCGCCTTGTTGCCCTTGCCGAGGTAGAGGTTGTCCTCAAGGCCCACGCGGACGTGGCCGCCGAGGAGGATCGACTGCGCGGCCCACGGCATCTGCATCCGGCCGAGCGCGAAGCTCGCCCACCGGGCGCCGTCCGGCAGCATGTTGACCATCGCCTGGAGCACCCCGGGGTCCGCGGGCGCGCCCCACGGGATGCCCATGCACAGCTGGAAGACGGTCGGGTCGTCGAGCAGGCCCTCCGCGAGCAGCTGCTTGGCGAACCAGAGCTGGCCCGTGTCGAAGATCTCCAACTCGGGCCGTACGCCCAGCTCCTGGATGCGCCGCGCGCCCGCGCGCAGCATGTCGGGCGTCGAGACGTAGAGGTTCGAGCCGTCGCCGAAGTTGAGCGAGCCGCAGTCCAGTGTGCAGATGTCGGGAAGCAGGTCCTCGACGTGCGGAAGGCGTTCGAGGCCGCTGACGAGGTCGGTGCCGGGGAGGTGGGTGAGCGGGTCGTCCGGGTCGATGACCAGGTCGCCGCCCATGCCGGCGGTGAGGTTGATGACGACGTCGGTGCCGGTCTCCTTGATGCGCTCGACGACCTCCCGGTACAGCTTCGGGTCGCGGGCCGGGTCGCCGGTCTCGGGATCCCGTACGTGGATATGGACGACGGCGGCTCCCGCGGCGGCCGCCTCCACGGCGTTCCTGGCGATCTGCTCCGGGGTGACGGGGACATGGGGGCTCTTGCGGACGGTGTCGCCCGCGCCGGTGAGGGCGCAGGTGATGATGACGTTCTCGTTGACGGGCATGGGGGGACCTCCCGGGTTCGTGCCGCTCGGGCGGTGGCCGAGCGGGGGCGCGGGTTGGCGGGGTAGGGGTTCTTCGGCTACGGAGTACTCGGCCGCGGACTTCTCGGCCGCGGAGCCAGGATCGTGTGGGTGACGTGGGCGGTCAGCGCCGCGTGCATGGCGTCCGCCGCGGCGGCGGACGACGGCCCGCCCACCGAGAGGACATGGGTCGCCAGGCCGTCGATCAGCGCGGTCAGCGTCAGTGCCGCTTCCTGCGGGTCGACCGAGGCGCGGAACACGCCCTGGGCGACGCCCCTGCGCAGCACGTCGGCGACGGTCTCCCGCCACTGCCGGTAGTACTCGGAGTGCAGTCCGCCCACCGCCGTGGAGCGCGCGGCCTCGGCCCACAGGTCGAGCCACACCGCCCACTGGCGGCGCTGCTGCCCGGTGCGCGGGGTCTGGAGCGCGATCAGCTGGCGCAGCTCCGCCGCAGCGTCGTCCGCCTCGGCGAGGCGGGCGGCACGGCGCGCGGTGTCCTCGTCCATGCACCACCGCACGGCCGCCTCCAGGAGTTCGGCGCGGCTCGGGAAGTGGTAGTGGATCGCGGCGCTGCTGGTGGCGCAGGCGCGGGCGATGTCCGCGACCCGCACGGCGTGGAAGCCGTGCTCGGCGATCAGCCGGACCGTCTCGCGGACGATCTGCAGCGGCCGCCCGCCCTCGACGCCGGCGGCCGACGCCGTGTCCTTCGCGCGGGTCCTGGTGCCGAGCAGCCAGCCCGCGTCGACCCGGCCCTCGTCGGCGATCCGCGCCAGCTCCGCGGCCGTGAAGCGGCGGGTGCCGCTCAGCGAACGCGAGAGCTTGGACGGATCCATGACGACGCGGCGCGCGAACTCGCGCTGGCTGACGCCCGCGTCCGCGATGACCTCGCGGACCCGGGCGGCGGTGCCTGCCGTCGGGGCGTCGTCGGTTTCCACGGGCCACGACCTTAGGCGCACGTTGCGGAAAACTCAACACCATGTACTCGATCCCCCTGCCGGTGTACTGGGGGATTGCGCTTCTGACTGATGCATCAGTCAGAAGCACAACACACCCAGGCCCCGGGGCGTACGGGGGGACGCCATGACCGGCGGGCGGTGCGCGACCCGGCGGCGCGGCGGGCAGGCCGCAACCAGGCGGCGGAGCCGCCCGGGCGCGCCGGGTGCGCAGCGGCAAGCTGCGGAGCGCTACTCCGCCGCGGGCGACGCGGCGGTGTCCTGCGTGCGGCGGCGTTCGCGGCGGGCCATCCAGGCTGCCACCACGGCGCCCGACACGTTGTGCCAGACCGAGAAGACGGCCGCGGGCAGCGCCGCCTCCGCGCTGAAGTGCGCGGTGGCCAGGGAGGCGGCGAGGCCCGAGTTCTGCATGCCGACCTCGAAGGCCATCGCCCGGCTCGCCGGCCGCCCGAGCCGGGACAGCGCGCCCGCGCCGTAGCCGAGGGCGAGGCCGAGGCCGTTGTGCAGGACGACGGCGAGCAGGACGAGCCCCGCCGCGTTCCTGATCTGCTGCGCGCTGCCGGAGACCACGGTCACCACGATGAGCGCCACGACGACCGCGGAGATCCACGGCAGGACGCCGAGCACCCGGTCCACGTACCGCCCTGCGGCGAGGCGCACGAGGACGCCCGCGACGACGGGCAGCAGCACCTGCTTGAGGATGTCCGTGACCATCGAGCCCGCGTCCACGTGCAGGAACTGTCCCGCGAGCAGCAGCGTGAGCGGCGGGGTGAGCAGCGGCGCGAGCACGGTCGACACCGTCGCCACGGACACCGAGAGCGCGACGTCGCCGCGCGCCAGGTAGGCGACGACGTTGGACGCCGTGCCGCTGGGCGCGCAGCCGACGAGGATGACCCCGGCGGCCAGCTGGGGCGGCAGCCCGAGGGCGTTGGCGATCAGCCAGCCGAGCCCCGGCATGATCACGTAGTGCGCGACGAGGCCGAGCCCCACCGCCCAGGGGCGCCGCGCCACCGCCCGGAAGTCCGGCAGGGTCAGCGTGAGCCCCATGCAGAACATGACGGTGCCGAGCATCCACGGTGTGCCCGTGCCCCAGCCCGTGAAGGCCGAGGGCCTGATCATGCCGAGGGCGCCCGCGAGGAGGATGAGCAGCGGGAAGACGGTGACCGCGCGCTGTGCCGCCCGGTCGGTGCCCGACGCCCCCGGGGAGCCGCCGGGGCCCAGCGGGGCCCGGTCCCGCGGCACCTGGACGGGTGGCGTCCGGTCCTGCGGGGCCTGGACCGGTGGTGTCCGGTCCTGCGGCTCCGAATCCCGCGGCGCCCGGTCCCGGGGCACCGGGGACGCGGTGCGCCGCGCGGGTCCGCCGGGTTCGTTCCGCTCCTGCTGCGACTCTTCCTGTGACACCCCGGCATCGTAAAGATGGCGCGTACAGGCAGCGGGGGTGTTCCGGATCGTGGACGCGGCGCACGCGCGACCGCGGGCCTCCGCCCGGCCTCACCAGCGGGCGGGCGGCGGGGCCGTGAGCCGGTCGGCGAGGAGCGCGAGCCGGTCCCTGAGGCGGTACCTGCCGCGCACGGCGGGCAGCTCGGCCTCGCCGGCCGCCGCGCTCACCAGGTGCTGCACTGTGTCGAAGTCCACATCGGGCTCGGGGGTGGCACGGGGCGCCGGGACGCGCCCAGGGTCCCGCGCCGCCTCGGGCTCCGCCTCCCCGGGCGGCGGGACGGCGCCCGCCACGGTCAGCGCCTCGTGCGCCAGCGCGTGCATCTCCGGGTCGCCGCCGTCCAGCGAGAAGACCGTGGCCCCGGCGCGCCTGGCCCCGTGCACCCGTTCGAGCAGGCCCTGGTCGGCCGGGCCGGGCGCCACCACGAGCAGCGTCTCGCCGCGCCCGGCCGCCGCCAGCCTGCCGAGGCCCACCGTCAGGTGGGCGGGCGCGTCCGCGGGCACCCGGTGCCGTACGAGGGTGGGGGTCAGCTCGGGTCTACCCGACCAGGCCGCCTCGTCCACCAGGTGCGCTGCCAGGTGCCAGGGCTCGTACGCCCGGGTCCCGACGAGCAGCAGGCCGCCGCCCTGCGGCACGACACGGGAGCGCAGGGCGCCCGCGAAGCCGCGGGCCTCCGAGGGCCAGCGGGTACCCGCGAGTACCTCGCGCAACAGGGCTACGCGTTGGGCATCCATGGGCCCGCATCCTGCCCGAACGCCGCGCCCGGCGGCCCCGAGTGGCCAAGACCTCACCCGAAAGGGAAGGCTGGGGGCCATGACTTCCTCTTCTTCACAGAGCCCGGACGCCGCCAAGCCGCCCGCCAGGGACCCCTGGGACCTGCCCGACGTGTCGGGCCTCGTCGTCGGCGTGCTCGGCGGCACCGGCGACCAGGGCCGCGGCCTCGCGTACCGGCTGGCGCGCGCAGGACAGAAGGTGATCGTCGGCTCGCGCGCCGCGGAGCGCGCGGAGGCCGCCGCTGCGGAGCTCGGGCACGGCGTGGCGGGCGCGGCCAACGCGGACTGCGCCCGCCGCAGCGACGTGGTGATCCTGGCCGTGCCGTGGGAAGGCCACGCGAAGACGCTCCGGTCGCTCGCGGACGACCTCGCGGGCAAGATCGTCGTGGACTGCGTCAACCCGCTCGGCTTCGACAAGAAGGGCGCGTACGCGATCACACCCGAGGAGGGCAGCGCGGCCGAGCAGGCCGCGGCGCTGCTGCCGGACTCCCGGGTCACGGCCGCCTTCCACCACCTCTCCGCCGTGCTGCTCCAGGACCCCGCGGTCGAGTCGATCGACACGGACGTCATGGTGCTCGGCGAGTCACGCGCCGACACGGATGTCGTCCAGGCGCTCGCCGGCCGCGTCACGGGCATGCGCGGCGTCTACGCGGGGCGGCTGCGCAACGCCCACCAGGTGGAGTCGCTGGTCGCGAACCTGATCTCCGTCAACCGCCGGTACAAGGCGCACGCGGGCCTGCGGGTCACGGACGTCTGAGCCCGCCCCGACGGACGTCCGAGCCCGCCTTCCGGCCCTGCCGCCGGGCGGACGGGAGGATGGGGGAGACTGGGAGGGCAACGGTCTCCCCCATCCGCCCATCCGCCCATCCGCCCGTCCGCCCGTCCGCCCGTCCGCCCGTCCGACAGGAGCAGCACCCCATGCCCCGCCTCGCCCTCTACGCCCTCGTCGTCTGCGCACTCGCCGTCGCCGCGGCCGTGCTCTCGTTCGTCCAGGGCAGCTGGCTCGGCGTCGTCTGGATCCTGCTCGCGGGCCTGTCGTCCAACATGGCGTGGTACTACCTGCGGCGCGCGCGGACCGCGCCCGCTCCGTCGCAACAGCGCTGACCGCCGGGGCACCCCGCCCGTCCGCCGCAGCAGCCGACCGCCCGGGGCGCCCGGCCGTCCGCCGGCACGGCCCCGGCCGTCCCACCCGGCGCGACGTCGGCTCAGCGCCCTTGACGCCCCCTTCTCCCACGCGTTCAATCACGTCGTGAAACAAGGGTCGGCCCGTCGGGTCGGCGCAGTCCACGTGTAGGTCGGACGCCGCGTGCCCGTACGGCCGTTCGGCTGCGCCCGTGCGCCGTCCGGCGTTGTCGAAAGGGACGGCAGCTCGTGCCCCGTGAACTCCCCGGAACCCCCACACCGGACACAACGGACCACTCCAGCCTGCGCAGACGCGGCTTTCTGCTCGCCTCGGGCGCCCTCGCGGCCTCCGGCGCCACCGCGAGGACCGCGCCGGCCGCGGCGGCGGCCCCCGCGACCGCGGGCGCGGACGGCGCGAAGCCGGCCGCGGCCACCGCTCCCCCGCCGGCCCGGCACGCGGCCGGGGACCCCGATCTCGGGCCGAACGTCCATGTCTTCGACCCGTCGATGGACGCGGACACCGTCCAGTCCACGCTGGACGCGGTCTTCGCGCAGCAGAAGCAGGCCGAGTTCGGCGCCGGCCGCTACGCGCTGCTGTTCAAGCCGGGCAGCTACGACGTCGACGTCAACATCGGCTACTACACGCACGTGGCCGGGCTCGGCGCGCAGCCCGCCGACGTGACGATCTCCGACTCCCTGCACGTGGACGGCGACGCGCACGGCAAGGGCACGCTGACCAACTTCTGGCGCGGCGCGGAGAACATCCACCCGGTGCCGAGGAGCGGCACCGACCGCTGGGCGGTCTCCCAGGCCACCTTCTACCGGCGGATCTATCTGACCGGCAACCTCCAGCTGGACGACGGGGGATACTCCAGCGGCGGCTTCATCGCGGACAGCCTGATCACCGGCCGGGTGGCGTCAGGCACCCAGCAGCAGTGGCTCACCCGCAACTCGGTGGTCGGCGACTGGCTCGGCTTCAACTGGAACATCGTCTTCGTCGGCACCGACAACGCGCCCGCGACGAGCTTCCCCTCGCCGCCGTTCACCAACGTGGCGCGCACCCCGGTCGTACGGGAGAAGCCGTTCCTGCACGTGGACAAGGCGGGCGCCTGGCACGTGTTCGTGCCGGCCGTGCGCCGCGACAGCCACAACACCAGCTGGGAGGGGCGGCGCGCCGCAGGTACGGACGTGCCGATCGGCGACTTCCACATAGCGAAGCCGGGGGCGAGCGCGGCGGAGCTCAACTCGGCGCTCGCGCGGGGCGAGCACCTGCTGATCACGCCGGGCGTGTACCACCTCTCGCAGCCGCTGAGGATCACCAGGGCGGGCACGGTCGTGCTCGGCCTCGGCCTCGCGACGCTCGTCCCCGACGGCGGCGTCACGGCGCTCGACGTCGCCGACGTGGACGGCGTGAAGATCGCCGGATTGCTGGTGGACGCGGGCGAGCAGGAGAGCGAGGCACTCGTGCGCGTCGGGCCCGAGGGCGCGCGCCGCGGCCACGCCCAGGACCCGACCTCGCTGCACGACGTGTTCGTCCGGGTCGGCGGCGCGGGCGTCGGCAGGGCGCGGAAGTCGATCGTGGTCAACAGCCACGACGTGATCATCGACAACACGTGGCTGTGGCGCGCCGACCACGGCACCGGCGTCGGATGGACGAAGAACACCTCGGACACGGGCCTTGTGGTGGCCGGGGACGACGTCACCGTGTACGGGCTGTTCGTGGAGCACCACCAGAAGGCGCAGGTCGCCTGGTCGGGCGAGCGGGGACGTACGTACTTCTTCCAGAACGAGATGCCGTACGACCCGCCGGACCAGGCGGCGTGGCGCGAGGGCCCGCACCGCGGCCACCCGGCGTACGAGGTGGCGGCGGGCGTGCGGGAGCACGAGGCGTGGGGGCTCGGCAGCTACTGCAACCTCACCGCCGACCCGACGATCGTCGCGGACCGTGCCTTCGCGGCGCCGCGGCGGGACGGGGTCCGCTTCCACAGCATGATCACGTTCTCGCTGGGCGGCGGGCAGGGCACGATCGCGCACGTCATCAACACGACGGGCGGTCCTTCCGACGCGGAGGTGGGGCTGGCGAAGGTGACGCGCTACCCGTGATCCGCGACCGCGGGGCCGGGCCGGGGAGTGCGCCCAGGCCCGGCCCCGCGCGGCACCCGTCGGCTCAGTTGCCGAAGAAGGCGGGCACCTCGCACTGCGGGGTCTGCGACGTCCAGAACCGGAAGAGGTTCTGTCCGCAGTAGGTGGAGTTCTGGTCCACGCCGAGGTGGCCGAGGATCGTGTCGATCAGGTCGAAGAAGGCGTGGTTGACCGTGCCCTGGTAGAGCACGACGAAGACGGCGATCAGCCCGAACGGCGCGAACGGTGCGATCTGCCTGCGGATGCGGGGCGAGAGCCACGGCTCGATCACGCCGTACCCGTCGAGGCCCGGCACCGGCACGAGGTTCAGCAGCGTGGCGGAGACCTGGAGGAACGCGAGGAAGCTGAGCGCGTGCCGGAAGTCGAGCGGCATCCCGCCGAGCCCGAACAGCCAGAACGGCGCGGTGCACACGAGCGCGAACAGCGCGTTCGTCACGGGGCCCGCGGCGGAGATCAGGCTGTGCCGCCACCGCCCCTTCACCCGGTTGCGCTCGATGTACACGGCGCCGCCCGGCAGGCCGATCCCGCCGAGGATCACGAAGACGACGGGCAGCACGATGCTGAGCAGGGCGTGGGTGTACTTGAGCGGGTTGAGCGTGAGATAGCCCTTGGCCCCGATGCTGATGTCGCCGCTGTGCAGCGCGGTGCGGGCGTGCGCGTACTCGTGCAGGCAGAGCGAGACCACCCACGCGGACACCACGAACACGAACACGGCGAAACCCGCGCTGTCCGAGAACCCCGTCCACACCGCCCACCCGGAGACCACCAGCACGGCGGCGATCCCCAGGAAGACGGGGCTGATCCGCCGCTCGCTCTTGGCGGCGGTACTGACACTGCTCATTGGGTCTCCCCCGGCCGGCACAGGCACTACGTCCATGAACCGTACTGGTTCCCCACCCCGCCCCCGCCCTGCCGGGGCTGCGGGTGGGACGACGAGTGGGATAGGGGGCATGAGTGACCCTACCGGCAAGTACTCGATCACCATGCCGCGCGACATCGCGGAGGCCGCGAAGGCGCGCAGCGGGCCGTCCGGCCTGTCGGCCTATGTGGCGGCCGCCGTCGCCCGCCAGATCGAGCGGGACAACCTCAACGAACTCATCCACGTGGCGGAGGCAGAGCACGGCCCCGTCACCGAAGAGGAGATCCAGGCCCTTCGCGACCAGTTGCAGCAGGCCCGCCGCGAGCAGGCACAGGGCGGGGCGAACGCCGCGTGACCCGCTCCGCCGCCGCTCCTGGCGGCACGCTCGTCCTCGACGGCGAGGGCCTGGCCAGGGCCGTGCGGCGCGACCGGGCGGTGACCGGCTGGCTCGCCCTGGCCCGCGCCGACGACCTGCGCGTCATCACCTCGGCGGCCACGCTCGTGGAAGTGGTCCGTCCCAGGATCAACCGCCCCGCCCTGGAGTGGACGCTCTCCCGCCTGATCGTGGAGCCCGTCACCGAACCGATCGCCCGGCACGCGGCCGCCCTCCTGGGCGATGCCGGCCTCCACGGGCGCACATACGCCCTCGACGCCATCCTCGGGGCCACGGCTCTGGCCGCGCCGGGGCCCGCCACCATCCTCACGTCGGACCCCGGCGACCTCACCGCCCTGTGCGGCGGACGCGTCACGGTCATCAAGGTGTAGCAGCACGCGGCGGCGGAGCGCCCGGGTCGGCGGGTTGCGCTGTCGGCGGATCGGGGTGGCCGGTGGGGGGAAGGGCGGCAGGATGGGGGGGTGGAGCGGGAGACGGCGGTGCGGCGGCTGGGGCTCGGGTACTTTGTGCGGCCCGCGGCCGAGACCGGCGGGGAGTGGCCGCGGGTCGAGCCCGTGCTCGCCTATCTGGTGCGCTACGGCGAGGAGTTGATCCTCTTCGACACCGGAATCGGGCGCGCCGACGCGGAGACCGAGGCGCATTACCGGCCGCGGAGGCGGCCGTTGCGGGAGGCCCTTGCGGCGGCCGGGGCGGCCGTCGGCGATGTCTCCCTGGTCGTCAACTGCCACCTGCACTTCGACCACTGTGGCGGTAACCCCCTCTTCGGGGGCACGCCCGTCCTCGTCCAGAGCACCGAGCTCGCCGCCGCGCGCGGCGGCGGCCACACCGTCGAGGAGTTGGTCGACTTCCCCGGCGCGGTCTACGAGGAGGTCGCGGGCGAGGTCGAACTGCGGCCCGGTCTCCGGGTCGTCCCGACGCCCGGACACACGGCCGGGCACCAGTCGCTGGTCGTGCGGCAGGGCGACGGCACGGTCGTACTCGCCGGCCAGGCCCACGACTTCGCCTCCGACTTCGCGTCCGCCCACCTGGCCCGCACGGCCGCGCTCGACGGGGTGGCGCCGCCGCTGCCGCCCTACCCCGCCTGGCTCGACCGGATCGCCGGCCTCGACCCGCGACGGGTGGTGTTCGCGCACGACTGCTCGGTCTGGGAGCCGCCAGGGGCCGAGGGGCGCTGAGCCCCCCCGGCGGCCGGGAGGCGGCGTCAGCGCGCGTGTTCGCGGGCGGCCTCAGGGGCGGCTGTACGGCCCTGCCCGGCGGCCGGGGTGCGGCGGGGCGCGGGGCGCCAGGGGCGTACGAGGGCGAGGAAGGAGGCGGCCGCGCCCACCGAGCAGACGAGTTGGACAAGCGCCATGGGGATCGCGGTGTGCTCGCCCGCGATGCCGACCAGCGGCGAGGCGAGGGAGCCCACGAGGAACGACGAGGTGCCGAGCAGCGCGGAGGCGGAGCCCGCCGCGTGGCCCGCGCGGGTCAGGCCGAGGGTGTTGGCGTTGGTGTTGACCAGGCCCATGCCCATCATCAGGCAGAACAGCCCGGCGGCCACGGCGCAGAGGGGGACGCGGCCGAACGCGCCCGTGGTCATCAGCAGCAGGGCGGTGGCGGCCGAGGTGATCAGCACGAGGCCGCAGCCGAGGATCCTGTGCATGCTGAACCGGTCGACGAGCACGCGCCCGTTGAGCTGCCCGATCCCCACGGAGCCCACCGCGTTGATCCCGAACAGGAGGCTGTATGTCTGGGGCGAGGCGCCGTAGATGACCTGCATGACGAACGGCGAAGCCGACACGTAGGCGAACAGGGCGGTGAACGCGAGCGTGCCGGTCAGCAGGTAGCCGCTGAAGGCGCGGTCGCCCAGCAGGCCGCGCATGGTGCGCAGCGCGGCGCCCACGCCGCCGCCGTGCCGCCGCTCGGGCGGCAGCGTCTCGTGCAGCCACTTCCAGGCGACGAGGGTGAGGAGCGCGCCGACCACCGTGATCACGACGAAGATGCCCCGCCAGTCGGTGAAGCGGAGCATCTGGCCGCCGAAGACGGGCGCGACGATCGGCGCGACGCCGGAGACGAGCATCAGGCTGGAGAAGAAGCGGGCCATCGCGACGCCGTCGAACAGGTCGCGTGCGACGGCCCGGGAGATGACGACGCCCGCGGCGCCCGCGAGCCCCTGGATCAGCCGGACCGTGATGAGCACCTCGGCGTTGGGCGCGAGGGCACAGACGACGCTGGCGGCCACGTACACGCCCATGCCGACGAGCAGCGGTCTGCGTCTGCCCCACTTGTCGCTCATCGGGCCGATGACGATCTGGCCGAGCGCCATGCCGATGAGGCACGCGGTGAGGGTGATCTGCACCGTGGCGGCCGGGGCGTGCAGGGAGTTGGTGACGGCGGGAAGCGCCGGCAGGTACATGTCGGTGGAGAGCGGCGGCAGCGCGGTGAGCCCGCCGAGCACGAGCGTGAGGAGCAGCCCCGCGCGCCGGGCGGGGACGACGGCCGCGCCCCCGGCCGAGGCGCCGTCCGTCGGCCCGGTCTCGGCGGCGGGCGCGGTGCCGGCGGCGGGCGCGGGCAGGGGCTCGACGGCACCCGGTACGGCACCGGCCGCGGTGGCGGGGACGGCGTCCGGGAGTGGGGGCGTGGGCTCTGGGGTGACGGATGGGCCGCCGACCGGCATGACATCTCCTCAGTCGTGGAGTCGTTTCATATGCTCGCACCTGTCGACGGGTCCGTACGACGGGGAAAAGGGAGCACACGGTGGCACGGTGGGGCGTGGTGGCGACCGGCGGGATAGCGGCGCGGTTCACCCAGGACGTAGCGGAACTGGACAACGCGCAGGTCGTGGCGGTGGCGTCGCGGAACGAGGCGTCGGCGAAGGAGTTCGCCGGCCGGTTCGGCGTCGCGCGGGCGTACGGCGACTGGGCGGGGATGTTCGCGGACCCCGAGGTGGATGTGGTGTATGTCGCCACGCCGCACTCCGCGCACCGGGAGGCGGCGGGCGCCGCGCTCGTGGCGGGAAAGCCGGTGCTGTGCGAGAAGCCGTTCACGCTGAACGTGCGGGAGGCGCAGGAACTGGTGGACCTGGCGCGGCAGCGCGGCCTGTTCCTGATGGAGGCGATGTGGACGTACTGCAACCCGGTGGTGCGGCGGCTGGTCGAGCTGGTGCGCGACGGCGCGATCGGTGAGGTGCGGTCCGTGCGCGCGGACTTCGGCGTCGCGGGCCCGTTCGCACCCGGGCACCGCATGCGCAACCCGGCGCTCGGCGGCGGCGCGCTGCTCGACCTCGGCGTCTACCCGGTCTCGTTCGCGCAGCTGATCCTCGGTGAGCCGGCGCGCGTCCAGGCCGACGCCCAGCTCTCCCCCGAGGGCGTGGACGTCAACACGGGGATGCTGCTCGGCTGGGAGTCCGGCGCGGTGGCGACCCTGACGTGCGGGCTCGACGGCGTGTCCGGCACCCGCGCCACGGTGACCGGCACGCGTGGCCGCATCGACCTGCCCGAGGGGTTCTTCGACCCGGACTCGTTCGTGCTGCACCGCGCGTCCGCGGAAGAACCGGAGGTCGTACGGGCCGACTCCGCGCTGCACGGCCTCCAGCACGAGGCGGCCGAGGTCGCCGCCTGCCTGTCCGCGGGCCGCGCCGAGTCGCCACTGGTCCCGCTGGCGGGCACCCTCGCGGTGCTGCGCACGCTGGACACCGTGCGGGAGCGTGTCGGCGTCCGCTACCCGCAGGACGAGCCGCGCTGAGCGCCACCCCGCCACGGGCACGCGGGCGCGCGGTGTACGCGGTGTACGCGGTGTACGCGGTGTACGCGGTGTACGCGGGCACGCGGTGTACGCGCGGCGTAGGCGTCCCACGGCGCCCCCTCCCGGGACCCGCGCGTGAGCGCCCGTCGCGCCGCGCGGCGCCGGGCCTGCGGCGGGCGGGCGTCGTACGGGCGGGCCGCCGGGCCCCGGCGGCACCTGCGATGATGCTGCGATGAGCCCTGTGCCCGACCTCGTCCTGCGCCGCGCGCACATCCCGCACACCACCGGATCCTGGGATCTCGTGCTGCGAGACGGCCGGATCGAGAGCGTCGTCCCGGCAGGACGCGCGCTGCCGCAGGGGCCGGCTCTCGACCTGGACGGGCGGTTCGTGCGCCCCGGCCTGTGGGACGCGCACACGCACTTCGACCAGTGGACCGTCAGGCGTCGGCGGGTCGACCTGGCGCCCGCGACGAGCGCCGCGCACGCGGCGGCCGTCATGCGCGACGCCCTCGCCGCCGCCGACACCGCCTCCGCCTCCGGCTCCGGCTCCGGCTCCGGCCTGCTGGTCGGATACGGCTTCCGCGACGCGCTGTGGCCGGACGCCCCGAGCCTGGCCGCCCTCGACGCGGTGTCGGACGAGCGCCCCCTGGCGCTCGTCTCCGGCGACCTGCACTGCGGCTGGATCAACTCCGCCGCCGCGCGCCGCTTCGGCGTCCGCGCGCCCGACGACGGCCTGCTGCGTGAGGCCGAGTGGATGGCCCTGCTCGACGTCCTCGACCGCGACGAACGGCCAGGGGCCGACGACCACCGGGCGGCCGCGGAAGCCGCCGCCGCGCGGGGTGTCGTCGGGATCGTGGACTTCGAGAACGCCGACCTCCTGCGCCACTGGCCGCGGCGGGTCGCCGCCGGCGTGACCGCGCTGCGCGTGGAGGCGGCGGTGTGGCCCGGCCGGCTCGACGAGGCGATCGGGCGCGGCCTGCGCACCGGTGACGTCCTCGACCCGGGCGGCCTGGTCACGATGGGACGCCTCAAGATCATCGTCGACGGCTCCCTGAACACCCGCACGGCGCTGTGCTGGGACCCCTATCCGGGACTGCCCGCAGGCCACCCGCACCCGTGCGGGGTGCAGTCCGTCGCGCCGGAGCACGTCGAGGAGCTGGTCGCCCGCGCGTACGCGGCCGGTATCGCCCCGGCCGTGCACGCCATCGGCGACCGCGCCAACACCCAGGTGATCGACGTCTTCGAGCGGCTGGGCGTCCCGGGGACCGTCGAGCACGCCCAGCTCGTCTCCGCCGCCGACTTCGCGCGCTTCGGCCGACTGGGCCTGACCGCGAGCGTCCAGCCCGAGCACGCCATGGACGACCGCGACGTCGCCGACACGCACTGGGCGGGCCGGACCGACCGGGCGTTCGCGTTCCGCTCGCTGCTGGACGCCGGGGCCGTCCTCGCGCTCGGTTCGGACGCGCCCGTCGCGCCGCTGGACCCGTGGGTGGCGATCGGCGCCGCCGTGTCGCGCAGCCGCGACGGGCGGCGGCCCTGGCACCCGGACGAGCGGATCACGCGGGAGGCGGCCCTGGCCGCCTGCGCCCGCGGCCGCACGGAGGTCAGGGCGGGTGACGCGGCCGACCTCGTCGTCCTCGACGAGGACCCGCTCCAAGTGGACGCCGACGCCCTGCGCACCCTGCCGGTCGCCGCCACCCTGCTGGGCGGTCGGCCCACCTGGAAGAACCTGTAGCAGCCGCCCCTGGCACCCCGCCCTCACCCATGTACGGAGGACCGATGCGCACCCCCACCACGCCCACCGGGGCCGGAACCCGGCCAACCACCGGCCGCGGCCCGGTCGATGCGCATGCGTGAGGACCCCGGCTATGCCGGAGGCGACCTCGGCTGGGCCGCCGACCTGGTGCGCGAGCACCCGTGGGCGACCATGGTGTCCAACGGCGCAGGGGGCCGCGGGCCCGTCGTCTCGCACTACCCCTTCCTCGTCGAGGACACCGCGGACGCCGAGGCCCAGGGCGGACTCGTGCTGGTGAGCCATGTCGGCCGCCCGGACGAGGAGGCGCACCGGCTCGGCTCGCAGGAGCTGTGCGTGGTCGTCCAGGGCCCCGGCGGCTACATCTCGCCGAGCTGGTACGGGCTGCCCACCGCCGTGCCGACCTGGAACTTCGCCGCCGCCCACCTGTACGGCGTGCCGGAGATCCTCCCCGACGAGGAGAACCTCGCCGTACTCGACCGGCTCGTCGCGCACTTCGAGGCGCCCCTGCCCAACCCGTTCCTCCTGCGCGGCACTTCGGAGAACGCCGCCTACGCGGAGCGCATCGTGCACGGCACGGTCGGCTTCCGCGTGCGGGTGACCCGGGCGGTCACCAAGGAGAAGATGAGCCAGGACAAGCCGGAGCCCGTCATCGGGCGCATCCTCGCCGCGCTCGACGGGGGCGGGCCGTACGCGAACCCGGAACTCGCCGCGCGGATGCGGCGCGTCCGCCGATGAGAGACGCGGGCCCCTGAGCGGGCGCGGCGCCGGCCGCGGCACCCGGCGGCGCCGTGGCGCGGGGCGCCGAGCGCTCCGGCGCGGGCGCGGGGGATAGCCTCTGCGCGTATGAGTGAGTCCTCGGTCCCCCCGCCGCCCGACCCGTCCCGTACGCCCGCCCCGCCTGCCGCCCCCTCCGGTTCCGCCGGTGCCGCCGAGCCGGTGCGACCGCCCGCACCGGTGGCGGTGGTCACCGGCGCCGGGTCCGGCATCGGGCGGGCCGTAGCCCTCGAACTCGCCGCCGGCGGCTGGGATCTGGTGCTCGCGGGGCGGCGGCAGGAGGCACTGGAGGAGACACGGGCGGCGCTGCCCGGCGGCCGTGCGGTGTGCGTACGGGCCGACGTGGCGGACGCGGACTCGGTGGCCGGACTGTTCCGCGCGGCCGACGCGTTCGCGCCCCGGCTCGACCTGCTGTTCAACAACGCGGGCACCTTCGGGCCCGGCGGCATCCCGTTCGACGAACTGCCGCTGTCCGCCTGGCAGAAGGTCGTGGGGACGAACCTCACGGGCGCGTTCCTGTGCGCGCAGGCCGCGTTCCGCCGGATGAAGGCGCAGGACCCGCGGGGCGGGCGGATCATCAACAACGGCTCGGTCTCCGCGCACGCGCCGCGCCCCGACTCGGCTCCGTACACCGCGACCAAGCACGGGCTGACCGGACTCACCAAGTCGCTGTCCCTGGACGGCAGGCCGTACCGGATCGCCTGCGGGCAGATCGACATCGGCAACGCCGCGACCGAGATGACGGACCGGATGGCGCGCGGGGTGCCGCAGGCGGACGGCCGGCTGGCTGCCGAGCCCGTGATGGACGTGGCCGACGTGGCGCGCACCGTGCGGCACATGGCCGAGCTGCCGCTCGACGCCAATGTGCAGTTCGCCACGGTCCTCGCCACCGCGATGCCGTACATCGGGCGCGGCTGACGCGCCCCGGCGGGCGCGGGCCGTCGGGACCGCCGCGCCCCGCAGGGCCCCGCCCTCAGGTCAGGACGCGGACCGGGGAGCCCGCGGCCCACGCCGCGATGTCCTCGACCGCGTCGCGGTAGAAGACCTCGTACGTGTCCCGGGTGACATAGCCGACGTGCGGCGTGAGCAGGGCGTTGTCAAGGCGCCGCAGCGGGTGGTGCGCGGGCAGCGGCTCCCGGTCGAAGACGTCGAGCGCGGCGCCGCCGATCCGGTGCTCGCGCAACGCCGTCAGCAGCGCGAACTCGTCGACGATCGGGCCGCGCGAGGTGTTGACGAGCAGCGCGGTCGGCTTCATCGCGGCGAGTTCGGCGGCGCCGACCAGGCCCTTGGTGCGCTCGCTGAGGACGAGGTGCACGGACAGCACGTCGGCGCGGGCGAAGAGTTCGTCCTTGGCGACGGCCGTCACGCCCTGCTCCGCGGCGCGCTCCGCGGTGAGGTTCTGGCTCCAGGCGATGGTCTCCATGCCGAAGGCCCTGCCGATCTCCGCGACGCGCGAGCCGAGGCGGCCGAGCCCGAGGAGGCCGAGGGTGCGGCCGTACAGGTCACCGCCGACGCCGGTCTGCCAGCCGCCGGCGCGCACGGACCGGTTCTCCGCGGGGATGTTGCGCACGGCGGACAGGATCAGCGCCCAGGTCAGTTCGGCGGTCGGCGCCGACATGTAGCCGGTGTGCGCGACGGTGACGCCGAGTTCGCGCGCGGCCTCGATGTCGATGGAGCGGTTGCCGGGCCCGGTGGTGACGAGCAGCCGCAGATCGGTCAGGCGGCGCAGGACGTGCGCGGGGAACGGCGTGCGCTCGCGCATCGCGACGGCCACGTCGTACCCGGCGAGCCCCTTGACGACGGCGTCCTCGTCGGCGAACGGCTCGTGGAAGGCGGTGATCTCGGCGTCGAGGGAGGCCCAGTCGGCGAAGCCGAGCGCGACGTGCTGGTAGTCGTCCAGAATTGCGATCCTCATGGTCGAGAACGTACCCGCAGGCCGCGGCGGCACCACGGCGAGGGGCCGGTACGCGCCGTCGCGGCGTCCCGCACCGCGCGCGGGCCGCACCGCGGCCCCGCCTGGCACACTGCGGGCATGGGCACCGGCGGGGAGAAGGAACGTACGGCGCACGACCCGGAGGGCGCGGGCGGCGACACGTACTGGGCGGCCGTGGAGCGGCTGCACGGCTGGCTGGAGGAGCGCGCGGTGCTCCCCGCCGAGCAGGAGCGGCTGCTGCGGCTGCTGAAGCTGACGGAGGAGAGCGGCGAGGTCGCCGCCGCGGTGATCGGCGCGACGGGCCAGAACCCGCGCAAGGGCGTCACGCACAGCTGGGCGGACGTGGAGGCCGAGCTGTGCGACGTGATCGTGACCGCGATGGTCGCGCTGCGCACCCTCACCCCGGACGCGGCACGGGTCTTCGCCGGCCATCTGCGCCGGGTGGACGAGCGCGCCCGCGCCTGAGGCGCCGGGCCCCGGCCGGGTGACGCGCGCCCCCGCGCCCGACCGCGACGCGGCCCCGGCCGCACCTCGGCCGCCGCCCCTGCCGCGGGATCTCAGGGACGGCCCCGGGAAGGGGGCCGCTGTACGACCGGCCGAAGAGGTCCGCGCGGAGCGGGTGTGCGCCCGCGTTCATCCGGCGGTGCCGGACGCCTGGCCGCCCCGTGCCGGGTGAGGTGGTCCGTCACCAGCCGGAGGGTGAACTCGAAGCGGTCGTGTCCTGTGCCCGAGGCCAGCTCGGCGGCGTGGCGGCGGGTGTGCGGAAACGTGTCGGCCGGCAGCGCGGTGAACCGGCGGATCAGTTCCCCGCGGTCGAGCACCCATTCCTCGTCCGGGTGTCTGCGCCGCTGCTCGACCAGCGACTGCTCCAAGGCGTAGGCGCTGACATAGAGGGACAGGGCGTCGAGCGCCCAGGCGGCGTCCCGCGCCTCGACTCCGCCGGCGAGGAGGATCGCCAGTAGCCCCTCTCTGACCCGCAGCGTGGCGAGGTTGGTCGGGACCGCTCCCAGCGGTGGCACGGGAGACTCCCGGGTATTTGAGGTACTGGTCGCGGATCTGCGCGTACACGTCGAGGATCTGCCCGCGCCACGCGGCCGGTCCGGGTTCTGGCACCACGATCTCGGAGAAGGGGCGGCCGACGAGCAGATCGTCGATGTCCTCCTCGCTCACGATGTGCGCGTACGGCGACGACGGCCCGGGGGCGCGCGGCCGGGCACCGCGCACCCGGCCGCCTCACCCGGTGAGGTCACCCTCGCGCTCGTTGACCGCCGCGTAGTGCCGCAGCTTGTCCTCGTCCACGGTGACGCCGAGGCCGGGGCCCGTGGGCACCCGGAGCCTGCCCTCGGCGAGGCCGAGTGGCTCGATGATGTCGTCGGCGTGCAGGTAGTACATGGAATCGATGGCCCGCGAGAGCACCGGTGTGCTCGCGACGACCGCGAGGTGCGCGGCGGTCGCGATGCCCAGCTCGCCGCCGCTGTGCAGGTTCATGCCGAGCCCGAACGTCTCGCAGTGCGCGGCGAGCGCCTTGGTGGGGGCGATGCCGCCCCACTTGTAGACGTCGCCGTGGATCACGTCGACCGCGTTGAGCCGCATCGCGGGCGCGAACTCCTCGAACCGTACGACGCACATGTTGGTGCACAGCGGGATGCGGACCCTGGCGTGCACCTGGCTCATGCCCTCGATGCCGGTGCACGGGTCCTCCAGGTACTCCAGGTCGAGTTCCTCGAGCGCTATCCCGGCCCGTACCGAATCCGGCACCGACCAGGCGGCGTTGGGGTCGACCCGCAGGTCGACGCCGGGCAGCGCGGCGCGCAGCGCGCGCAGGATCGCCACGTCGCCCTCCACGTCGACGGTGCCCTTGAGCTTGACCGCGCGGAAGCCGCCCTCGGCGACGACGCGGGCCGCGTGCTCGGCGAGCGCGCCGGGCAGCGCGGCCCGGTCGGCGCCGGGCGCGTCGGCGCGGGTGACGAGCGCGGTGATCGGGACCTCGTCGCGCACCGGGCCGCCGAGCAGGTCGGTCAGGGACTGCCCGGTGGCCTTGCCCATCGCGTCCCAGCAGGCGACGTCGAGGGCGGCGAGCGCCGCGTAGCCGAGGTAGCCGTAGAAGAACGGCACCATGTGCTGCCTGCGGTGGAACGCTTCGAGGGCGAAGGGGCTGGTGCCGATGAGGTCCTTCGCCAGGTTCTCCACGATCGCGGCGACCGGCCTGCCCCACATGGTCTCGCCCCAGCCCTCGACGCCGTCGTCGGTGCGCACCCGCACGACCGTGCGGGTCTCCCCGGTCTTGGTCTCGAAGGAACTGGTGAACGGGTTGACCAGCGGGAGGTTGACCACCTGCACGTCGACGTCTGTGATCTTCATTGTTCTCCTCGATCAGCGGGGGTCCTTGGGGTCCCCGCGGTGGGGGCGGGGGCGGGCGCGGCCTCCGGCCGGGTCGCGGTGTCGAAGGCCCGTACGGCGCGGGCGAGCCCGCGGGCCCGCGCGTCCAGCAACCGCCGTCCGGCGTCCGCGTCCGCGCCGGACGCGTCGTCGGTGGCCCCGCCGACCCGGGCCCACTCGCCGTGCCGCTCGGTGGTGAGCCCCGGGTAGGGCGGGTTGTCGAACAGCGGCGGCACCGCGACGGGCTCCCGTACGGGCACGGGCGTGCGGACGAGCCCGGGGTGGGCCGCGAGCATCAGCGAGGTCTCGAACCACCCGGCGTGGCCGGGGGTCACCTCGGGCCGCTCGACGGGGCCGCCGGCGGCCGCGGCTCCGGTGTCGTCCGCGGTCACCGTCCAGTACGAGCAGGCGGCGACGGTGGCGCCCGCGGCCTCGGGCCGCAGCGCGAACCGCTTGACGGCGAGCCGCATGATCTCGTCGTTGCCGCCGTGCCCGTTGACCAAGAGGACGCGGCGGAAGCCGCTGGCCACCAGCGAGGACAGCAGGTCGTCGAGTACGGCGGCGAGCGTCGGCGCCGACAGCGAGAGCGCGGCGGCGAAGAGGTGGTGGGGGCTGTGCCCGTAGGGCAGCGTGGGCAGCCGCACCACCTCGGTGGTGTCCTCCCCCGGCGCGGGCGCGGCGAGCAGGCCGAGGGCCCGGTCGACGACCGCCTCCGCGAGGAGGGTGTCGGTGCCGAGCGGCAGGTGGGCCGCGTGCTGCTCCTGCGACCCGATGGGCAGCAGCGCGATCCCCGTGGCGCCCGCGGCGCGGGCCTCGCGCCAGGACAGCTCGGACATATTTCGTTGACTCACAGTGCTGTCTCCCGGAAACGCTGTCGTGGCAGAGTTCGCCGCATGGCGCAGAGAACTACGCGGTTGCGGTTGGTCGGGCCCCCGGCCGAGGCACCGGCGTCCCCGCGGGCGCGGACGCTGGGCGCCGTGGAACTGGTACCGGGACGGGTGCGCGCTGCGGTGCTGAGCGCCTCGGGCCGGGTCCTTGAGCGGGCCGAGGCGGCGTATCCGCCGAACGCGCGCGGCCGGAGCGAGGTGGACGCGGCGCTCACGGCCGCCGCCGGTGTGTTCGCGGGGCACCCGCCCGCCGGGATCGGGGTGGCGGCGGCCGGCATCGTGGACCCGGCGGCCGGGCTGATCGTCGAGGTCAACGACGTACCGGCGCTGCGCGGGTACCCGGTGTGCGAGCGGCTCGGCGCGCTGGTGGGCGTCCCCGTGCGGGTCGAGCACCGGGCGCGCCTGCAGGTGCTCGGCGACCGGTGGTTCGGCGCGGGGCGCGGCCGGCGCACCTTCGCCTCGGTGTCGACGGGCGAGGTGCTGGGCGTCGGCATCCTGTACGAGGGCGAGGTGGTGGCGCCGCTCGGCGGCCGCAGCGGCGCGCACATGGCGGTGACGGGCGGCGACGAGCGGTGCACCTGCGGCAACACCGGCTGCTGGAAGACGGTGGCGACCACGCGGTGGCTGCGGGCGCGCGCCGCGGCCCTCGGCCTCGGCGCGCGGGCGGACCTCGGCGCGCTGGTGGCGTCGGCCGACGCCCGGGCGCGCGCGCTGGTCGCGGAGTACGCGGAGAACCTGGTGCTGGGTCTGGTCAACGTCCAGCAGCTGTTCGCGCCCGGCCTGTTCGTACTGCACGGCGAGGCGAGGGACGGCGGCGAGCACTTCCGCGCGCTGCTTGAGGAGCGGCTGCGCAGGGACGGGGCCGGGCCGGGCGCCGAGCCGCCGCGCGTCGTGGTCGCCGACACGGCGGTGGACGACATCGCGCTGCTCGGCGGCGCGGGCCTGGTGCTCTCGCACCGGTAGCCGCAGGGGTCCGCGCGGCTCACCCGGGCACCGCCGTGCGGGCGGCGCGGCGCTCGCGGGCGCCGCGCGGGTCGGGCACCGGGACGGCGTCGAGCAGTTCGCGGGTGTACGGGTCGCGGGGCGCGGTGAACACCGCCGCCGCCTCGCCCACTTCGACCAGCCGCCCGGCGCGCATCACGGCGACCCGGTCGGCCACCTGCCGTACGACGGCGAGGTTGTGCGAGACGAACACGTACGTCAGGCCGTGGACGCGCTGGAGTTCGGCGAGCAGGTCGAGGACGGCCGCCTGCACCGACACGTCGAGCGCGCTGGTGGGTTCGTCGAGGACGACGAGCCGGGGCGAGAGGGCGAGGGCGCGGGCGATGGAGACGCGCTGGCGCTGCCCGCCGGAGAACTCGTGCGGGTAGCGGTCCTGCACGCCCGCGTCGAGGCCGACGGACCGGAGCAGTTCGCCGACGCGCTCCCGCAGCCGGGCGCGGGCCCCGCCGCGGCGCCCGCGCAGTCCGGGGTCGTGGGTGATGAGCGGCTCGGCGACGATGTCGGCGATCCGCATGCGGGGGTTCATGGAGGAGTACGGGTCCTGGAGGACGACCTGCATCTCGCGGCGCACGCGGCGCAGTTCGCCCGCGGAGAGCGCGGCGAGGTCGCGCCCGGCGAAGGAGACCGTGCCCGCGGTGGGTTCGGCGAGCCGCAGCAGCAGCCGGGTCAGGGTGGTCTTGCCGCAGCCCGACTCCCCCACCAGGGCGAGCGTCTCGCCCTCGTAGACGGTGAGCGAGACGCCGTCCACGGCCGCGACCCGGCGGGATCCCCTGCCGAACTCCTTGCGGATACCGGTCAGTTCGAGCAGCGGCCGACCGCCGGCCGGCCCGCTGACGCCCCCCGTGGACACACCGCCGTCCTGAGACACACCGCCGTTCGGGGACACACCGCTCATGCCGTACGCTCCAATCGCGGGGTCGCCGCGAGCAGCGCCCGTGTGTAGGGGTCCTCGGGGTGCTCGAAGACGTCGAGGACATCCCCGTTCTCGACGACCTCCCCGCGGTTCATGACGACGACCCGGTCCGCGGTCTCCGCGACCACGCCGAGGTCGTGGGTGATGAGCACGACCGCCATGCCGTGCCGTTCCTTGAGGGACAGCAGCAGGTCGAGGATCTGCCGCTGCACGGTGACGTCGAGCGCGGTCGTCGGCTCGTCCGCGATGAGCACGTCGGGCCTGCCGACCAGCGCGGCGGCGATCATCACGCGCTGGCGCAGGCCGCCGGAGAGCTCGTGCGGGTACTGGCGGTAGCGGCGGGCGGGGTCGGGCACGCCGACCTCGTCGAGCGCGGCGAGCGCCGCCTCGCGGGCCTCGGCCCTCGACGCGCCCCTGTGGTGCCGCAGCACCTCCGCGACCTGGGTGCCGACGCGCTGGAGCGGATCGAGGCTGGTCATCGGGTCCTGGAAGACCATCGAGACGGCGCCGCCCCGCACCGCGCGCAGCCGCTTCTCGCCGCAGGAGAGGAGGTCCTCCCCCGCGAAGAGGACCCGGCCGCCCGGGTAGACGCACGGCGGCTCCGGGTTGAGCCGGAGGACGGAGAGCGCGGTGGCCGTCTTGCCGCTGCCGGACTCCCCCACCACGGCGAGGGTTTCGCCCGCGGCGACCTGCCAGCTCACCCCGCGCACCGCGTGTACGGCGCCGGTGTCGAGGAGGAAGTCCACGCTGAGGTCCTCGACGGCGAGTACGGGTTCCCCGGCGGCCCCGCGCGGGGCGGCCGTCGCCTTGTTCTGTGTGGTCATCGTCGGTACGCCTTCGGGTCAGCGACGTCCCGCAGGGCGTCTCCTGTGATGTTGACGGCGAGCGAGGTGAGCATCAGGGCGATGCCGGGGAAGACGGCGACCCACCACGACGTGCCGAGGTAGAGCTGCCCGTCGGCGAGCATGGAGCCCCAGGTGACGGTCTCCTTGGGCACGCCGAGGCCGAGGTAGCTGAGCGACGCCTCGGCGACGATGGCCGCGGCGATGTGCAGGGTGCCGATGGTGGCGAGGGGCGCCATCACGTTGGGCAGCAGGTGGCGCCGCATGATCGCCGGGTCGGTGACACCGATCGCCCGCGCCTCGGTGACGAAGTCGCGGGAGCGCAGCGACAGCACCTCGGAACGCACGACGCGGGCGTACGAGACCCAGCCGGTGAAGCCGAGTACGAGGATCACGTACCACAGCCCGGAGCCGAGGAAGCCGACGATGGCGAGTGCCAGCAGGATGGCGGGGAAGGCGAGTTGGACGTCGGCGAGGCGCATGAGGACCCGGTCAGGCCAGCCGCCGAGGTAGCCGGAGGCGAGGCCGACGAGGGTGCCGACGATGCCGGCGAGCAGCGCGGCGCTCGCGCCGACGAGGAGCGAGACCCGGGTGCCGTACAGGACGCGGGAGAGCATGTCCCGGCCGAGCTGGTCGGTGCCGAGGAGATGGGCACCGCTGCCGCCGTGCTGCCAGGCGGGTGGTTTGAGCCGCATCAGGAGGTCCTGCGCGTTGGGGTCGTCGGGCGCGATCAGCGGCGCGAACACGGCGACGACGATCAGCAGCGCGAGGAACGCGAGTGCGGTGACGGCGAGTCTGTTGCGCAGCAGGGTGCGTACGGCGGCGGTGCGGGTGGAGCGCCGGGCCGTGGCGGCCGGCGGGGGCGCGGTGGCGGCGGTGGCTGGGGTGACGGTCATCGGGACGTCCTCACCCTCGGGTCGAGGAGGCTGTAGGAGAGGTCGACGAGCAGGTTCACCACGACGAACACGGCGGCGAAGAACAGGACGGTGGCCTGCACGAGCGGGAAGTCACGGTTGGAGATGGCCTCGATGGTCAGCCGGCCGACGCCGGGCCAGGAGAAGACCTGCTCGGTGAGGATGGCGCCGCCGAGGAGGCTGCCGACTTCGAGGCCTACGACGGTGACGACGGGCAGCGACGCGTTGCGCAGGGCGTGCACGAAGACGGTCTTGAGCGGGCCGAAGCCCTTGGCGCGCGCGGTGCGTATGTGGTCGGAGGAGAGCACGTCGATCAGGGAGGAGCGCAGGAGTCTGGCGACGACGGCGACGGAGTAGACGGCGAGTGTCACGGACGGCAGCACCAGGTTGGCGAAGGTGCCGTAGCCGGATGCGGGCAGCGCGTGCAGGCCGACGGCGAAGACCAGGATGAGCAGGATGCCGACCCAGAACGGCGGGGTGGACTGGCCGAGCAGGACGCCCGCCATCACCCCGCGGTCGGAGGCGCGGCCTCGGCGCATCGCCGCGAAGACGCCCGCGGGCAGGGCGATGCCGAGGGTCACCACGAGGGCGCCTGCGGCGAGTTCGAGGGTGGCGGGCAGCCGGTCGGCGAGCACATGGCTGACGGGCTCGTGGTAGAAGAGCGAGGTGCCGAGGTCGAGCCGCGGCAGTCCCCAGAGGTAGTCGAGGTACTGCGTGAGCAGCGGCCGGTCGAGGCCGAGACTCGCGCGCAGGGTGGCTTCCTGGTGCGCGGTCGCGTCGGGCGGCAGCAGGAGCTTCACGGGGTCGCCGGAGAGCCGTACGAGGAAGAACGAGACGGTGGCGGTGCACAGCAGGACGAGGATCGCGGCGGTGAGCCTGGTGAGGACGAGCCGCAGGATCCGGGCGGCGTCGCCGCGCCGCGCGGGTGCCTCGTCCCCCGCGCCGGACGCCGGGGCGTGACGGGGCGTCAGGTCGGTCATCGGGAGACCTCCGCGCTGGCCATGGCGAGGACGCCGGCGGGGCCCGGGGTCCAGCGGGGCCGCTGGTTGCGGGCGAGAATGGTGTCGATCTGGTAGAGGGGCACGAAGGGTGCCTCCTCCAGCATCAGCCGCTGGAGGTCGGAGAAGGCGCGGCGGCGCCTCTCGGGTTCCACGGCGAGTTCCTCGATGTCGACGAGGCGGTCGGCCTCCTTGTTGTGCCAGCGGCTCTGCCTGCGGTCGCTGCGCACGTTGGACTGGATCATGGACTCGCCGTCCAGGGTCCACACGGTGCTCGCGGCGAGGTAGAGCGGGCCGAGGGCGCCGTGGTCGTCGGAGGTGAGCCGGTCGGCGTAGGTGCCGGGGTCGAGGAGGTTGACCCGGGCGTGCACGCCGGCGCGGGCGAGCAGGCCGGAGATGGCCTCCGCGACGTCGGAGTCGATGTTGGAGGCGGTGAGTTCGGTGCTGAAGCCGTGCGGGTAGCCGGCCTCGGCGAGCAGCCTGCGCGCGGTGGGCACGGAGCGGGTGAAGGGCTTCAGGGAGGGGTCGTAGCCGAAGGCGCCGCGCGGGATCATCGCGGGCACCTCGGTGGCCTTGCCGCCGAGCACGGCCTTGATGAGCAGCCGTACGTCCACGGCGTGGTTGAGCGCCCGGCGGACCCGCTTGTCGCGCAGCGGGCCCTTGTCGAGGGTGTTGACGGAGAGGTACGAGGTCCTGATGCCGGTGTGGCTGTCGAGGGTGACGCCGGTGTACCCGTCCAACTGCTGTGCGGCGTCAGGGGTGAGGCCGGTGACGAGGTCGACGCCGCCGCTCTGGAGGGCCGCGAGGGAGGAGGAGGCGTTGGGCGCGGGGGTGAAGACGAGTGCGTCGACCTCGGGCCTGCCGCCCCAGTAGTGCGGGTTGGCCCGCATCCGCAGCTCGTGGTCGCGCTGCCAGCCGACGAAGGTGAAGGGCCCGGTGCCGACGGGGCGTTGGGCGAAACCGTCGTCGCCGACGCGGGCGAGGTAGCGGGGCGGCACGGCGACCCCGCCGAAGAGGGAGACCTTCTCGGGGATGATCGGGTCGTGCACGGAGGTGTGCAGGTCGACGGTGTGGTCGTCGACGGCCGTCACGCCCTTGACGTACCGCAGTTCCACGATGGGCGAGGCGGTGGCGGGGTCGAGCAGCCGCTCGATGCTGAACTTCACCGCGTGCGCGTCGCAGGGCTCGCCGTTGTGGAAGGCCACGCCGGGGCGCAGGGTGAAGCGCCAGGTCAGCGGGGAGACGACCCGCCAGGTGAGGGCGAGCCCCGGGTGCAGCTTGCCGTCGGTGCCGCGCGTGGTGAGCGTGTCGAACATGTTGATCAGGGCGTTCATCGACGTCATGTCGCCCTGTTTCTGCGGGTCCATGGTCTTCGGGTCGCCCGGCTGGGAGAGGCGCAGGACGTTGCCCGCGTCGCTCGCGGGGTCGGCCCCGCACCCCGCGAGCAGGGCGGGCAGTGCGAGCGCGGGCACGGCGAGGGCTCCGAGGCGCAGCACGTCGCGGCGGGGCGGGCCGTCGCGGCGCGCCCTCCCCTGACGTATTCGTTCCATTGAACAGCACATCCGTTCCGTCAGATGGAATGCGGTTGGGTTAAGCTAAGCGACATGGGGAAACCGGTCAACACCCGAAGCACCGCACAGGAGCCCGCGAAGGGTCCGGTCGACAAGGCGATGGAGGTGCTGCTCGCCCTGGTCGAGGAGGGCGGGGGGCCGCACCGCCTGGGCGACATCGCCCGGCGGACGGGTCTGACGAAGCCGACGGTCCACCGCCATCTGCGCACCATGGCCGAGTACGGCTTCGCACACGCCGCCGAGCAGGGCAGCTACCGTCCTGGGCCCCGGCTGCTCGGCCTCGCCGCCGCCGCGCTCGACGCGGAGCCCGGCCTCGCGCTCGCCCGGCCCGTCCTCGCCGACCTGCGGCAGCGCACGGGTCTGCTCGCGTACTACGCGGTGCCCGACGCGGGCGACGCCGTCTGTCTCGCGCTCTCCGAGCCCGCCGGCCACTACGCCACGGGCCTGCGCCCCGGCGGGCGTTCGCCGCTGCACTGCTCGGCGGCGGGCCTCGCGATGCTCGCCGCACTCCCCACCGAAGAGGCCGCCGAGGCGCTGGCGGGCCCGGCCCGCCCGGCCCCGGCCACCCCGTACACCCTGACCGAACCGGCTGAGTTGCGCGCGGAGTTGGACCGTACGGCGCGGCGCGGCTACGCGGTGGACGACGGGTACGGCGAGGAGGACACGCGCGGGGTCGCCGCGGTGGTGCGCGCCTCCGACGGGCGGCCCGTGGGCGCGCTCGCGGTGTGCGGCCCGGTGTTCACCCTGGACGACGCGGCCGTCGAGGTGTTCGGACCGATGCTGCGCGCGGCAGCGCGCACCGTATCGGCCGGGCTCGGCGGCCCGCCACCGCGCCTCGGCGTGGTGCCCGCCGCCCAGCGCGTCCAGGCCCCCCAAGCCGTCGAGTCCGTCCAGGCCGTCCACGAGACAGACGGGGGCCGGGCGTGAGCACACTGCGCGATCTGCTCGAACAGGCCCGCCGCTCGGGGGTGTTCTCCGGCGCGGCCTGGTCGGTGGGGACCGCGGACGCGGTCCTCGACCGCGGCTGGACCGGGAGGCGCGGACACACCGGCACCGCCCCCGGCTGCCCCGGCCCTGACGGCCCGCCCCTCGACGGTGAGGACCTGTGGGACCTGGCGTCCCTGACCAAGCCGGTGGTGGGGCTCGCGGTGATGGCGCTCGTCGACCGGGGGCAGCTCGCACTCGCGGACACGGTCGGCGCCCGCCTGCCCGCGTACGCCGCCACCGACAAGGCGGAGCTGACGGTGGGGGACCTCCTCGCGCACACCTCGGGACTGCCCGGCCAGGTGCCGATGTACCGCGAGCATCCCACCAGGCAGGCGCTGCTCGCCGCGCTCGGCACACTGCCGCTGACCGGGCCGCCCGGCACCCGTGTCACGTACTCGTCGCAAGGCTTCATGCTGCTCGGGCTGATCGCCGAGGCGGCGGCGCGCACCCCGCTCGACGCCCTGGTGGCCGAGACGGTGAGCGGACCGCTCGGCCTGTCCCGTACGGGCTTCACCCCGGACGCGGCGGGCCGGGCGCGCGCCGTGGCCACCGAGTACTGCCCCTGGCGCGGCCGGGTCGTCGTGGGCGAGGTGCACGACGAGAACGCCGCCGTGCTCGGCGGGGTCTGCGGCCACGCCGGGCTGTTCGCGCCGCTCGCCGACATGGAGCGGCTCGGCGCCTGCCTCGCCGGCGGCGCGTCCGGGCTGCTGCGCCCGGAGACCTACGCGCTGATGACCGCCCCGCACACGGACGGCCTCAACCTGCGCAGGTGCCTCGCCTGGCAGGGCCTCGACCCGGTGGGTTCGCCGGTCGGCACGGCCTTCGGACCCGCCTCGTACGGACACACCGGCTTCACCGGCACCAGCGTGTGGGTCGACCCGGTCGCCGGGCTCTACGCGGTGCTCCTCACCAACCGCGTCCACCCCACGCGCGAGGGCGACGCGGTCGGCGCGGTGCGCCGGGCCTTCCACGACACGGCGCACATCCTCCACGCGCGGGGGTGACGCCCTCTACGCGCGGGGCAACGCCCTCTACGCGCGGGGGTGACGGCGGCGCGTGCGACACGCCGCCGGGGCGCGCCGCGTCCACCCGTGAGGACCACCCGCGGACCGCGGGGACCGGCCCGCGAGGGGCCTGACGGGCCGCCAGGGCCCTTCGCGCGTAGCGGGGACCGCGGGCGGCTGCGCGGCGGTGCGGCCGGTTGGCGGGCGGGCACTACCCGCAGGTGCGAAATCGGCGCGGATCACACCGCGACCCCGGCAAGGCGGGAAGAAGTCGTCGCAACCGGGCGCGGACGCGACTCGGAGTGTGAAGACCGCCCCGCGTGTCCGTGCCGAACCTCTGCCCCGAAGGGTCCTGAGTTGCCGTACAGACACGTCTCGCCGCGGCGCACCCGACTGGCCGGTGCCTGCGCCCTCGCCCTGACCGCCACCGCCGTCCTGTCCGCCGCCGCTTCGGCCCAGGCGAGGCCCGCGGCCCCGGCCCCGCCGGGGCCCGAGGGGATCTCCGCGGCCTCCGCCGACTCGCTCGCCGCGCGCTTCGACGACACCTCGCAGGGCTCGTACTACGACGCCGCGCGTCACCGGCTCGTGGTCAACGTCCTGGACGAGTCGGCGGCCGACACCGTACGGGCCGGGGGCGCGACGCCCCGCCTGGTCCCCAACTCGCTGGCGGACCTGCGCTCCGCCACCGCCACCCTGCGCGACCGCGCCACCATGACCGGCACGTCCTGGGTCATCGACCCGCGGGCCGACAAGGTCGTGGTGACGGCGGACGGCACGGTGACCGACGACCGCCTCGCCAGGCTCAACAAGGTCGTCGGCGATCTGGGCGGCCGGGCCGTGCTCGAACGCACCGGGGGCCGGCTGTCGCTGGACCTGTCGGGCGGCGATGCGATCTGGGGCAGCGACGCCCGCTGCTCGCTCGGCTTCAACGTGGTCAAGGACGGCGACCCGTACTTCCTGACCGCGGGTCACTGCGGGAAGGCCGTCTCGACCTGGTCCGACAAGCAGAGCGGCAGCGAGCTCGCGAAGACGGAGAGCGCGACCTTCCCGACCCACGACTACTCCCTGGTCAAGTACACCTCCCCGGACACCCCGCACCCCAGCGAGGTGAACCTCTACAACGGCAAGACGCAGCCGGTCAAGGAGGCGGGCACCGCGCTCGTGGGGCAGACCGTGGAGCGCAGCGGAAGCACCACGAAGACCCACACGGGCGAGGTGACGGGCCTCGACGCGACGGTCAACTACCAGGAGGGGTCGGTGAGCGGGCTCATCAAGACCTCGGTGTGCGCCGAGCCCGGCGACAGCGGCGGCCCCCTCTTCGACGGCTCGACCGCCCTCGGGCTCACCTCCGGTGGCAGCGGCAACTGCACCTCGGGCGGGGAGACTTACTTCCAGCCCGTGCCCGACGCGCTGAAGGCGCTCGGCGCCGAGATCGGCTGACGCGCGCACCGGCGCCGGCGGCCGTCGGCGCCGGTGTGCCTGCACACTCTGCCTGTTGAACTCCGCACATTACAGAGTGCGGCATTTCAGGGAGATTTGCCCCTTTTGCCCCTTGTGCGGTTTGTGTGTTGTGATGGGTGACGCAAGCGAAGAACCAATCGAAAGGGGATGGTGGGGATGGCTTCCGTCGAACCCGTGACCCGCGACACGCAGCTTCAGGACACGGATCTCGAAGCAGCCCTCAACCCTCTGGAGGCAGAAGGCACCTTCCGCGACTCGCGCGAATGCGCGGCGCTGGCCCTGGCCGGCGGCAGCGGTGGCCTGCTGCTGTCGCCCCCGACCCCGCGGCCGAAGAAGGGCTGACGGAAGTCCATGACCGAGCAGTCAGGTACCTCGACCCGTCTGACGGGCGCGGTACAGGACCTCGCGTTCGAGGTGGTCTCCGCCCTCCGGGGCGGGGACCACGTCGGCGGTGTGGGCGGCAGCGCCGGGATCAGCGGCGACGACGGCCTCGGACTCGCGGCGGTGCGCGTGCTGGGCTCCGACCTGCTGCTGCCGAGCGTGCTGCTCGGCCGTCCCGCGGACCGGTCCGACCTCGCACTCCTCCAGCAGGCCGTCACGGTCTTCCCGCCCAGTTCCGACGCCTCCGCCGTGTCCGCGTGGAGCCACTGGGCGATGACGCAGACACTTCTCCGGCTGGCCGGCACCGCGGACACGGTCGGCACATTCACCCGTTCGGAGCAATCGAGGGGCCGTGCAGTGCAGCCGGGGGACGGGGCCGCGGCCCCGGAGCCCCCGCACGGGGTCCCCGCGGCCGAGCCCTCCACCGACTGGCTCGACGGCGCCCCCTGGCAGACGCTGGCCCATCAGCTCGCGGTGCTCGCCGCCCTGGCCGTGCCGGACTCTCACTCCGGTGTCGCACGGGTGGCCGCGCGACGGCCGGTGGACGTGGCGCGCGGCTTCGTGCGCGCCGTGCGCCGCCGCGACTGGCTCCAGGCCGCAGGCACCGGCCGCTGGCTCGCCGTGCTCGACGGGGTGCCCGACACCCTGGGCCTCGACGCGGGCCTCGACTTCGTGGCGCAGATGGGCGGCGCCGACGCGCGCGTGGCGCTGCACACCCAGGCGGCGCGCGCCCTGCGCGCCGGGGCCGCCGCGTGAGCGCACCGGCGCGGGCGCA
>NZ_BAABEP010000052.1:0-23487 GCF_039540215.1 Streptomyces tremellae
GGTGCACGCCGCTCGGCAGGGCGGCGGGCGCGGCGGAGGCGGCGCCGCGCAGCCCGCCCACGCCGTCCGCCGCCAGCTGCGCGGCGCCGCCGTCCTCGAACGTGACGGTGAGCGCGGTGTCACGCGGCAGGGCGGCGGCCCAGGCGGGGGCGGGCCCGTCCGACCAGAGCACGACGGTGGGCGGCAGCAGGCGTACGGCGGCGTCCCGCTCGGCCGCGGCGGTCGCGGCGGCCACCGCCTCGGGCGTGGCCGCGTCGACACCGAGGGCGGCGAGCACCTCGACCACCGTCGCGTCGGCGACGGGCACCTCGGTGTCGGGGGACGGGGCGTACGCCGTGGCGACGCCGTACAGCTCGGCCAGACGGGCCAGGCCCATTCAGACTCCTGCGGGCTCCGTGCCGACGGCCGGGCCCGGCGCGGTCGGTTCGCTGGTGAGGGGGGCGGTCTCGGCGAGCGGCGGCTCGCTGGTCAGCGGGGCGGCGTCGGCGAGCGGGGGTTCGCTGGTGAGGGGGGCGGCGGACAGGTGCGCGGAGGCGGGCACTGTGCGGCTCTGCGCCGGTACGGCGGGTGCGCACAGTGCCCGTCGTTTGGAGGGCTGACCTGCCGGCTTGGGCGACTTGGCGGACGAGCGGGCGGGCTTGCGGACGACGACGGCCACGGGGTGCCTCCAGAGGGTGCGGTATCCGGACCTCGTCAGGCCTACCCAGCGGGCGCGTCCGCAGACGTGTACGGATGGTGAAGGTGCAGCGTCTCACGCTCGGGGGCGCGCGGCGGCACCCGGAACGCGCCGGCGCGGCAGGGCGCGGACCGCGCGGCGCGGGGCGGCCCTGTGCCGTACGGCCGCATGCCGGAGGCGTACCCGGCCCTGGGCGGGGCCGGGTACGACAGTGGCCCGGCCTCAGGCGGAAACGCCGTCGATCCGGGCCATCGCGGCCTCCGCGCCGTAGGGCTGCAAGTACGGCAGCCAGCGCGGATCCCGGTGGCCTGTTCCGATGATGCGCCAGGCGAGGCCGGAGGGCGGGGCGGGCTGCTGGTGCAGCCGCCAGCCGAGCTCGCGCAGGTGCCGGTCGGCCTTGACGTGGTTGCAGCGGCGGCACGCGGCCACCACGTTGTCCCAGGCGTGCCGGCCGCCCCTGCTGCGGGGGATGACGTGGTCGACGCTGGTTGCGATGCCACCGCAGTACATGCAGCGTCCGCCGTCGCGGGCGAACAGGGCGCGGCGGGTGAGCGGCACGGGCCCCCGGTAGGGGACCCGCACGAAGCGCTTGAGCCGGATCACGCTGGGCGCGGACACGACCCGTGTCGCGCTGTGCAGGAAGGCGCCGGATTCCTCCATGGAGATCGCCTTGTTCTCCAGGACGAGGACGAGCGCGCGGCGGAGCGGTACGACGCCGAGCGGCTCGTACGACGCGTTGAGGACCAGGACATGCGGCACGGATGCCTCCTATAACGCCGGCGACGCGTGGCTCGCGCCGGGACGATCTGCTCTCAGTTTCCCCTCATGCCTGGCCGGAACGCCACTACGACCGGGTAACGGGCGCACCGTGTTTTCGACCACAGGCCGATCCTTCCCGCGTGAGCCGTGTCTCTCCCCTCCCCTGCGGGAGCGGGGCGGCCCCGGTCGGCCGTTAGTGTGGTGGACCCCGCCGCCCGGCGTTTTCTGGAGGTTTCGTCGTGTTCTGGTCCGTGCCGACCGGCGTTCCGCTCGCCGCCCCGAGCCCCGGTCCGAGCCCGACGGCGGACGGCATCGGCGAGGCCGCCCAGCGGGCGAACGACGCCGCGAGCTGGGTCGGGCAGAACTGGTCAACGTGGCTGAGCGTCGGGCTGCGCATCATTCTGATCATCCTGATCGCTCTGGTGCTGAGACAGCTGGTGCGCAGGGCCCTGACCAAGCTGATCGCCCGGATGAACCGCAGCGTGCAGGCGGTCGAGGGCACCGCGCTCGGCGGTCTGCTGGTCAACGCGGAGCGGCGCAGACAGCGCTCGGAGGCGATCGGCTCGGTGCTGCGCTCCGTCACGTCGTTCCTGATCCTCGGCACGGCGGCGCTGATGGTGCTGGGGGCGCTCAACATCAACCTGGCGCCGCTGCTCGCCTCCGCGGGGGTGGCGGGCGTGGCGCTCGGCTTCGGCGCGCGCAACCTGGTGACGGACTTCCTCTCCGGCGTCTTCATGATCCTTGAGGACCAGTACGGCGTGGGGGACACCATCGACGCGGGGGTGGCGTCGGGCGAGGTCATCGAGGTCGGGCTGCGGGTGACGAAGCTGCGCGGCGAGGGCGGCGAGATCTGGTACGTGCGCAACGGCGAGGTCAAGCGGATAGGCAACCTCAGCCAGGGGTGGGCGACGGCGGGCGTCGACGTGGCCGTGCGGCCCCGTGAGGACCTGGACCGGGTGAAGTCCGTGATCCTCGCCACCGCCGAGCAGCTGGCCAAGGACGAGCCCTGGTCGGAGCGGCTGTGGGGGCCGGTCGAGGTGCTGGGCCTCGACTCCGTGCAGCTCGACTCGATGGTGATAAGGGTCTCGGCGAAGACGATGCCGGGGAAGTCGTCCGGGGTGGAGCGCGAGCTTCGCTGGCGCATCAAGCGGGCGTTCGACGCGGCGGGGATCAGCATCGTGGGCGGCGCGGCGGCACCGCCCGCCGAGGAGCCGGCCGGGGGCGCGGCGGCCGAGAGCGCCGCGGGGCCCGCGGAGGCGGCGCCCGCGCCAGGACCGGCCAACCCGCAGTGACCGCTGGTCCGGAGCGCGTGGCCGCGGCGTAACACTGTGGTCGCCGCGGGAAAAGCCGATGATTTGGGGTTTTGGGGTATTGACGCCGCCCTTACGTGGGTCATACGTTCCTCGCAACCGATTAGGAAACCTTCCTAACAGTGAACGGGTCACTCCAGTCGGGTCAATCCACCAGTCGAGGAAACAGGGTCCGGGCGTGAGCACGACGACACCTTCTCCGGGCACTCCCCGGGTGCTGCGGGCGATGAACGACCGCGCGGCACTCGACCTGCTCGTCGCGCACGGCCCGCTGACCAGGACCAGGATCGGCGAGCTGACCGGCCTCTCCAAGCCCACCGCCTCCCAGCTGCTGAACCGCCTGGAGGCCGCGGGCCTGGTGCGCACCACCGGCCGGGTCAGCGGCCGGCCGGGACCCAACGCCGCCCTGTACGAGATCGAGCCCACCGCGGCGCACGTCGCCGCGCTCGCCGTGGGGCACACCGGCATCAGCGCCCAGGTGGCCGACATCACCGGCACCGTGGTCGGCACCAGCAGGGTCGAGGCGGAGGCCGGAGCCGAGGACGTGCGCGGCAGGACGGCCCAGCTGGTCGCCGAGGCCGTGGACGGCGCGCTCGCCGAGGCCGGACTCGGCCACGGCGACCTGCACTGCGCGGTGATCGGCACCCCCGGTTCGCTGGACCGCGCCACCGGCGAGCTGCGGTACGCACCGCACCTGCCGGGCTGGCACTCCCGCACCCTCCTCGGCGACCTCGCCGAGGTGCTCGGCACGCCCGTCGTCATCGAGAACGACGTGAACCTCGCGGCGCTCGCGGAACAGGACGAGGGCGCCGCCCAGGACTTCGACGACTACGTGCTGACCTGGCTCGACCGGGGCGTCGGCGCGGCGATCGTGCTCGGCGGCACCCTGCTGCGCGGCGCCACGGGCGGCGCGGGCGAGATCGGCTACATGCCGCTGCCCGGCGCCCCGCTGGCCCGCGGCGGCTCGGCGGCCTGGGCCGAGGACGACGCGGGCGGCGGCTTCCAGAGCCAGGTCTCCGCCGTCGCCGTACGGGCGCTCGCGGGCGGCGCGCCGCTCACCGAGGCGCTCGCCGACCCGGCGGTGCTGGGGATCGTCGCCGAGCGCCTTGCCACCGGTATCGCCGCAGTCGTCGCGGTGGTCGACCCCGAACTCGTCGTGCTCTCCGGCTCCGTCGCCCAGGCGGGCGGCGAGGCGCTGCGCGCGGCGGTGCACGAAGAACTGTCCGGGCTCGCGCTGCCGAGACCCCTGCTGCGGATCAGTGACATCGACGGCGACCCGATCCTGACGGGGGCGCTGCGCACGGCGCTCCACCAGGCGAGGGACGCCGTCTTCGACACGAGCCGCTTCGACGCCGCGCGGTAGGCCCGCGCCCCGCCCGGTCCGGCGCGGCAGGCCCCGCGCCCCCACGACAACCGTCCGACGCGCCCTCCCAGGGGCCGCCGCGCGGTCCCCGCCACCCCCACAGCCGCGAAATGTGCCGGTCAGGCCAACAACCGGCATATATCTCCCGTTCACCCCTCCTCGCAAAGGAAGTCCGACATGGCAGGTTGGCGTATACGCTCCTGCGTGCCCGTGGCACTCGGCGCCGCCGCGGCACTGCTGCTCGCCGGATGTGCCAATCCGAGCACGGGCAGCGCCACCGACGATCCGAGCAAGCCGGTCACGCTGAAGTTCTGGCACGGCTGGTCGGACCCGAACGAGGTCAAGGCGATCGACGCGAGCATCGCCCGCTTCGAGAAGCTCCACCCCAACATCAAGGTCAAGTCCACGGGGAACGTCTCGGACGACACCATCAACCAGGCGCTGCGCGCCGGCGGCTCCGACACCCCCGACGTGGTGACGTCCTTCACCACGAACAACGTCGGCCAGTACTGCTCGTCCGGGATGTGGGCCGACCTCGACCCGTTCATGAAGAAGGACGGCATCGACAAGGCGAAGGTCTTCCCGAAGACTTTGCTCGACTACACCCAGTACGAGGGCGACCAGTGCGCGCTGCCGCTGCTGGCCGACGCGTACGGGCTCTACTACAACAAGGACGACTTCAAGGCCGCCGGGATCACCTCCCCGCCGAAGACCATGTCCGAGTTCAGGGCCGACGCGGTCAAGCTGACGGTGCACGCGAAGAACGGCGCGATCACCCGCGCCGGGTTCATGCCCGACTTCCGCCTGTACCAGAACAGCCCCGACCGCATGCTGGCCCAGTGGGGCCCCACCTACTTCGACAAGAACGGCAAGGCGCAACTCGCGGACGACCCGAAGGTCACGCAGTTCTTCACGGCGATGAACGACATCTCGGCGGCCGAGGGCGGCCACGCGAAGCTGGAGAACCTGCGGGCCGGCTTCGGCGACGAGTACTCGGACGGCAACGCCTTCCTCCAGGGCAAGCTCGCGATGCACATGGACGGCGAGTGGCGCGGCCTGATGCTCAAGGAGGCGGGCGCGAAGTTCCACTGGGGCGTGGCGCCGCTGCCGGTCCCCGACGACCAGGCGAACACCTACGGGCGCGGCTACCTGACCGGCACCGTCACCGGCATCGCGCACAGCAGCACGCACCAGAACGCGGCGTGGGAGCTGGTGAAGTTCCTGACGACCGACACCGACCAGGTGGTGGACTTCGCCAACGACATCCACAACGTGCCCTCGACGAACGCCGCACTCGCCTCCCCGAGGCTGACGCCCGACCCGAACTTCCGGGCGTTCATCAAGATCGCGCAGAACAGGTACAGCTCCGCGATCCCGCCGTCGGAGAACGGCGGCATGTACATCACCTCCTTCCAGGACTTCTCGTTCTCCGAGGAGGAGGGCGGCGTGAAGGACCTCCACGCGGGTCTGAAGAAGCTCGACCGGCAGATCGACGCCGACAACCTCCAGTCGGAGAGCTGAGGAGCAGGACATGGCAGTCTCCCTCCCGTCCGCGACCGGCGCGTCCGCGCGGACCGGCACCGGCGACCGGCCGGACACGACACTGCGGCGCAAGCGCGCCAAGCACCGGCTCAAGGTGCTCGGCTTCCTCTCGCCCTGGCTGATCGGCTTCTCCGTCTTCTTCGGCTATCCGCTGATCGCGACCGTCTACTTCTCGTTCATGCACTACAACCAGATCGAGCAGCCGTCCTTCGTGGGCCTGCGCAACTGGAGGTACGTGCTCGCGCAGATGCCGCTGTTCGGGCCCGCCCTGTGGAACACGATCTGGCTGGTCGTCGTGATGGTGGCGCTGCGGGTGGCGTTCGGCCTGGGCATCGGGCTGCTCATCACCAAGGTCAAGACGGGCGTCGGGTTCTTCCGCACCGCCTTCTACCTGCCGTACCTCGCGCCGCCCGTCGCCGCGACCGTCGCCTTCGTCTTCCTGCTCAACCCGTCGACGGGACCGGTCAACCGGGTGCTCGGCTGGGCCGGCATCCACGGCCCCACCTGGTTCAACGACCCGGCCTGGGCGAAACCCTCGCTGGTGCTGCTCGGCCTGTGGGGCGTCGGCGACCTGATGGTGATCTTCATGGCCTCGCTGCTCGACGTGCCGCGCGAGCAGTACGAGGCCGCCGACCTCGACGGCGCGGGCGCCTGGTCCAAGTTCCGCTACGTGACCTGGCCCGCGATCACCCCGATCGTGCTGTTCGCGGTGGTCACGGGCGTCGTGCAGACGATGCAGTACTACACGCAGGCCCTGGTCGCGGGGAAGATCGCGTCCGGGGTCTCCATCGGCCCCGGCTCGGTCGTCCAGCCCGGCTACCCCGACCACTCCACGCTGACCGTGCCCCAGCTCGTCTACCAGCTGGGCTTCCAGAACTTCAACACCGGCGCGGCGTGCGTGCTTTCGCTGGTGCTGTTCGTCATCGCGATGGCCGTGACCCTGCTCCTGATGCGCAAGAACGCGGGCCTGATCCCGGCGGAGGACTGAGAGATGACCACCACCACACTGAACCCGCCGCGCACCGCGCCGGTACGCGGCGCCGACCCGGGCGGCGCCACCGCGCACCGCCGCAGGAGGGTCCTGCACTGGATCGGCGTGCACGCGCTGGCGATCGCCGCCGCCCTCTTCTTCGTGCTGCCGTTCGTCTTCGTCTTCCTCACCTCGGTGATGAGCGACCAGCAGGCCCTCACCAGCGACCTGTGGCCGCACTCCTGGCACTGGTCGAACTACGCGACGGTGTGGAACACCCCCGGCTTCCTCGGCTGGTGGAAGAACTCCCTGCTGTACGCGGTCCTCGGCACGGCCTTCACGGTGCTGTCGTCCACGCCCGTCGCCTACGCGCTCGCCAAGTTCCGCTTCCGGGGCCGCAGGATGGCGATGATCCTCGTCATCTCGACGATGATGCTGCCGCCGCAGGTCATCGTGATCCCCATGTACCTGGTGTGGGCGCAGCAGTTCCACCTGTCGGGCTCACTGTGGCCGCTGATCATCCCGATGGCGTTCGGCGACGCGTACTCGATCTTCCTGCTGCGGCAGTTCCTGCTGACCATCCCCAACGAGTACATCGAGTCGGCGAAGGTCGACGGCTGCGGCGAACTGCGCACGCTGCTGCGGGTGGTGGTGCCGATGGCGAAGCCCGGCATCGCGGCCGTGGCGCTGTTCCAGTTCTTCTACTGCTGGAACGACTACTTCGGCCCGCAGATCTACGCCTCCCAGAACCCTGGCGCCTGGACCCTCAGCTACGGCCTGGAATCCTTCAAGAGCGCCCACAGCGTCAACTGGAACATCACGATGGCCGCGACCCTGCTCGTCATGGCCCCCGTCATCGTCGTGTTCTTCTTCGCACAGAAGGCCTTCGTCGAAGGCGTCACCCTCACCGGAGTAAAGGGCTAAGGAACCATGAAGCTCGCAGTGGTAGGCGGAGGATCCACCTACACCCCTGAACTCATCGACGGATTCGCGCGGCTGAGGGACACCCTGCCGATCGAGGAGCTGGTGCTCGTCGACCCGGCTGCCGACCGCCTCGGCCTGGTGGGTGGGCTCGCCCGCCGTATCTTCGCCAAGCAGGGCCACCCCGGCCGCATCACCACCACGGACGACCTGGACGCGGGCGTGGACGGAGCGGACGCCGTCCTGCTCCAGCTGCGCGTCGGTGGCCAGGCCGCCCGCGACCAGGACGAGACCTGGCCGCTCACCTGCGGCTGCGTCGGCCAGGAGACCACCGGCGCGGGCGGCCTCGCGAAGGCGCTGCGCACGGTGCCCGTGGTGCTCGACATCGCGGAGCGGGTGCGCCGCAGCAACCCGGACGCGTGGATCATCGACTTCACCAACCCGGTCGGCATCGTGACGCGGGCGCTGCTCCAGGCGGGCCACAAGGCCGTCGGGCTGTGCAACGTCGCCATCGGATTCCAGCGCAAGTTCGCGGGACACCTGGGCGTCTCGCCGTCCGAGGTGCACCTGGAGCACGTCGGCCTCAACCACCTCACCTGGGAGCGCGCGGTGCGCATCGGCGGCCCCGGGGGCGAGGACGTGCTGCCGAAGCTGCTCGCCGAGCACGGCGCCGCGATCGCGGACGACCTGCACATGCCGCGTGCCGTGATCGAGCGGCTCGGTGTCGTCCCCTCGTACTACCTGCGCTACTACTACGCGCACGACGAGGTGGTGCGCGAGCTGCGCACCAAGCCGTCGCGCGCCTCGGAGGTGGCGGCGATGGAGAAGCAGCTCCTGGAGATGTACGGGGACCCCGCGCTGGACGAGAAGCCCGCGCTGCTCGCCAAGCGCGGCGGCGCGTACTACTCGGAGGCGGCCGTGGACCTCGCGGCGTCGCTGCTCGCCGGGGCGGACAGCGGCTCCGGAGGAGCTTCCGTCGAGGATGGTGGTGGGCGACGGGCAGACAGCGGCTCCGGAGGAGCTTCCGTCGAGGGTGGTGGTGGGCGACGGGCGGGCAGCAAGGTGCAGGTCGTGAACACCCGCAACGGGGGCACGCTGCCGTTCCTGCCGGACGACGCGGTGATCGAGGTGCAGGCCGAGATCACGGCCGAGGGCGCGCGTCCGCTGCCGGTCGCGCCCGTCGAGCCGCTGTACGCCGGCCTGATCGCGCACGCCACGGCGTACGAGGACCTGGCGCTCGACGCCGCGCTGCGCGGCGGCCGCGACCGGGTCTACGACGCGCTGCTCGCCAACCCGCTGGTCGGGCAGTTCGCGTACGCGGAGAAGCTCACCGACGAACTGATCGCCCACAACCGGGAGCACCTGGCGTGGGCATGAGCGACACGTCCCCGCCGGCCGTCCTCGCGGTCGACGCGGGGAACAGCAAGACCGACGTGGCCGTCGTCGGCGCCGACGGGTCGGTGCTCGGCGCGGCGCGCGGCGGTGGCTTCCAGCCGCCGGTCGTCGGCGTACGGGCGGCCATCGACACCCTCGCGGTGGCGGTGGCCGCCGCCGCGGCGGACGCGGGGCTGCCCGCGTCCGGCGTGGCCGGGCACCTGTCGGCGTGCCTCGCCAACGCCGATCTCCCCGTGGAGGAGGAGCAGTTGGCCGCGGCGATCCAGGAGCGGGGCTGGAGCGCCACCACCGACGTGCGCAACGACACCTTCGCGATCCTGCGGGCGGGGCTGCCGAGCGGGGACGCGCCGCGCGGCGTGGCCGTGGTGTGCGGCGCCGGCATCAACTGCGTGGGCATGCGGCCCGACGGCCGCACCGCGCGCTTCCCCGCGATCGGCCAGATCTCCGGGGACTGGGGCGGCGGCAGCGGCCTCGCGCTTGCGGCGCTGTGGCACGCGGCGCGCGCCGAGGACGGCAGGGGCGGCCCCACCGAGCTGGCCCGCACGCTCCCCGCCCACTTCGGCCTCGGCACGATGTACGAGCTGATCGAGGCGCTGCACCTGGGGCGCATCGACAGCGCGCGCCGGCACGAACTGACGCCGGTGCTGTTCGCGACGGCCGCGGCGGGCGACGCGGTCGCCGGGTCGCTGGTGGACCGGCTTGCCGAGGAGGTCGTGGTGATGGCGGCCGTGGCGCTCGGCAAGCTGGACCTGCTGGACGAGCCCGCGCCCGTGCTGCTCGGCGGCGGGGTGCTCGCCGCCCGCCACCCGCGGCTCGACGCCCGGATCGCCGAACTCCTCGCCGAGCGCGCGCCGAAGGCGGTCATCGACGTGGTGACGGCCCCGCCCGTGCTGGGCGCGGGGCTGCTCGGCCTCGACCACGTCGGCGCGCCGTCGGCCGCGCACGCCCGCCTCGCGGCGCACTACACGCGCTGAGGCGCGCGGCCCGAAGCCCCGGGCCCCGGTCGCAGCCCCGAGGCGCGGCCGGGGCCCGGACCCTGTTCCGCGCCCCGGGCCTCAGCCCGGGGTGTTGACCATCGACTGTGCGGCGAACGTGAAGTACTGCCAGAGCTGCTGCGCGTGCTCCTCGGCGAGGCCGAGTTCGTCGACCGCGACCCGCATCCTGGCGAGCCACGCGTCGCGGGCCGCGCTGTCCACGGGGAACGGCGCGTGCCGCATCCGCAGCCGGGGGTGGCCGCGCCGCTCGCTGTAGGTGCGCGGGCCTCCCCAGTACTGGATCAGGAACAGCCGGAAACGCTCCTCGGCGGGCCCGAGGTCCTCCTCCGGGTACATGGGACGCAGCAGCGGGTCCTCCGCCACTCCCTCGTAGAAGCGGTGCACGAGGCGGCGGAACGTCTCCTCGCCGCCCACCTGCTCGTAGAACGTCTGCTCGCTCAGCGTGCCGTGCCTGATCTCTGTCACCCCTCCATGGTCGCAGACGGCCCGGCCCAGGGCCCTGGTCCTAGGACCCGCCCAGGGGCACGCGCTCGCCCCCGCGCGGCCCAGGGCCGACAGTGGAGGGGTGGCGGGAACGGGATACGACGAGGAGGCGCACGCCGCCCAGGCGCGGGCGGCGATGGTGCGCGGCATGGCCGCGGCCGGGGCGCTGCCCGACCCCGCGTGGCGCGCGGCCTTCGAGGCGGTGCCGCGCCATCTGTTCGTGCCGTACTACTACGTCGAGGGCAGCGGCGGGAGCAGGCGGCTGTGGTCGGGGGACCCGGACCCGGAGACCCGGTGGCGCTGGCTGGACGGGGCGTACGCGGACACCGCGCTCGGCACGCGGATGCGCGACGGGCGGCTGATCTCGTCGAGCAGCCAGCCGTCGCTGATGGCGCTGATGCTCGCCGCGCTCGACGTGCGCGACGGCGACCGGGTGCTGGAGATCGGCGCGGGCACCGGCTACAACGCGGCGCTGCTCGCCCACCGGCTCGGCGACGGCCGGGTCACCACCGTCGACCTGGACCCGGAGATCACCGAGTCCGCGCGCAACCACCTGGCGGCGGCCGGCTACCGGCCCTTGGTCGTCACCGGCGACGGCGCCCGCGGCTGTCCGCAGCGCGCGCCGTTCGACGGGATCCTGGCGACCTGCGCACTGCCGTCCGTGCCGCGCGCCTGGGTCGCTCAGGCGGCGCCCGGCGCCCGGATCGTCGCGCCGCTCGCCACCGGGCTGGTGAGCCTGCGGGTCGCGGACACGCCCGACGGGCGGGTGGCCCGGGGGCCGTTCCTCGCCACCTCGGCGTTCTTCGTGGCGCTGCGGGGCGCGCCCGCGGCGGGCAGCCCGGAGCCTGCCGCGGGGCTGCCGCCGCACGCCCTCTCGAACGACCTGTTCCGCTTCCTGCTCGCGCTCAGCGCGGAGGCGCTCACGCCCGAGGAGGCGTACCGGCTGTGGCGCCACGAGCGCCGGCCGCGCAGGGACCGCTTCGGCGTCACCGTCACCCGCGAGGGCCAGTGGGCCTGGCTGGACGACCCGCGCGGGCCGCACGTCTGGCCGCTGCCCGAGATCTGAGCGCGCGCGGGCGGCCGGGGCCGTCCCGGTCGATCACAGTCAGCCCCGGTCAACCCCGGTCAGTCCCGGTCAGTCCCGGACGATCCTGATGGTCGTCCAGGCCCCGACGTGCACCCGGTCGCCCTCGTTCAGCGGGACCGGCACATAGGGCTGTATAGGCTCCTCGCCGCCGTTGAGAGTGGTGCCGTTGGTCGAGTTCTGGTCGACCACGGCCCAGCCGCCGTCCGGCTGCTGCACGAGCATCGCGTGCTGGTGCGAGACGCCCGGGTCCTCGGGCGGCACGGCGAGGTCGATGTCGGGCGACTCGCCCGTGGAGTGCCTGCGGCGGCCGATGGTGATCTGGTTGCCGGTGAGCGGCATGTGCTGCTCGGGCGAGTACGCGGGCAGGTTGAGGCCCGCGGCCTCGGGGCCGCTGCGGTGCATCATCGCCATGAAGTACTCGCGGTCGGGCCCGATCACCACGGCCCACCTGGCCGGCGCCCCGTACCCCGGCTGCTGCGGCACGGAGCCCTCGCGGCCGTCCTGTCCAGGTTCCGGGTGCTCCATGCCGGGCGGGGGCGGGAACGGCCGGTCGAGCGAGGGCGGCGGCAGCGTCCAGTCGTTGTCGGCCGCGGGCGGAGCGGGCGGCCGGGGCGCGCCGCCGTCGAAGGACGGCGGGGCGGGCGGCCAGTCGCCGTCGGGGCGGCCCGGGGCCTGCCGGAGCGGCCAGTCATCGTCGGCGGGGCGGCCCGGAGCCTGCGCGGGCGGCCAGTCGTCGTCAGCGCGTCCGGGGGCCTGCGGGGGCGACACCCGCTCGAAGCGCGGCGGGCGGGGCGGCGGCGCGCCCCAGCCGTCGTCGGGGCCGCCGGGCCGCCCGGCCGAGGGCCCTGGGCCGGGCGCGGGCTCGGAGAGCAGGGGCTCGGCGGGCCGGTTGATCTGCGAGGGCCGCGTGCCGGACGGCTCGTACGGCGGCCCGGGCGGTCTCGTGCCGTACGGCGGCTCGTGCGGGCCGCCCTGCGGGGGCGGGCCCGGCGGCGGCGCCTGGCCGGGCGGCGGGGTCTGGAAGCCGGGCGGCAGTGTGACCCCGGGCCCCTGGCCCGGGGTGGTGCGCGGCGCGAGCGGCGTGTACGAGGTCGCGGTGTTGGTGAGGAAGTTCCAGCGGCACTCCTCGCAGTACGGCGCGTTGGCCTCGCGCGGCGTGCGGCACTGCGGGCACAGCTCGGGCGCCGGGGCGGGCGCGGGCGGCGGGTAGCCGTAGCCGGGCGGCGCGGAAGGGGGCGGTACCGCGGCGCCGCCCATGCGATGGCCGCAGACCTCGCACCAGTCGTCGGAGCCCGACTGATGTCCGTTGGGGCAGGTCGGCATGGCTGCGCTTCCCCCTCTCTCCACCGGCCTCGTGGCCGTCGCTCTGTCGTGCGTGCGGTGTGCTCGGCCGCGGCGCGCGGCGTCCCCCTGTGGCTCCCCCGCCGGGCTACTTCTTGTTCTTGACCCGTACGGTCTTGGTGGAGCGCGTCTCCAGGGTCATCTCGTCCGCTTCCGTAACCTTCGCCTTCAGTCGCACAGTACCCGTCGCGGCGTCGACCACGTCCACCACCTTCGCAAGCAATTTCGCCGTATCGGCGTTTCCCGACGACTCCGCGAGCTGCACGGCTCGGCCGAGTTTCGCCGTGGCGCGGTCGAATTCACCCGCTTTGCGCGCGTCCAGGCCCTGCTGGATCGCCTGGGCCAGTTCGGCCTGGCCCGTGTAGTGCGCGACCTGCGGATTGATCGCCGTGGACGCCTCCATGTCGTCCGTCCACACCGCCCGCACCAGGCCCTGGGAGAGGACTTCGGGGGCGGCGCCGTGCACCGCGGGCAGCACGAGGGAGACCCGCGCCGCCAGCATCTCCCGGCCGACCGCGGCCTCCGGCACCTCTACACAGACGTGGTAATCGCGGGATTCGTCACCCCAGGACCCGGTCGGGTAGTCACCGGAACGCGGGCCCGACTCGGCGCGCCTGCCGGTCAGGTCCTCCACGGTCGGCGCGACCTGCTTGACGAAACGGACCCGCGCGCCCTTCGGGGTCCACAGCCGCAGCGCGACGTCCGCGACCTCCTTGCCCATCGCGGTCTCCATCATCTGCGTGAAGTCCGCGGCCAGCCGGCCCGGGTCGGCGACGATGTCGGCGGTGCCGAGCAGCGCGGAGGCGACCGCGGTGACCTCCTTGACCTCCCAGTCGGTGCCGACGCCACGAGCGTCGCAGGTGAAGCGGCCCGTACAGGCGTCGAGCGCGGCGAGCAGGTCCTCGAGGGACTCGTGCTCGTTGCGGCCGTCGGTGAGCAGGATGGCGTGGCGGATCGGCACGTCCGCGGTGGCGAGCAGCCGGCCGGCGAGCCGGAGCCAGCTGCCGATGGCGGTGCCGCCCGCCGCGCTGAGGGAGCGCAGCGCGTAGGTGGCGCGCGAGCGGGTCTCCGCGTCGGCGACGGCGAGCCGGCCGCCGCCGGGATAGACCTCCCTGGCGACGTGGGTGCCGGCGACGACGGCGAAGGAGACGCCGTCGCGCAGGGTCGCGACGGCCGCGGCGGTCGCCTCGCGGGCGTTGCGCATCTTCGCCGACGGGTAGTCCATGGAGCCCGAGCAGTCCACCATGATCACCACGGCCGCTTCGGCACCGCGGCCCGCGGGGCCGCCGCTTGTGCCGCCACCGGTGGCGGTCACCGTGGCGATCGCGTTGACCTCGCGGGCACCCTCGGGGAGGTACTCGTTCTGGTACACGTCGACTCTGAACTGCGGCGCGTTCGGCTTGGAGAAGTTCGCCATGGGTCGGCTCCTCGGCACTGGGCCCGCTGGGGCGCAATCGGTGGGATCGGGCGTGGATCTGGTGGAGTCGGGCGGGGCTGCGTCCGGGGGGAGACGGTGCGGGTCGTGCGGGTCGTGCGGGCTTTCTGATCGTGCGGTCGCGCCGGTCGCGCCGGTGTACAGGGGCGCGGCGGCGGACGGCCCGCGGAGTGCGGCGGCGCGGTCCCGCCCGCCGGGGACGGGCGGGCGCGGCCGTGCCGGGCGCCGGCACCGACGCCGCGCACGCCGCGGGGGCGGCGCCGGACCAAAGGGCGGAGATCGGGGCGGAGCGGTCAGGTCGCGGCGCAGGCGGATTCTGCCCCCGCCACCGGCGGGGCGAACGGCAGGACCGCCACTGTTACGTTGTCGTGGCCCCCGCCGTCGAGAGCGTGTCCGACGAGGACGCGCGCCGCGTGCAGGGGCCTGGCCGAGGCGTCCCGGGGCACGGCGCGGGCCATCTCCTCCACGCCTTCCGCGTAGTTCCACAGCCCGTCCGTGCAGACCACGACGGTGCCGGGCCGGTCCGGCTTGAACGAGGCGGTGTGCGGCTCCAGTTCGTACGCGTCCGCGCCGAGCCAGCCGGTGATGGCGTGCGCCCGCTCGTCGGCGTACGCCTCCGCCTCGCTCATCAGGCCCGCGGCCACCATCTGCGCGGCCCAGGAGTCGTCCTCGGTGAGCCGCGCCGCCGGGCCCGTGCGGTCGTCGGGCACCCAGTACGCGCGGCTGTCGCCGACCCAGCCGACCACCAGCAGGCCGCCGAGCGCGACCGCGCCGACGATGGTGCAGGCCGGCGCGTTCCTGCCGGGCCCCGACTCCCCCGCGGGGGCGCTGCCGACCAGGTCGTCGACGGCCTGCGCCGCGGCGACGATCGCCTCGTGCATGGCCTGCTGCGGGTGGGTGCCGCGCGGCAGGGCAGCGAGCAGCGACTCGTTGGCAGCGGCGGACGCGGCGGCCGAGGCCTCGTCGGGGCGCGCGGCGGAGGAGACGCCGTCGCAGACCACGGCGACCACCGCGGGGGTGCCGTCGCCCGCCGCCGCGGTGGACACGGCGAACGCGTCCTCGTTGCGGTGGTGGCGCAGGCCGCGGTCGCTGACCGCGGCGACGGCCCCGAGGTCGCGCTCGACGTGGTCGCGCTCGCGGGGCTGGGCGTGCCCGCAGTTCTCGCAGTAGCCGTCGCTGTCGACCCGGCCGGCCCGGCAGGCCACGCAGAGCGCCTCGCCCGGCGGCGGCCCGGCAGGCTCGGCGGCGCGCGGGTCCGCAGACGGGTCGGCGCGCACGCCCGGGGCGGGCGCTTCCGGCGCGGGGGCCGCGGGAGGAACGGGGGCCTCGGGGCGGCCGCCGCCCGGGGCCGGGGCGCCCCTTCCGGGTGACGGGAGCACGAAGTCGCCGGTGTCCGCGGACAGCCTGGCGCCGTGCGAGTCGACGCCCGGCAGGTCGCCGGGGTGCTGGGTACTGACGGAGGCGTCGGGCCCGCCGCCCGCCTGGGCCTGGGGCCACGGGACCCGGGCAGGACCCGCGCCGCCGCCCGGCGCCGCCGTCGCGCGGCGGGGCGCCTCCTCGGGCAGCGGCGGCGACGCCAGGTCGTACCCGCAGGCACCGCAGAACAGGTCGCCCGGCTCCACCGGTTCGCGGCAGGCGGGGTTGGGGCAGGGCGAGGTGCTGACGTCCCGCTGGTGCTTCTGCGCCATCACTCACACCCACGTCCTGGGGCGGAAACGGTTGGCCCGCTCCACCAGTTCGATCCTCTCCTCGCCGCGCTGGGCGAGCCGGGCGAGTGCCCGGTACGAGCGTTCGAGGCCGAACCGCAGGCCCCGCTCGTCGAGACTGCTGCCGAGGAGGGTCGCGGCCGTGTCGGGCCGCGCGCCCCGGCCCCCGGAGATTACCCAGTCGAGGGCCGTGCCGAGTACCTCGGCCGACAACTGCTCCCTGCGCACCGCGTCGAGCCCGAGCTGCCGCAGCGCCTCCACCTGCCCGGCCGCGGCGGTCAGGTCGGGCAGCAGCGGCTCGGCCGCGATCCGTCTGCGCAGCCGCGCCCGTACGGCCGCGACCCGCGCCGCCGTGAAGTGGATGGACGCCTCGGGCACCGACTCCAGGGTCGCCACGGCGCCGTCCCTGTCCCCCGCTGCCAGCTGCACCCGGGCGAGCCCGAACGCGGCGCTCACATAGCTCGGGTCCGTCGCCCATACGAGTCGGTAGTACTCCGCCGCGTTGTCGAGCTGGCCGAGCACCTCGGCGCACAGGCCGAGCGCGAGCTTCGGCGCGGGCTCGCCCGGGAAGGCGTCGTAGACCGCGTCGAAGGCGAGTGCCGCGGTGGCGTGGTCGCCCGTCACCAGGGCCATCAGGCCCCGGTACCAGACGACGCGCCAGGCGTCGGGGTGGCGGGACTCCACCGCCCCGAGCGCGGACCCCGCCGCCGCGGTGTCGCCGTGCTCCAGATGGGCGCGCACCTCCCGCAGCCGCACCTCCGTCGCGTCGCCCGAGGTCTGCCGCTTCGCCACGTCCAGCGCGGCGATCAACTCGCCGTACGAGGAGGTGGCGAGCAGGCCCGCGATGAACCCGGCGTCCGGGTCGCCCGGGTCGACCCGGGGCACGGGCAGGGCGAGCACGGTCGCCCGGACGTCGAGGGGGACGAGCCGCAGCGCCTCGGCGACCGCGCCCTGGGCGCCGCCCCGCGGCGCGCCCGCGTACGGCGCGGGGAGCGGGCCGCGCTGCGCGGGCACGCCGGCACCCGCCCCGGCGGGCGGGAGCGTGGCGACCGCGGGGTCCGCCCACGCGACGCCGGGGGCCACGGCGGGTGCGGCGGCCTGCGCGCGGGCCGCCCTGCGGGCCCTGCGGGAGACCGCGCGGCGGGCGCCGAGCAGCGACACGTCGTCCTTGAGCTCGGCGAACAGCCGGGTGTCCGCGACCCGCACCTCGGGCCCGAACAGCGTGGACAGCGCGGGCCTCGGCCGGCCCGTCTGGAGCGCCACGACCTCCCGCAGCACCCCGGTCAGCTGCTCGGCCATCTCCTCGGCCGACGAGAACCTGCGGGCCGGGTCGGGGTCGGTGGCGCGGACCAGCAGCCGGTAGAAGGACTCGTAGCGCCGGAACACCTCGATGTGCTCGGGGTCGGGCAGCGAGTCCACGAACACGTTGGTGTAGCCCTGGAAGTCGAACGTGAGCACGGCGAGCGTGCGCGCGACCGTGTACAGGTCGGAGGCGACGGACGGGCCCACCTCCGCGACCTCGGGCGCCTGGTAGCCGACGGTGCCGTAGATCGCGGACTCGTCGTCGTCCATCCGCCGCACCGCGCCCATGTCTATGAGCTTGAGCTGGTCCTCGGTCTGGAGGGCGTTGTCGACCTTGAAGTCGCAGTAGAGCAGGTGGCGGCTGTGCAGGTGGCCGAGGGCGCCGAGCGCCTCGATGCCGTACGCGCACGCCTGCTCGACCGGCAGCGGGTCGCGGCGGCCGGTCTGAGGGGAGCGGCGGTCGTTGGCGATCTCCTTCAAGGACTTGCCGCCGACGTACTCCATGACGATGTAGCCGTCGAGCGAGCCGGTGCGCGGGTCGAGGTGCTCGACGAAGTTGTAGATGCGGACGATGTTGGCGTGCTCGATCTCGGCGAGGAACCTGCGCTCGGACACGGCCGCGGCCATCGCGTCCGCGTCGCCCGTGTCGAGCAGGCCCTTGAGCACCACCCAGCGGCCGTCCACCGCCCGGTCGACCGCGAGGTAGATCCAGCCGAGGCCGCCGTGCGCGAGGCACCCGGCGATCTCGTACTGGCCGTGCACGACGTCGCCCGCGCGCAGCTTCGGCACGAACGAGTACGGGTGGCCGCACTTGGTGCAGAAGCCCTCGGTGCGGCCCGGACGGCCGCCGCGCGAACGGCCCACCGGGGCGCCGCAGTCGGAGCGCGAGCAGAACCGCTTGCGCTCGGGGACCTCGGCGTGCTCCATGACGGCGTCGCGCGGGTCGGGCCGGGGCACGGCGGGCACGGCGACGAGGCCCGCGCCGAGCCCGCCGCGGCCCGATGCGGCGCCCGAGCTGCCCGAGCTGAGCACGGAGAGGGACCTGGCGGAGGTCTCGCCCGTGAGCCCCCGGGAGAGCCGCCCCGAGACCGACCTGTGCGAGGTAGCCGACCGGGACGAGGACGCACCGCCCGCGACCCCGGCGGACCCGGTCGACCCGGTCGACCCGGCGTTCCCGGTCGACCCGCCGGAACCGGCGTTCCCGGGCGGCCCGGCCGCCGGCGCCGATCCGGCCGCGTGCCCCGGTCCGGCAGGACCCGTCGCCGCGCCCGCCGGCCCGGCCGGTCCCTCTGACACGGCTGGTCCCGCCCCCGCCCCCGCCCCCGCCCCCGCCCCCGGCGGTCCCGACGTGGGGCCGCCCGCGCCGCCCGCGCGGCCGGCGGCGGGGCCGGTCGGCGGGGAGGAGATCGCGCCCGTGGGCGAGACGACGGGCGCGAGGCCGCAGGTGTCGCAGTAGAGCTCGCCCCCGCCCACGTCCTCGTACGCGCCGTCGCAGTCCGGCCGCTGACACGGTGTCGGCGCCGTGCTTCCCGTCTCCCCCGTCATCCCCGCTGCCCCCGTCCGTCGCGTTCCCCGTCGTGCCCGTACTGCTCCGCGGGCCCGCGCTGGCCCGGCACCTGCCCGGGCCCCTGCCCCGTCGCCTGTCCACGCGCCTGCCCCGCGAGGTCGGCGGCGAGGTGCTGGTAGCGCAGCACCGCCTGCTCGGCCACCCGCAGGTCGCAGGGCGCGCTCCACAGCATCCTGCGGGCCGCGTCGTACCGCTCGGCGAGCAGCGGGTCCTCCGCGAGGCCGAGCCGCGCCACCTTCGCCCGGTACGCGTCGAGCCGGCCGCGCAGCTCGGCGCGGACCGCGAGCGGCGCGGTGACCGCCGTCAAGGACTCGCGGGCCCGCAGCAGTTCGTCCTCCGCGTCCCGTTCGAGCGCCTCCAGCAGGGGCGAGAGCCTGTGCCACTGCGCGTTCCTGCGGTACTCGGCGGCCGTCGAGAGCCGCTCGTGCAGCACCGAGGAGGGCCCGCTGACCGCGGGCACCTCCGTCGCCGCGATCTTGGCGAGCACCTCGCCGCGTGCCGCGCGGGCCTCGGTGAGCGTGCGGTCCGCGCGCGAGATGACGTCGCGCAGCCGCAGCAGCCGCTCCTCGGAGTCCTTGCGGACTTCGAGCACCGCCTCGATCTCGCGCCGCACGTCCTCAAGGGCGCGGGCGGCCCGGTCGTAGCGCCGGGTGTCGGGCGTTCCGCCGCCCGGCGCGGAACTGCCCTGCGCCGGCCGCCAGTACGCGAGCGGGTCGGACACCACCTCGGCGCGCAGCGCGGTGAGCTCGTCGGTGATCTCCGCGAGGTCGTCCCCCGCCGGGTGCTCGCCTGGGCGCACCCCGACGGAGTGCGCGAGGGAGCGGGTTCGGCGCAGCTCCGCCGCGAGCAGGTCGATCCGGGCGGGCAGCGCCGACCACACCGCGTCCGCCGCCACGATCATGTCGAGGGACGCGGCGTACAGCTCGTTCATCCGGTCGACGAGCTGGGCGAGCGTGAAGTGTTCTGCGAGCCTGCCGCCCGTGCCGCCGACCGTGACGGAGGGTCCGCGCAGCCGCTCCGTGAGCTCCGCCAGGTCGTCCCTGGTGGGCCAGCGGCGCCTGGCGCGCAGCGCGGCCGCCTCGTCGAGCGCCTTGGTGTAGGCGTCGTAGTACGTCCACAGCACGGTGATCGACTGCTCGGTCGCCGCCCAGCGGCTCCTGGTGACGCCGGCGAGCTCCGCGCCTTCAAGCAGCCTGCGGCCCGCGTGGTCCTGGAGGGAGAGCAGCGAGGTCTCTATCGCCTCGTGCTCGGCGTGCAGGCGAGCGAGGGCACGGTCCGCCTCGTCCCGGTCGAACACCGGTCCCGGCGATGTCCCCGAAGGGTCGGGGAAGGGGCCCGTGGCGCCCATCGATCACCTCTCCGCTCGTGGTGCTGGGTGGTTCCCGCGCTTCCGGCGCCGGCCGGCCGCGCGGCCCGCCCGGGTCAGTGCCCGGTCAGGTAGAGGGGGGCGGGCGGTCCCGCCGAGGGGCCGAGCTCCGCCTTCAGCCACTTGTCGTACGACCTGCGCCAGGGGCTTGCGGCCCCACCGGAACGGTACTGCTCCAGTACGGAGTTGACGCGGGCGACCAGGTCGTCGGCGCCCGGTTTCGCGGCGACGCCGTAGTACTCCGTGGTGAAGGGCTTCTTGCCCTTGAGCTCGACCGCCGGGTCCTGCGCCGCCTGTGCCGCGGCGAGCGCGTTGTCGGTGATGACGGCGTCGACCAGGCCGAGTTGGAGCCGTACCAGGCAGTCGAGCTGGTTGGCGACGCTGAGGTCGTCGGCGTCGACGTGGTGCGGGTTGTAGCCCTTGCCGTTGGACCTGTCCCAGAAGACGACGTGGTACGGGTTGGCCTTCTCCAGCTCCTGCACCGCCGTCGAACCGGTCGCGGTGCACACGCGCTTGCCGCTGAGCGACTCGTTGTAGCCGGTGATGCCCGAGCCGTCCCTGGGCGCGAGCACCTGCTGGCCCGCCGTGAAGTAGGCCGTGGAGAACTCGGCCTGGTCCAGGCGGTTGCAGGCGATCGTCATGGTCCGCACCACGAGGTCGACCGAGCCGTTGGCGAGGGCGGTCGTGCGCTCCGCGGTGGACACCGGTTTGAAGGTGACGGCGTCCGCGTCCCCGAAGATGTTCTTCGCTATGGCGTGCGCCAGGTCGATGTCGAACCCCTCGAACTGGTCGGTCGCCGGGTTCAGATAGCCCCACCGGTAGCTGTTCTGGTCGACGCCGACGACGAGTGTGCGCTGGTCGCCCTTGCGCGCGAGCATCGCGTCGAGGGTGGGCCCGCCGGCCGTGGAAGCCGGGACGCTCGCCTCGGCGGGCTGCCCGGTGCTCGGGCACTTCTCCTCCCGGGAGGGCGCCGCGGGGGCCGTGCGGGCCGCGGCCTGCTCGGCGCCGCCGGAGGGGTGCGGCGGCGTGTGCGGGGCGGTGTGCGGCGGCGTCCCCGCATGCGCCGCGTCCGCTGCCGCGGGCCGGGCCCCGTGCTGGGCCCCGTGCTGGACGAGGGGGACGGCGACGAGCGCCGCGGTCACGGCGCAGGCGGCGCCGACCGCGGTGAGGCGGCCCCTCGCGCGGGGCCTGCCGGACACGGAACCCATGGCTCCCCCTCTTGTTCCCGCTCTCGCTCTCACCGGAACTCCGAAAGCCTGCGGCCCACTCCGAGGATCGCGCTCACGGCGGCGAGGGCCGCGAGCAGCGCGGCGCCGAGCCAGACCAGGGTGAGCGCGCCCCTGCCGTCGCGCGCCGAGGTGGTGAACTCGCGCTGCTCGTAGCCGATCGCGGTGGCGATCCCGGTGTTGACGTCGTCGAACGCCTGCTCGCTTGTGGCGCCGGGGCCGTCCAGTGCCTCGCGGGCGTCCTGGAACCTGCCCGCGGCCCCGTCAGCGCTGCCGCGCCTGTGGCGCTCCTGCCAGGTGGTGACGGCGGCGATGGCGTCGGTGACGGGGTCGGCGCCCCCGGTGCCTGCGGCCAGCGCCCTCGCGTGGTCGAGCTCGGCGGCCAGCGTCTTCGTCTTGGCGCCGAAGTCGACCTCGTACTTGTCGGTCCTGCCGTCGGCGGCGACGACGGAGCCGCGGGAGACCAGCGTCAGGCTCTCGTCGGCGCGGGCCTTGAGGGCGTTGATCCTGGCGGCGTTGAGCGCGGTCAGCGAGCGCTGGCCGTGCCGGTCGGCGTTGTCGAGGCCGAGGCCGCCGACGGCCTGCGCCGCGACCAGCCACAGCACGGCGGCCGTGCACGCGGCGGTCGCGGTGAGCAGGCCCCGGTTGAACACCCTGTGGGTGTGGCGGTAGTTGCGCCGCTGCGCGGCAGCCAGCGCGGCGAGGGCGAGCACGCCGAGCGCGAGCGCCGCGTACGGCCAGCTCTGGGCGTCGCCCGACTGGGCGCGCAACTGGCCGCTCTCCTCCTCGTAGAGCGCCTCCGCGTCCGGGAGGATCCCGCCCGGCCTGGTCATCCGGTCGTTCGCGTACCGCAGGTAGGCGCCGCCGAGCGGCAGGCCGCGGCGGTTCTCCGCGCGGGCCCGCTCGATCAGGCCCGTGTAGACGGGCAGTTGTTCGGTGATGCCGGCGATCAGGTCGGCGGAGCGGCTGCCGGGCTCGGTGTTCTCCGCGACGTCGGAGAGCAGCCCGGCGGCGCGGGCGATGTCGTCGCGGTAGGCGTCCTGCACGGAGGCGGGTTCGGTGGCCCCGGAGAGGAAGCCGGTGGCGGCCTGCGTGTCGGCGTCGGCGAGTGCGCCGTACAGGTCGGCGGTGTCCTTGACGGTCTGTCCCCGGCTGACGACCGCGTCGGCCGAGGCGAACCGGTCGGCGCTCTGCCAGGCGGCGACCGCGCCGAACACGACGACGGCGAGCGCGAGCCCGGCGCCGATGATGCGCAGCCTGCCCGGCTCCGTGCGGGCCGCGCGGCGCACGCGGACGGCGGCCTCGCGCCACGCCTCGCGGCGGCCGCCGGGTCCCGCGCCTGACGGCGGCGGGGGCGGCGGGGGCGGCGGGGGCCCGGGACCCGCGGGCGGCGCCGCCGTGTTCGGCAGATGTGTCACGCGACCTTCCCCCTCAGGTCCTGGTGTCGTCCCGCCCCCCGGCGGACGCCGGGGCGCGCCCCGGTCAGCAGTATGGCCGTCACGACCGGCGGCGCGCACCGGCCTTGACTGGATCTTGTCCGCCCGACATCCGCAGAAGCGTACGGTATGGCCTCTGCTTCCGAGCACGCAGCGGAGGCGGGCACCGGTTCCCCACCCCGCCACCACCGCCCCGGAGCCGGCCCCCAGGCCGCGGGCCGCTTCCCTCTTACGGGCGTGTCCTCCGGGGGCGCCCGCCCTGACACGCTCCCGGACCGGTCGTCCCGCCTCCGAAGGACCGGGCAGGGCCGGGGCCCGGGCGCGCCTCGGATCCGGGCGGTGCACGCACGCGGCGCCCCGGGGCGCCGTCCCCGCGAGGGGCGGGCCGGGTGCGCGTGAAGGACCGGGCCGGGCGGGGGCGCCGGGCCCATGGCGCCCGAGCCGGGCGGGGCGCCGGCCGGGCGGGTCAGGTGCGGGGGGACGGTGAGGCCGGGCGAGTCAGGCCCGTGCGACGGTGAGGCCAGGGAGAGCGGCCAGGCCCGTGCGACGGCGAGGCCGGGCGAGTCAGGCCCGTGCGACGGTGAGGCCAGGGAGAGCGGCCAGGCCC
>NZ_BAABEP010000052.1:23586-42382 GCF_039540215.1 Streptomyces tremellae
CGTGCGACGGCGAGGCCGGGCGGGTCAGGCCCGTGTGACGGTGAGGCCGGGGAGAGCGGCCAGGCCCGAGCCGCCCACGCGGACCGCGACCGAGCCGTACGCGGTGCGCAGCCTCAGCCAGGCGCCCGCGGCGAACAGCGCGGCCTCGCCCGCGCCCTCCGCGGTGCCGGGCGGGCGCAGGAAGCCGACCGACCTGGCGGCGTGCACCGCGCGCAGCGGCAGGCCTGTGTCGCCGAGGGTCCTCGACCAGATCTCGTGGCCGATGCGGTCGCGCTCGCCCCGGGTGCGCCGGTCGGCGGGCAGCTCCTCGTCGCGCCGCCGGAACTCGGCGACCGCGCCCGCCACCGCCCGCGCCATCTGGGTGACACCGGGCAGCCCGGGCACGGGCCGCCAGCCGCCGCGCGGCGGCAGCACCCCGGCCCACGGCGGTCCTGTGACGGGCGCGGGCACGGCGACCTCTGCGCGCTCCTCCGCCACGCCCTCCAGCAGGTCGCCCGCGGACACCGTCACATCGAGCCCGTCCGGCGCCGGCACGGCACCGTCCGCCGGGCGCGGGGCGCGCAGCCGGACCGTACGGACCGCGATGACCTCGAACGAGGGCGGTCGCCCGAACACCGCGAGCGCGCCCGCCCCGCTCTGGAGCCGGACCACGGCCGCCCTGTCGTAGTGCAGCAGGCGCCCGAGGAAGGCGGCGAGGTCCGCCGCCTCCCCCGCGTCGGCCAGACGCAGCGGGCCGGGCGCCCCGCCGCCTGGCGCGACGCCTGCGTCGTCACCGGGCACTCCCACGAGGACCCCCACCCCGTCCCTGCTCGTCACTGGTCACCGGTCACTGGTCACTGGTCGGCTCACTCGTCGTCCAGGTACTTCTGGAGGAAGTAGCGTTCCTCCGCGGTGATCCGCCGCGGCCGCTGCGCTTCGAGGTCGTACGGGACGACGACGGTCGAGGCCCGGACGTACAGGCGCTCAGGCGCCTCCTCCGTCGCCGGGTCCTTCACCTCGTAGGCGACGGTCAGCGACGCGGCTCTGATCTCGGTCACCCACAGCTCGATGGGGACCGGCTCGTAGCGGTGGACGAGCGGCAGCTTGTAGTCGATCTCGTGGCGGGCGACGACGGACCCGCCGGAGAACGACGCCGAGCCGTCGTCCGGCGCCAGGCGGAACATGAAGTCGATGCGCGCCTCCTCCAGATACCGGAGGAAGACCACGTTGTTGACGTGCCCGAAGGCGTCCATGTCCGCCCAGCGCAGCGGGCAGCGGTACAGGAAGCGTGCCATGTCAGTCGCGCGTCAGCTTCCGGTACGTGGCGCGGTGCGGCCTGGCCGCGTCCGCGCCGAGCCGCTCCACCTTGTTCTTCTCGTACGACTCGTAGTTGCCCTCGAACCAGAACCACTTCGAGTTGCCCTCGTAGGCGAGGATGTGCGTCGCGACGCGGTCGAGGAACCACCGGTCGTGGGAGACCACGACGGCGCAGCCGGGGAAGTCGAGGAGCGCGTTCTCCAGGGAGGAGAGCGTCTCGACGTCGAGGTCGTTGGTGGGCTCGTCGAGGAGGAGCAGATTGCCACCCTGCTTGAGGGTGAGCGCGAGGTTCAGCCGGTTGCGCTCGCCGCCGGAGAGCACCCCCGCGGGCTTCTGCTGGTCCGGGCCCTTGAAGCCGAACGCGGAGACGTACGCCCGCGACGGCATCTCGACCTGGCCGACGTTGATGTAGTCGAGCTCGTCGGAGACGACCGCCCACAGCGTCTTCTTCGGGTCGATGTTGGCGCGGCCCTGGTCGACATAGCTGATCTTGACCGTGTCGCCGATCTTGATGGAGCCGGAGTCCGGCGTCTCCAGGCCCTGGATCATCTTGAACAGCGTGGTCTTGCCCGCGCCGTTGGGGCCGATGACGCCGACGATGCCGTTGCGCGGCAGCGTGAACGACAGGTCGTCGATGAGGACCTTCTCACCGAACGCCTTCGACAGGTGCTCGACCTCGACGACGACATTGCCGAGGCGGGGGCCCGGCGGGATCTGGATCTCCTCGAAGTCCAGCTTCCGCATCTTGTCGGCCTCGGCCGCCATCTCCTCGTACCGGGCGAGGCGCGCCTTCGACTTGGCCTGCCTGCCCTTGGCGTTGGAGCGGACCCACTCCAGCTCCTCCTTGAGGCGCTTGGCCCGCTTGGCGTCCTTCTGGCCCTCGACCTTGAGGCGGGTCTGCTTGGTCTCCAGGTAGGTGGAGTAGTTGCCCTCGTAGCCGATGGCGCGGCCACGGTCGAGCTCCAGGATCCAGCCGGCGACGTTGTCGAGGAAGTACCGGTCGTGGGTGACGGCGACGACGGTGCCCGCGTACTTCGCGAGGTGCTGCTCCAGCCACTGCACGGACTCGGCGTCCAGGTGGTTGGTGGGCTCGTCGAGGAGCAGCAGGTCGGGGGCTTCGAGCAGCAGCTTGCAGAGCGCGACGCGGCGGCGCTCACCGCCGGAGAGGTTGGTGACCGGCCAGTCGCCCGGCGGGCAGCCCAGCGCGTCCATCGCCTGTTCGAGCTGGGTGTCCAGGTCCCACGCGTTGGCGTGGTCCAGGTCCTCCTGGAGCTTGCCCATCTCCTCCATGAGGGCGTCGGAGTAGTCCGTCGCCATCAACTCGGCCACCTCGTTGAAGCGGTGGAGCTTGCCCATGATCTCCGCCGCGCCCATCTGGACGTTCTCCAGGACCGTCTTGGAGTCGTCAAGCGGGGGCTCCTGGAGCAGCATGCCGACGCTGTACCCCGGCGCCAGGAACGCGTCGCCGTTCGAAGGCTGCTCAAGGCCCGCCATGATCTTCAGCACGGTGGACTTGCCGGCGCCGTTCGGACCGACCACACCGATCTTCGCGCCCGGCAGGAAGCTCAGCGTCACGTCATCGAGGATGACCTTGTCGCCGTGCGCCTTGCGCGCCTTGCGCATCGTGTAGATGTACTCAGCCAAGAGAAACCGTCCGGCATTCGAGAAGGGCCAATGTGCGGCTCCGCCGCGTGAGGGCAGATACACCCCATCTTGCCAGCCGTCCATCCCCCGGCGAAAACCAGTACGCCCGATCCTCGGCCACTTCCCCGCGCCCGCGCGCCGGCCTACCGCCTGACCTGCGCCCCCGGCACCGGACCCGGCACGGGGGCCCGTGCTGAACCCCGGCCGGGGCAGGTACGGGACCACTGCCGGAGCAGGTACGCGACCCCTGCCGGGGCCGGGCAAAGGCGGAACGGGTGGCCCCGCCAGGCCACCCGTTCCGCCCATAGATACGGACGGACGGCGGCCGCCGTTCAACGCCGCGGCACGTTTCCCCGAGTTTCCCCCGAGTTTTTTTCCGCGCCCCCTCCCGGCGGGGCCGCGCGGACGGCCCGGCGGGCTCCAGCCGGCCGGTCAGTCGGTTGCGCCGGGGCCCGTCCTGCGGGTGCGGACCGCGAAGATCACGCCGCCGCCGATCACCACGAGCGCGATGGCGATGCCCGCGAACACCGGGGTCGCGCTGGACGAGCCTGTCTCCGCGAGGCCCTCGCTCGCGAGGTCCGTGGTGTCACCGCCCGCCGTCCCGCCGACGGACGCCGCGCTCATGGTGGAGATGCCCTGCTCGGTGTCCGGGGCCGCGCTGGTGGTCCGGCAGTCGAGCGTGCCGGAGAACTGCTGGAGGAACCCGTGGTCCCCGGTGACCGCGAGGTCGTAGCGCTGGTCCTCGGAGACCGGCAGCGTCACCGTCTTCGCCCGGCCCGCCGCCACGGTCTCCGCCTCGCCGCCCGCCGTGAACCGGAACACGCCCTCGCCCTGGTTGGCCGCCGTGATGTCCACGCCGCCCTTGTCACAGTCCTTGCGCGCCGTGAGCGTCGCCGTCGTGCCGTCCGGTGCCCAGGTACCGGACGCCGTCGCGGAGACCGTCGAGTCGCTCGCCCCCGCGAGGATCTGCGTCTGGCTCTTGTTGACGCCCGCGAACGCCCTGCCGACCGGCACGGACGCCGTGGCCTGCACGGTCAGCCGCGCCGTGCCCGCGTTCTGGGCGCCCGGCCCGGTGCGGACCGGCACGTCGAAGTAGAGCTTGCTGCCGTTCTTCGCCGTGGTGACCGTCCGGCCCTTCGCGTCGGTGACCCTGACCCCGCTCCCGCTCTCGTCGGCGGGCGGGCCCACCGTCACGCTCTGCGCGCCGGTGCCGACCGTGACCGGCCCGATCGGCCGGCCTGCGGGGCCGGAGACCGCGCCAGGGGTGAGGGCGAGCGAGGCCCGCGGCTCGGCCATCGTGCGCGCGTGCTTCCCCAGCCAGTCGGCCAGCCGCTCGGCCTGCGGGTCGGCCGCGTCCACGTCGACGCCGTCGGAGAGGCGCCAGATGGCCACCTGCGTCCCCGCCGCCGCGGTCTGCGCGGTCAGGGCGCCCGTCCGGGCGGAGCCGGCCAGCGCGGAGAGGTCATCGACCTGCGGATAGGAGTGGTGCAGTATCCAGAGGATCCTCCCCGCGTTCCGGTTGGCCCCGAGCGAGGTCTGCGCCCAGGGCGTCTCCACGTACTTCGCCTCGTCCTGGACGGGGTTGTCGATGTCGACGCCGTACGTCTTGAGCTTGCCGCCGCCGTCCACGTTCATCTCGGAGAGGCCGGCGTCCAGCGGTTGGTCGAGCGCCCGCCCCTCGGCGTCCTTCGTGTGCAGGACGGCGCCCGCGTGCACGTCGAGGCCGTCGAGCGTGGCCGACGCGCCGCCGGTGCGCTGGAGCGCGTAGTCGTCCGCCGCGGCGCTTCCGGTGCCGGCCACGGCGCCCAGGGCGAGCAGACCGGCGACGAGGGCCGCCGAGGCCGGGCGGACCGCACCGCGCCGGGCGGTACGGGACGGGCCGTACGCACGGACCGGGCCGGACCTTCGTACGGATGCGGCCGATATCACAGAAAGCACCGAATTCCCCTTCGCCCGGAGCCCCTTGGTGCGGGCTCGTGGACCACTGGAATCCTAGGGAGGGCGAATCCGGCGAATGACCTTCCCGCGTCCGGGCGGCCGTACCGAATCGCAATCGTTACCGCCGGGCGGCGTGTCACAGGAATGACCAGCGCTAACGCCCTTGGCTTTGTCGACAAGTCCCTGTTGCGCGGCCGCCGTTCGCGTGCCCCCTTCGCCCCCCTGGTCCGCGCGTCCGGCCGTCAGCCCGCTGCCGCGCCGGCCACCGGATCGTCCGCCACCGCCCGCTTGGGCCGCGCCCGCGTCCGCGCCCGCCCTCCCGGCGGTCCCTCTGGTTCGGGGTGCGGCCCCGTATCCCGTTCCGGCACCGAACCCGCGTCCGGACCCGGCCCCACCCTGTCCCCCGCTACCGCTTCGTCCCGCCGCACGGATCCCTGCCCCGGGGCCGGTCCCGGTCCCGGTCCCGATACGGCTCCCACCCGCAACGCCGGCTCCGATGCGGGCTCGGACACCGGCTGCGGCTCCGGCTCTGCCCACAGCTGCGCCTGTTGCTGTCCTCCTTGTCGCACCCGTGCCCGTACGGGCTCGCGCTCCCGCTCCCGCGCGGGTTCCTCCCGCGTCGCCCGCGCCGGCTCCCGGGTCGCCTCCGCTCGGGCGGCTCCCCAGTCGACGCCCGCGGCGCCCGCGCCCGCGGGGGCGGCCCAGGGGTCCGCCTCCCGCGGTCCGCCCGCCCTCGCCAGCAGGCCCGCCACTGCTACGCCCTGACTCGGCGTCACCCGTGAAGGGCCGCCGCGCGCGACCCGGCGGAACATCGAGGTGCCCCGGGCGAGGTCGTGGCCCGCGGCCGCGGCCTCGATGTCCACGAACGTCCTGCGCCTGCCCTCCCTGTCCTCTTCCCTGACCCGCAGCCTGCCCTGGACGACGAGGGGCTCGCCGACCGACACGGACGCCGCGAGGTTCGCGGCGAGCGCCCGCCAGGCCCAGACCGTGTAGAAACTCGTCGGCCCGTCCGTCCAGTCGCCCCTGGTCCTGTCCCACCGCCGTACCGGAACGGCGAAGCGGAATCGCGCCACACCGCCCGTGGGCGACTCCCTGAACTCCACCCCGGTCGCCACGTTCCCCACCAGGGTCACCGTTGTCTCCGTCATGTCGGCCCCTCCCCGTGCGTGCACACCTCGGCTGCCACCGGCAGGCGGTCAGCCCTGCCCGGCAGCGGAACCGGCATCAGCGCGCCGGCGCCACCGCCGGTTCCCGCCCCCAGAGTGGCCCAGACGCCACGATCCCGCCGGTGCCTGTGGACAACCTGCCGCCACAACGCCCCGACGGGACCTCACCTGTGGAAAACCCGTCACCCGGACGAGCGAGAGCCGCGCCTCCCCGCACCCGTGCCGCGCGTCCCCGCGAACCCGCCGCCCGGCAGCGCGCTCCCCGCGAACCCGTTCCCCGGCAGGGTCCCCACGCCCGAGACCGCCGCGAACTGCTCCCGTACCTCCCGGTAGCGCATCAGCTCCGCCGAGACCGGGTCGAGCACCCGGGCACGCCCGCAGCCCGCCGCGGTCTCCCGCAGTCGGCGCTCGACGTCCTGCCCGTACCGCCGCGCGGGTCCCTTCGCCCCGGCCGCGCACGCCCACTCGACCACCGGGCCGCCGACGATGCCCGCGAGCATGATCAACGCGGGCGGCAGCAGCCCCGGCGGCACGACGCCCACGATCTGGCCGAGCAGCCACAGCGCCCCGAAGATCTGGAGCAGGGTCATCGACGCCTGCACGAGCACCGCCGCGGGCCACCACGCGGGCCGCGGCGGGCGGGCGCTCGGCGCCGCCGCCGTTGCCGCCAGTTCGTCCAGCGCCTCGGGCAGGCCCTCGGCGCCGCGCACCGCCGCCTCGCGCACGGCATGCGCCCACGGCGCGGGAAGCCCGGTGGACGCCTCGTCCGCGACGGTGCGCACGGCCTGCTCCACCCGCTGGCGCGCCGTGGCCTCCTCCTCGACCACCAGCGGCTCCTGCGGCGCCTCCGCGCCCGGCGTGCGCGTGCGCTCGTACCACCGCCACAGCCGCAGCCACGGCGTCCCGCAGGCGCGCCCCGCGTTCCTGCGCCACTCGCGCTCCGCCGCCTCGCCCGCAGCGACCGCGCCGACGGCCCAGGCGAGCAGGTCGTTGAACTGCTCGCGCGAGCGCTCGCCGAGGCCGGGGCGCCCGTCCGCGAGGTAGCTCGGCCGCAGCCGGCCGGCGGCCGCCGCGACGTCGGCGGCGAGCCGCCGCTCCGCGGCCGTGCGCTCCTGCACGAAGCGGCCGAGCAGTTCGCGCAGCTCGCCGACGCCCTGGCCGCCGAGCGCGGAGACGGCGAGCACGGTCGCGCCCGGCTCGTCGTACTCGCCGAGTGCCATGCCGTCCTCGTCGAGGAGTCTGCGCAGGTCGTCGAGCACCTGCTCGGCGGCCTCGCCCGGCAGTCTGTCGACCTGGTTGAGCACGACGAAGGTGACCTCGGCGTGGCCCGCGAGGGGCCGCAGGTAACGCTCGTGCAGCGCGGCGTCGGCGTACTTCTCCGGGTCGACGACCCAGATCACCGCGTCCACCAGGCCGAGCACCCGGTCGACCTGGTCGCGGTGTGCGGTGACCGCGGAGTCGTGGTCGGGCAGGTCGACGAGGACGAGCCCGTGCAGCTCCTCGTCGCCGTCGCCGCCCGCGAGGGGCTTGCGGCGCAGCCTGCCGGGGATGGCGAGCCGGTCGAGCAGGCCCGCAGCGCCGTCGGACCAGACGCAGGCGATGGGCGCGGCCGTGGTGGGCCTGCGCAGGCCCGTCTCCGAGATCGGCACCCCCGCCAGGGCGTTGAACAGCGTGGACTTCCCACTGCCCGTGGCGCCCGCGATCGCGACGACGGTGTGGCGGGAGGAGAGCCGCTGGCGTGTCGACGCCTCGTCGAGCACCCGGCCCGCCTCGGCGAGCACGGTCGCGTCGACCCTGGTGCGGGAGAGGCCGACCAGTTCGCCCAGCGCGTCGAGCCGCGTGCGCAGCGGCCCCGCGTAGGGGCTGCCGATGGGGACGTGCCCGCCGCCACCGGTGAGCAGCCCCTCGGGGCCGCTCTCGTCGGACCGCGTACGGGCCCGGCGCGCGATCAGCCCGTCGTCCCAGCCGGGCGAGCCCGGCCCGGGCGCCGCGCCCCCGCCGGCCGCCGTCCGGGCCTCGGCGGGCCCGCCCGTCCGGCCCGCCGCCCCGGCGCCCGGGGCGGCGCCGACCCTCCGCCGCCCGTCCCGGGCCGGCCCCTGGGCCCCGGCCGGGCGCCTGGGGCCGCGTTCCGGTTCGCCGCCCGGGCCGTTCACGTCGGCCACATCCACCAGATCACTCACAGGGGTTACCTCGTCTCCTTCTGGAGTACGGACAGCGCGGCGATCAGTTCCGCCTGCGATTCCGGCGCCACGCCGAGCGCCTCAAGGGGGGCGAGCCGCCGGTCGCGCTCCCCGTGCAGAACCCGGTCGATGTACGTGGCCAGCAGCTCGGCGCCCCGGTCGCGCAGCCGCAGCGCGCTCTGCGCGCCCAGCAGCTCGGCCAGCCGCTCCCCCGCGGTGCGGGTGCGCCGCCCGCCGAGCAGGGACGCGGCGAGCAGCGCGGACACGGTCTCGGGCTCAGGGGCGGCGTTGCGGTCGAGCTCCCGCACCTCTTCCTCGGCGAGTTCGTCCAGCTCACGGCGCCAGCGCCGGGCCCGCATACCGATCCGCTCGCCGGCCTCGGCGTCCCGGCCCGGGGCGAGCAGCACCTTGGCCGCGGGTTCCCGGTCCCAGGCTCTGGCGATCTGCTCGTCGGCGGCGGCCACGGCGCACTGGAGGAGCGTGCCGAGGCTCTCCGCCAGCGAGTCGAGCAGCTCGCCCGCCGTGCTGTCGCGCGGGTAGCCGCGCCAGCGGGTACGGGCGTCCCCCGCGAGCACCGCGCCCTGCTTGAGCTGCCGCCGCACCCGCTCGCCCTGCGTGCCGTACGCGTCGTCCACCGCGCTCATCAGCCGCCCGGCCGCGGCGTGCTGGGAGGCGACGGCGGAGGCGAGTTCCGGCATGCGCGCGTTGAGCGAGCGCACCACGCCGGTCGCCGTGCGCACCACGGTCTGCTGCCGGGCAGCGGGGTCGCCCGCCCGGTGCGTGAGCCAGTCGAGCAGCGGCGCCACGGCGGTCGTGGGCAGCAGTCCGCTGCCACCGCCCGTCGACTCCGGCAGCTCCGGGATGGTGAAGCGGGGTACGTCCCCGAGCCCCGCGCGCGTCAGCAGCGCCGCGTACTGCCGGGAGACCTCGCCGATCATCTGGTGCGGCACCCGGTCGAGGACGGTGACGAGCGTCGCGTCGTACTCCTTGGCGGCGCGCAGCAGGTGCCACGGGATGGCGTCGGCGTAGCGCGAGGCGGTGGTGACCATCACCCAGACGTCGGCCGCGCAGATCAACTCGGCGGCGAGCAGCCGGTTCTCGACGACGAGGGAGTCGACGTCCGGCGCGTCGAGGAGGGCGAGGCCGCGCGGCAGCCCCGGCTCGGTCTCCACGACGAGCACCCCCCGCCCGTCTCCGCCGCGCGCGGAGGCCGGGATCTGCTCGCGGTCCTCGGGCAGCCACAGGCGGGTGAAGCCCGGCAGGACGCGCGTTCCCGCGAACCAGTGATGGTCGTCGGGGTGGCAGACGAGGACGGGCGTACGGGTGGTGGGCCGCAGCACCCCCGCCTCGCTGACCTGACGCCCCGCCAGGGAGTTGACCAGCGTGGACTTCCCGCCGCCCGTCGACCCGCCGACCACGGCGAGCAGCGGGGCGTCCGGGTCCTTGAGTCGTGGCAGCAGGTAGTCGTCCAGCTGCGCGAGCAGCTCGCTCCTGCTCTGCCGGGCGCGGGGTGCGCCTGGCAGCGGAAGCGGAAGACGCACGGCGGCGACACGGTCGCGCAGTGCGGAGAGTGCGTCGATCAGCTCAGGCCGTACATCCAAGGTCACCACATGCGAAGAATGCCCAATTTAGTGAGGTTTTTGAAGCGTATACCCCTCTCTGCGCGCCGATAGGATGCGACGGAGTACCGTACGGGTCACCCGGAGGGACAGAAGGGGCGAGGGTGGCGCAGGCATAACGAGTGCACAACAGCCGGGGCGGGGACGGCAAAAACCGCTGCGCGATCGGCGATCGCCTGCAATTATCGGTTCGCTTCACCGAACCTCCACAACGTGCCACGCGGGTGAAGCACTCGGGCCAAGGCAGGGTCACCCCTATCCTTGACCCGGCCGGCCCAAGGACCGGCCGAGCACGACCCGGCCCCCGTAGCTCAGTGGATAGAGCAGGCGCCTTCTAAGCGCTTGGCCGCAGGTTCGAGTCCTGCCGGGGGCGCCACCGACATCACGTCGGGTGGGCGACGTTTCCGCAGTTCAGGCCGCATTTGGCTACCGTCCGAGGCGAATCGGACTTCCCCCCTCCGCTGGAGCCCGAGTCCGGCTGACACCGGCCAAAACCGGCTTTCTACGGGTGTCCGTCCCACATGCGTCCCACAGAATGAGGGCCCCGGGGAGCGCCTCCAGGCCCTCCCGTGCACAGCGGAGCGGCCCAGGAACCCGTTCTTCGCGGGGTTCCGGGGCCGCTCTTCACGCCGCCACCTTCGGGAGGTCTTGGACACCTTCGACCCGTTTGAGGTAGTTGTCCAGTTGGCCGACGATGCAGCGCGCACAGATCGCCAACAGGACAGGGACGCTGTTGCCCGCCCATTCGGCGACCTGGGCTGGCGGGATGCCGCTGTTGAGCCACGTCGTGAGGCAGGTGTGGCGCACGTCGTACACGCGCTTGCCGGTCGGCGTCCCGAATTCGTGCTCGGACAGGATCGCCTCGCGGGCCTTGGCCCAGACGCGCCGGAAGACGGATCCCGCGAACATGCCGCCCTGTCATAGCCGCGGTCGCCCAGGACCACGTCCGGGCGGCGCCGGGGTCGGCCGCGCTTGCCGCGCACGGGCGGCACGGCCTGGAGGAGTGGGATCAGCTGGGTGACGTCGTTGCGGTTGCCGCCGGTCAGAGTGGCGGCGAGCGGGAGGCCATGCCCGACCCGAAGCCGAGCTCCTGCGGAAGGTGTTCCCAAGCGATCCCGGTGTGCAGCACGAACAGGATGTTCTGGAACACCAGCCGGTCCGGATGCCGTCTGCGTCCTGGATGCCGAGTTCGACGCTCAACCTTGGGCAACAGCGGCTCGACCACCGCCCACAACTCGTCGTCGACATCCCACGGCTGCGGCCGAGCCACCCCACACCTCCAGGTCATCAGTCCCGGAGTGAGCCAACCACCTTGAAGGTCATTTCGTTAGGAGTTCTCAGTGACGGCGTACCTCCTTTTGGGACTCTGGTATGACCTCGGCGACGCGACCCGGCTGACGCGAAGCCTCGTGTCGTTCTTTTCCGCTGGTGCGCCCTCTGACCAAGTCGCGTATGTCGGCTTGGCCGAACTCGTAAAGCTTTAGTTCTGTGAGCAGCAACCACTCGTATCAGTCAGTGCCCCTGGCTCGATTCCGGAGTGGGCCCGTCTCGTACAGCCTCCAAGCAGGCCATCGAACGGCTTCGACCTTTCCATCCTCACTACCCAGCAGGCTGCGCCGGTGCAGCATGAGCCTCAGATGGTGGGCCGCGTCGGCGCCCTCCTCGATCCCCCTGTCGAGCAATACAGCCTGGGGAGCGGTGGTGCCGGTGTCACCCACCAGGGCGTCTACGGGATGCCCGTTAACCGACTCGCCGAGCGTGACGACGGCCCCCTCTGCCATGGAGAGGATCCGGTACAGGCGTTTCAGTAGCGCTTCATTGGTTCCGCCATCGAGAAGTACGCCGTTTCGGTCCGCAGCCTCCAGCAGCGCTGCGCCCACTCCACCACGCTTCCGCCAGAGTTCCTTGTCCCCTACCACGATGAGGTGGCTGCGCGCCCGAGTAACGGCGACGTTCCACAGGTTCAGCTGTCCACTGACCCACTCGATGGCGCCCGGATGCATGCCCTCGCCGGCGACGAGTGAGAACACCATGACATCGCGTTCTCCACCTTGGAAGGTATGCACCGTACCGATGCGAAGGCGTTCCTCGTCGTACGGCTGCAGCCGCTTACGCAGCGTCTCGGCCTGCGCTGTGAAGGGAGTAACAACGCCCACAGTGGCCTCGGGCGGGAGCTGCGTTAGCAGATAGCGGACGCTGTCCTGCACTTTGCGGATCTCGGCCTCATTGACCCAGGAGCCACCGAACGGCGGGCGTGCGGCGCGTCCGGTCACATCTGTCCAGATGACGGACGCGCGGTGAGCCAGAGCAGGCCGGCCACGGGTGTCAGTGAGGACTGTCAGTCCGCCGTCGTAGAAGAAGTCGTTGGAGATACTGGCGATTTGGGGATGACAGCGGAAGTGCTCGTCGAGAAGCAATGTGCCGCCTGCGGATTGCTCAGCTGCGTGGTACGCCGAGTGGCGCCGATAGGCGAGGTGATGCTTCTCCAACCAATCGGACCGCAGTCCGTTCCCGCGCCGGATGAGAGCCTCACGGTGGGGGCTGGTCTCAGTGATGTGCGTCAGCTGCAGGGGGTCACCGATGACAAGGGCGCGCTGCGCCCTGAACAGCAGTGGCAGAACGTGAGGGATAGCGCACTGACTGGCCTCGTCGACAATGACGAGATCGAACAGTGCCGGGCCCAGCGGAAATCGTCGGGCGGAAAGACTGGTGACGGCCCATCCGGCTACGGCGGGCGTGTCTGGAGACCCGTTCGAGCGACCCAACACTCTCCGCATCTGCGGCCAGTCACTCCGTTTGCCGTCGCGAGCCGTCAGCAGGTCGAGAATGCGGCGGCGTCCGGCCCAGGCGGCTGCTTGGACCGTGGTAGCGAGTAGCGTGCGTGATGCGCCCTGGAGGGCGCTCTCCGCTTCACGGAGAGTTCGGGTGAGTGCGGTGTCGTCAACGGCCGCCGCTTGCTCGTGCCCGTCACTCCATTCCGCCTCGGCCGCGGCGAAGCCGGCAAGCGCCAGGCATGCCGCGGCGGGATCATCGGCGTGCCCCTCCAGCCCGGTCGTGCGCAGGAATCGGGATCGGCGCCACGATCCGAGGAAGCGCGCTTGGGCGAGGCGGCGTGACTTGTTCTCCAGCTCCCGTGGTCCTGGGGTGCCTGCGAGCAGGCGCTGGAGTTCGGTGACGGTGCTCCCGAGCTGTTCGGAGTGGTAGGCACGAGCTTCGCCTGCCCGACGAAGCCGCGCCTCGGTCTCCGCGATGTGCGCCAGACCTTGCCGTGCTTCTGCCAGGCGGTCGGCGGCCAGGGCCGTGGCCATGGACGCCGTGGCCACAGTGGTGGGCGGCTCAGGACCGGTACGTAGCGCATGGAGCGCGGCGGCCTCGTACTCCGCGTTGCTCTTGCCGTTCTTCCGCGCAGAGCCTGTGCGCACGACGCTGCCGGGCACCAGTTTGTCGCAGCGGTGCCAGACCTCGTCCACGGCGTCGTTGTTGGTGGACGCGACCAATACCGTCTGACCTGCCGCGATCGCCGTGGCCACGAGATTTGCAACCAGCTGGCTCTTGCCGGTGCCTGGCGGGCCCGTGGCCACTGTGAGGCGGCGTGTCATTGCAGACCGGAGAACCGCCGTCTGGGCTTCGTTTGAGGGCAGCGGCGTCACGAGGTGCGCGGGTTCGGGCCTCGTGAGGGCGTGGGACTCGGCTCGCTGCGAGCCATCAGGGGCTAGTGCACCGAGGGCGGTCTGCCCGATCTGGTCTATCTGGTCGGCGATGCCGGCGAAGTCCTTGAGAAGCCCCTTTGTGAAGCCGGTCTGAGGACGTGACGCGAACAGGACTGCCGTGTTGCGGGCTCCGTGTCCGGGTGTGCGGACGTCGATGCGGTCGGCGAGTTGGTCGGGACGGAGCTCCTGCACGCACGGTAGCTCGAACTCCTGAGTGAGGAGATTGCGCACCTCCACCGCCATACGGTCGTGTTGCCCTCGATGCCAGGACGGCTGGAACGTGTCGATGAGCTGGTTGGCCTCCTCCTCTCCCAGCCAGTCGAGAGCCAGCTGAGGATGCGGCTGGACCGGGCCGTACGGCTTGAGTCGCACCTCACCCTCGTCCTGGACGATCTCGACCCGACGAACCAGCAGGGGTGCGAACTTCTGCTGCCGCCAGGGGCGTCCGGCGCGTGGCCCGGAAAGGACTATGGCCGGGTACCCCGCCCAGAGCTCGGCGTCCTCCTCGGCTGCGGAGTCCACCAGCGGGGCCGCTTCGCCGGGGAGAGTTATGCAGCCGTCATCGTCGACGTCGCCTGAGATAAGTCTTTCCGCGCCGGCCAGGCACACGTATGACGCGCCCTGACGGCTCACGTCCATCAGAGGTGTCTCAGCGCTCTCGGCAAGGACGCACTCACCGTAGTAGTCTAGCAAGTCGGCCCAACTAGGCTGTGAATGAACGGACTTCGCAGTGCGTGCTTGTGAAGCTGCTTCGGCGATGGGCTGGGGCCGAGAGCTCAGAGGATCGAGGACGGGGGCTCGGCCGAAGGGGCTGTCCGCGATGATGATGCGGTCGTCGACGCCGAGCGCGGAGTGCACCGGCACCTGGCGACCGCCGTCCTGGGCACGCATGCGTCGGTTCACGTAGTGGAACAGGTCACTGACTGTCACAGCGCTGCCACCGTCCTTGCTGACCTTCCCCGTGCGCAGCGCCTCGACGACTTCGCCGGTGAAGGCCGATGGCTTCACGTTGTCGCCTCTGCCCGTGTCCGCGTAAGAGTCCTCCCCGGCCCGCGAGGACGACAGGACGTACACGCCCCTGCTGGTCAGTGGCGGCTGCTCACCAGATTTGGACACGGAGTTGTCGTCCCGCCGGTCCGACGTGCGCAGGCCCATGGCGAAGCCGCCGCTGCGGCAGCAGTCGATCATCACGATCTTCTGCGGGGCGACACATTCCTCCAGAGCGTCGTTGAGGAACCCGGCGCTGACACTGGTCGCAGCCACCCGGTCGTAATCGGTGTCCTTGGCGACGAAGTGGAACTCGCCGCCATCGCGCACAGTGCGCACACCGTGGCCTGAGACGTACACGAGCGCCAGTTCGTCCTCGTCGCGCTCTTGGAGAAACTCGCCGATGACTGCCCGCATGTCATCGGCGGTGAGATCCGTTTCGGTCTGGACGGAGACGAAGTTGCCGATGTTGCGGTGCTTCAGCACCTGGGTAAGTCCCCACAGGTCTGCCCGAACGGAGGCCAGCGGTGAGAAGCGGCCGTCGTCGTAGTTCTCGTTGCCGATCAGGAGAGCCCGGCGTTTGTGGTAGCGGGTCATGCCGCGCCATTATCCGGTTCGGGGCCGCCCTCGCCGGCAATCCTGTCCTGAAAATCACGGACCATACGTTCCTGTGCGGCGTCCGGACGTCCGGTGATCTCGATGGAGTCGTCCCCCACCGTGACCACGACCTTGCGGTGCCGGTCCTTGGCGCACCATTCCTTGATCAGAGTGATCAGGACCTGGGACGCCGGGCGGGCGACAGCGGCGGCACCAGTGGCCCAGAGAGCTACCTCACCCACACCGGCACCCTTTTGCCCCGGTGTGGCAGGTGCGTCGGCGTCGTGGAAACCGACGACGAGACTGTCCGCCCTGTTCAGGGCGTCGTGCAGATCCCGAGTGAGACGCTCCTGCCGGAGCGTGTCACCGCCTGTGGACACGGCGATCGTCCACGGTGTTCCCCCGTTGCGCATGTACTGCTCCTTGCGTTCGCGGATGTGCTCGCCCTGTCCGGCGACTTTCGCATGCGGGCTCTTGCAAGAATCAGCCAGGGGCGCACGGGAGGGGCGGCATCCGGCCACCCCGAAGCGTCGGAGGAGACATGTCCGAGCCGAGCGTCCGACCTGGTGTCCTGAGTCGTTAGTTCGTGTGCAGTATGCGGCGAGGGTGTCGAGGATGTCGTCGGCGGTCTTCGTCCAGACGAACGGCCTGGGGTTCTTGTTCCACTCGTTGATCCAGCGGCGGATGTCCCGTTCGAGTTCGACGACGCTGCGGTGGGCCGAGCGGCGGAGATTGCGGCAGGTCAGCTCGACGAACCAGCGTTCGACAAGGTTGAGCCAGGACGCCGAGGTGGGGGTGAAGTGCAGGTGGAAGCGGGGGTGACGCAGCAGCCAGTTCTTGACCGGCCCGGTCTTGTGAGTCGCGTAGTTGTCCAGGACCAGGTGCAGTTCGAGATCCTTGGGCACGGCGTTATCGACGATCTTCAGGAAGCGGAGGAACTCCTGGTGGCGGTCGCGGCGGTAGTGCTGGGAGATGACCGAGCCGGAGGCGATGTCCGGGGCGGCGAAAAGGCTGGTCGTGCCGTGCCGGACGTAGTCATGGGCCATCCTCGCCGGCACGGTCGGCGCCATCGGCAACACCGGCTGGGCGCGGTCCAGGGCCTGTATCTGCGACTTCTCGTCCACCGCCAGGACCAGAGCGTTCTCCGGAGGGGTGAGGTAGATGCCCACCACGTCCCGAACCTTGGCCACGAACTGTGGGTCGGTCGACAGTTTCCAGGTCTCCACGATGTGCGGCTTGAGACCGAACGCCCGCCAGATCCGTGAGACAGCCGACTGCGACATCCCTGCCGCCTGAGCCATCGAGCGCGTCGACCCGTGCGAGTCACCGGCCGCCGGCGTCTGGTCCAGCGTCCTGGCAACCAGGGCCTCGACCTGCTCGTCCGTGATCTTCCGCGGGGCCCCCGGGACGCGGCCGGTCCACCAGCCCCTCCAACCGGTCCGCGGCGCACCGGGCCCGCCACCTACGCACCGTCTCCCGCGAGACACCCAGGTCATCCGCGACCCGAGCGTTCGACCGACCCTCCGCACACGCCAGCACGATCCTCGACCGCAGCACCAGTGCCTGAGAGGCGGTCTGCTTGCGCAACGAGCCTGGCAGCACCCGGCGTTCGTGATCGGACAACTCCAACAACAACGGCTTCGGGCCAGGCACCACTCCAGCCTACAACCGCCTGTGAACTAACGACTCAGGACAATGGGACACAGTCTCAGGCATGTGATCAACGGGCGAGGAGGTCGTCCTCATATCCCGGTTCGGTGGAGGGACGGGCGGCGCTCGGCGCGTAGCGAGCTGTCGTCGTCATCCAGTCGTTGTGTCCACACAACCAGTCTGCGAGTGCCTGGGCGTAGCGGAGGACCACATCGGACTGGGCCTGCGACAGGGCCATCTGGGAGCAAAGCTCCGATAGTTCGCCCGAGAGGCGGAAGAATCGGCGGACGCTCTCGCGGATCAACGCCTCCACTTCCTTGATGGCGTCCGAGAGCGAGAGACCAGTGGTTCGGTGGAGCACCGCCACGAGGTTGTAGGCGTCGCCGCGGGCTGCCTCCTTGGGGTAGGAATACACGTCGTTGGCCAGGAAAGGTACTTGCGCGGCGGTTTCGCGCATTAGTCGGAGCTGAGGGCTGTGCCAGAGTAAGCTGATGACCTCCGTGTGCACGAGACGTTCGATCATGTCAAGGACCGATTCCGTCGCTGCTGTTCCACCACGAACCGCGTAGTACGAGTCCAGTGTCGGCTGTGGGTGCGCGTCGTGAGTCAGTGCCTCGTATGCCTGAGCGCAGAAATATCGCTCCCAGTGGTGAGCGGTGCGCAACCGCCAGGCGGGGCTCATCCCCTGTCGTGCCCGCTGCCACAGATCTGCGAACGCCGAGGTCAATGGCGTATCGGCCCTCGCCTTGGTGGGGTTATGGGCGATAGCGCATAATGCGTCGCATACCGAGTGAATGCGGCTGCCGGCATCAGTTATTTCTGGGCGGTCGAACTGATCGTCGAAGAGGAAATAAAATGACTTCAGGTCGAGCGCCAAAATCAAGTCCGTGAGTTCGACCGATGGCCAGCATCGTGCTGCGAGGCCCCCTAGCTGCCACGACTGGTAACGCTTCACGGCAGCAGGGGACCTGAGCATCCCATGGCCCCGTAACCAGGCGAGGTTGGCTTCTTCAGCCGCAGCTCGGTGGGCGTTGACCCCTGAACCGCTCGGAATATCGAAGTGGGGACGCACGATGTATTCTCCTTGTCGATTTTTCTCTAGTAAGCGGTCAGTTGCAGGGTAACTGTGATGCACTCTCCTTTCCCTGAGGATCCCTGTCCATCCGTCAGATATATGACGACTGCGAGGCGATCTATATCACCGTCTTCACGCGGTTCAGGGTCCAGCGCTGGTCCTCCCGGCCGTGCACAGCCGGACCCTTGGCCAACTCCGCCTCCAACACGGCGAACTGGGCCTCACTCAAGCGCGGCAACGACGTCGGCCCCTGCGAACGCAGAGCCCGCAACCCGTCCCCTTCCCAGGCCGGCCTCCACCGCTGCACCGACCGGACGCTGACCCGCAGGTCCTTGACCCGCAGATCCTTGACGATCACCGAGCTCGCCTCACCGCCCGCGAACCGCTCGGCCACCCGGACCCGTACCCCCTCGCGAAACTGCTGCCGTTCGGCAGTCAGCCCGCCACCCTGTGGATACCGCATCCCACCGTCATACCGCAGGCCGGCCACACCTAAAAGCCCCTACGGCACTGGGAGTTCAACCTCAGTAACTGATCGTTTCAGAATGAGCGTTTTCAGAGTGGCCACTGACCGGGTGACGGGGCGGCGCGGGGTCGGGGTGCGCAACGGACAGGGCCCCGTGTCGTTGAGGGAGGTGTTCGACGTCTCAACTCAGGAGCACAAGAGCCCTGTTGGTTCCCTATCCTGCCGCACTCGACCTGCCTCACGCCTTGGTCGAGTGGGTCACGATACTCATCGTCACCCGCGAGGGTGGCCGGCGGTGCAAACTCCCGCAGCGCGAGCCGCAGCGCGCCCGCCATCACCCCCTGGCCCCCGGCTTCCGCGTACTCCGCGTCGAGGCGGAGTACCAGGTCGCGCGGAGCGGGCTCCCACGCGCTCTTCCAGGACAGGAGCGGGGGCTCCTGGCCGGTGGGGCGCGGCGGTTCGAGGCCG
>NZ_BAABEP010000053.1:0-41620 GCF_039540215.1 Streptomyces tremellae
CCGCCGGAGCCGCCCGAGCTCCCCGAGCCGCCACTGCCGCCCGACGACGAGCCGCCGCCGGGGTGGGGGTGGGAGGGTGTGCCGCCGTGGCCGCCGCCGCCCGTGGCGGACGGGGACGTGCCGTCGCCTGAGGCGCCCGTGCCGGTGGACGGCGCGGCGCCCGACGCGCTCGACGAGCCGGCGCCTGACGGGGAGGCGTGACGCGGTGTGTGGGAGCCCACGGGCGCCTGCGCCCCCGCGGGAGCGGAGTCGGGGGCTGCGGGCTCCTGCGGCGGCAGGCCGTCGCCGCCGCCGTCCTGGTCGCTGCGCTCGGTCGCGGTGTGGTCGGCGCCCTGCGAGCCGTCGCCCGAGCTGAGGCCCAGCCCCACCACCGTGCCCATCACGGCCGCGAGCACCGCGCCCGCGCCCGCCGCGACCATGTTGCGCTTCGCGCCGCCGAGGATGCGGCGCACCGGCGCGGGCCGCGTGGACTTCGCGATCACCACGGGTTCCTGACGCACCGTCGGGTCAGCGGGCCGGGAGGGCAGCGCCGCCACGATGGGCGAGGGCCCCGACTCGTACGCGGAGACAGCGGGGGACGCGGCGGGCGGCCCCGCGCGGCCTGCGGGGGTGACGCCGTTCTCCAGGTCCGAGACGAGTGCGAGCGCGCGGCGGCCCGCCACCGTGCCGCTGCGGTCGGCCACGACGCCGCGCATGCCGATGGACGCCTCCAGTTCGGCGCGCGCCCGGTCGAGGTTGCCCGCGCAGAGCGCGAGGATGCCCAACTCGTGGTGGAAATACGCTTCTTCGGCGACCTCGCCGGCCGTGCGCGCGGCCGACTGCCCGGCCCTGAGCGCCTTCTCCCAGGCCGTCCAGCGCAGCCCCGCGAGGAAGGCGGGTGCCGCGCTGCGCGCCAGGCGCACGGCCGTGGCGGCGTCCGCGTCATCGGACAGCAGCGGTGCCATCGACGCGAGCACCGCGTCGGCCTCGGCGGCGACGCGCTCAGGGGTCACGGAGGGGTGCCCGGTCCACCAGGCGTAGTGCTCGGCCGCCGTACGGGCGTGCCACTCGGCGTCGTCGGCGTACCCGGCGGCCTCCAGCTGGGTCACCGTGCCGGGGGCGAGGCGGTAGCGGGAGCCGACGGGGCTGAGCAGCGCACAGCTCGTCAGCTCGCCGAGCGCGGCGTCCGCGTGGGTTTCGCCGACCAGCGCGGGCAGGTGCGCCTGGTGGGGCACCTCGCCGCCGAGCGCGACCGCGAACCGCAGGGTGGCGCGCGCCGATTCGCTCAGCCGGGAGGCGAGCAGGGCTGCGGGGGCCGCGCCCTCGCCGAGGCTGGGCAGCGGGACGTCGTGGGCGCCGTCCTCGTCTGCCGTCGCGCCGAAGCCGGGGTCGAACGCGGCCTGGGCGGCCTGGCCGTGGGCCGCCGGCTTCTCGAACGCCTCGAACTCGTCGGATGACTCGGGGTCGCGGCGCAGCCGGTCGCGCTGCCGCAGCAGCGCGCCGGCCTGCACGAAGCGCAGCGGCAGCCCCTCGGACTCGAACCAGAGGTCGCCCGCCCAGTTCTTCTCGGCCTCGGCCAACGGCCGTCCCGTGGCCCGCTCCAGGAGTTCGAGTGAGGCGGGGCGGCTGAGGCCGGCGAGCAGGACGTCCGCGACGGCGGCGGCCGGCGAGGGCGCGGGCGCGTCGGGGGCGACGGCGAAGAGGAAGGCGCACTCGGGGGTCGCGGACAGCAGGTCGTCCAGCGCCTCGCCGCCGATCTCCAGGTCGTCGACGACCACCACGGCGCCCACCTCGGCGACGGCGGCGCGCAGTTCGGCCCGGCCGGGCCGGTGCCCCTGCTCGGTACGGAAGACGGCGGTGTACAGGTCCTGGAGGAGTTCGGCGGCGCCGCGCCGGTGGCCGCTGAGCCGTATCAGGCCGTCGGGGGCGAGCGTTCCGCAGCGCGCCGCGACGGCGTCGAGCAGGACCGTACGGCCCGACCCGGGGACGCCGAGCACGCGGACGGAGCGCCCGCGCCCCAGCAGGTCGACCAGTTGGTCGTGTTCGGCCTCGCGCTCAAGCAGCGGCAGCGGCACCGCGGTGGGCCCCGGAGGGGCCGAGGGGCGGCTCGCGCGCTGGAGCGCGGCGCGGTCGCGGGCGGTGCGCCGCCCTGGGCGGCCGGGGGCCCGGCCGGGCGGGCAGGGCTCGATCTCGCTGCCGTCCACGGGGTTGACGGTGATGAGGAAGTCGCCGGCCACCAGCTCGATGGTGCGCGCGGGTGTTCCCGCGGCGCCCGGGGCGTGGGCCGCGAGGGCGGGCGTGATCGTCTCGCGCCGCGGCGGCCTGCGCGCCGGCAGTCCGGCGGAACGCCGGTCCTCGTGGCGTCCGTGCTCCTCGGATCCCGCGCTCATCGGGTCCATCGGCAAATCCCCCAGATCGTGGCGTGCGGGGCCGAAACCATAGACCCCCGCACTGTATCCAGGGACAGGGGGGACGCGGGAGGCAGGTGGGGTGCCGACGTGCGGCCAATTCCGCCCGGGGCGCCCTCCGGGCGGGGACCGTGGGACCCGGGCTCAGACCCGGGGCAGGGACTCTGCCGCGAGGCCGCCCTCGATGGCGAGGATGCGGTGCAGCCTGGTGGCCACGAGCAGGCGCTGCATCTGCGGCGGCACGCTCCGCAGGACGAGCCTGCGACCGCAGCGCCCGGCGCGCCGGTGAGCGCCCATGATCACGCCGAGCCCGGTCGCGTCCCAGGAGTCCAGCTCGGCCAGGTCGAGCACGAGGTCGCCGACCCCGTCGTCCACGGCCGCGTGGAGAACCGTACGGGCGTCCGCCGCGCTGCGGACGTCGAGGCGGCCCCCGACGACCAGCTCGGTGTGGTCGCCCCTGATGTGCATATGCGCTCCCCGGTCGTCCGGTACCGCTGTGTCCTGACAGCGTCTGCGTCGTGCTTCTTGCCTGGTGCCGTACGGGCGGTGGCGCCCTGCCGGCGGTGGTGTCGTACGGGCGGCCGGTGGCCGCGTGTCCGGTGGCGGGCGGCGGACCCGCGCTGCCGCCCGGTGGGCCGGTAGGGGACCCGGCCGCTGAACGCCCGGCGGGAGGAGAGGCGGCCCCCCCGGCCCGTGGAAATCAGTGCTCGTAGAACCCCTGCCCGCTCTTGCGGCCGATGTCACCCGCGTCCACCATTCGGCGCATCAGCTCGGGCGGGGCGAACTTCTCGTCCTGCGACTCGGTGTAGATGTTCTCCGCGGCGTGCAGCAGGATGTCGACGCCCGTCAGGTCGGCGGTGGCGAGGGGGCCCATCGCGTGGCCGAAGCCGAGCTTGCAGGCGAGGTCGATGTCCTCGGCGGTGGCGACGCCCGACTCGTAGAGCTTGACCGCCTCCACCACGAGCGCGGAGATCAGCCGGGTGGTGACGAAGCCCGCCACGTCGCGGTTGACGACCACGCAGGTCTTGCCCACGGATTCGGCGAACTCCCGCGCGGCGGCGAGCGTCTCGTCGCTCGTCTTGTAGCCGCGCACCAGCTCGCACAGCTGCATCATCGGGACGGGGGAGAAGAAGTGGGTGCCGACGACCCGTTCGGGGTGCGCGGTCGACGCGGCGATCTTGGTGATGGGGATCGCCGAGGTGTTGGAGGCGAGCACGGTGCCGGGACCGGTGATCCGGTCGAGCTCGCGGAAGATCTCGTGCTTCACGTCGAGCCGTTCGAAGACGGCCTCGACGACGATGTCGGCGTCCGCGGCCGCGTCGAGGTCCGTCGTCGCGGTGATGCGGCCGAGGGCGGCCGCCGCGTCGGCCGCGTCCAGCTTGCCCTTGGCGGTGAAGCGCTCGTACGACTTCTCGATGGTGCCGGTGCCCCGGGCGAGCGCCGCGTCGGTCACGTCGCGCAGCACGACCTCCCAGCCCGCCTGGGCGGAGACCTGCGCGATGCCGGACCCCATGAGGCCGGCCCCGATGACCGCGAGCTTCCTTGCCACGGCACACCTCTCGTTTCTCTCGGCGGGCAGCCGGGCCGGTGCGCGGCGCGCGGCTTCGACGCGCCCTGGTACACGGCGCTCACCGGAGGTTAGCGGTCCCCGGCCGCCCTGGGGCGGCCAAGAGACACGCGTCACGTCTCAGATGACGGACATCACACCGAGCCGCCGCGGGGCCCCCGGATCGGGCGCCGCGGGCTGCGAACGCACGTGCGGGAGCGCCCCGCTTGTCCCCGGCCGCGGGCTGTCGCCCGGCGAACCGGCCCCCACCGTACGGGCCTTCACCGCGGCCCGCGCGACGCGCCGCGCTGACGGGCCGTCCGGACGCGCGGTCCCTACCCTGGAGGCATGGTCAATCTGACGCGCATCTACACGCGCACCGGCGACAAGGGCACCACCGCACTCGGCGACATGAGCCGCGCCCCCAAGACCGATCCGCGCATCGGCGCGTACGCCGACGCCAACGAGGCCAACGCGGCCATCGGCACGGCGATCGCGCTCGGCGGCCTCGCGGAGGACGTGGTGAAGGTGCTGACGCGGGTGCAGAACGACCTGTTCGACGTGGGCGCCGACCTCTCCACCCCGGTCGTGCCCGACCCCGGGTACCCGCCGCTGCGCGTCGAGCAGTCGTACGTCGACGCGTTGGAGGCGGACTGCGACCGCTTCCTCGAAGGTCTTGAGAAGCTGCGCAGCTTCATCCTGCCGGGCGGCACCCCGGGGGCGGCCCTGCTGCACCAGGCGTGCACGGTGGTACGCAGGGCCGAGCGCTCCACGTGGGCCGCGTTCGAGGTGCACGGCACGACCATGAACCCGCTGGCCGCCACCTATCTGAACCGCCTCTCCGACCTCCTGTTCATCCTGGCCAGGGTGGCCAACAAGGACAGGGGCGACGTGCTGTGGGTGCCGGGGGGCGAGCGCTGAGGGACCCTCACGGCATCACCGCGCCGCGTCCAGGGCGGCCCGCAGTCCTGGTAGGAACGCGGCCTGGTGCTCGCCCGAGCCGTAGGCCGCGCGCTCGGCGTCGTCGAGGGGTTCGTACGGGGCGACGGTCGTCGCCATGGCGCGCCGCACCAGGGTGGACCCGTCGCCGTTCTCCTCGAACGTGTAGGTGACGTCGAGCTGGACCGCCCGACCGCCGAACCCGACCGAGCGCACGGCGAAGGTGCGGCCGGGGTCGTGTGCGGTGACGAGCCAGTCCGCGACCAGGCGTCCGCCGCCGTCGCGGACGATCTCCTCGCGCACCATGTCCCCGGTGCGCAGGGGGCGTCCGGTGTGTGCGCCGGTCACCGCGGCGGACCTCGGGTGGAAGCGGGGCCAGTGGTCGGGGGTGGCGACGAAGGCCGCGACGGCCGCGGCCCGGTGGCGGACGGTTCCCGCCGCGGCGGCGCGGAGTGTGAGGGCAGGCACGGGGTGTTCCTCTCGTGTCGGTGGTACGGGCGCCGGCGGGCCGCGGCCGGACGCGCGGCGGCGGCCGGGGCGCGCCGGGTGGAGAATGGGGCCATGGCGCAGGACCAGGCCCCCGTGCGGCGTGCGAAGAACCCCAAGGGGTCAGGCAGTCGGCTCCGGCAGGAGATCATCGACGCCGCGGGTGAACTGCTGTCGGAACTCAGCGGCGGCAAGGGGCTCACGGTGCGCGGGCTCGCGCGGGGCGTCGGGGTGGCGCCGTCCGCGATCTACCAGCACTTCCGCGACCTCGACGACGTCGTGCAGGCGGTGGTCGACGACGACTACCGCAGGCTCGCCGCCGCCATGCGCGCGGCTGCGGCCGCCGTGCCGGAGGACGACCCGGTGGGCCGGGTCCGCGTGCTGCTGCACGCCTACTGCGACTTCGCGATGGCCAACCCGAGCCACTACCGTCTGCTGTTCGAGCACCGGCGGCTGACGCCCGACGATGTCGGCCTCTATCCGGGCGGCCCGCTCGCGGAGGTGATCGACGACGTGGTGGACGCGTTCGCCCGCTGCGCTGAGGCGGGTTCGCCGCTGGTGGCGCCGCCGGACCGGGCGGGCGTCATGGTGTTCGTCGCCGTGCACGGCCGGGTCTCGCTGTTCCACGCGACCCGGCGCGCCAAGCGGCCCGAGGACGTCCACGCCTTCGTGGACGAGACCGTCGGCGTCTTCCTGGGCCTCGCCCGCTGAGGGCGCGCGGCCGGTGCCGCTCAGGGCGAGGCGGTCGCCGGGGCCCCCGCGGCCTCCCGCCACGGGGTGGCGGCGGCGACCTGCTGTCTGAGCAGCCGCGCCTGCCGGGGCATGTTCCAGGCGAGCGCGGCGGTGACGACGCCGCCCTGTCCGTACAGCGCGGCGAACCGGTCGCCGGCCGCGTCGCCCTCGACGACGCGGAACGCGGCGCCCGGCCCCGGTACTCCGTACACCTGGACCTTCACGTCGTACTGGTCCGTCCAGAAGTACGGCACGGGCGCGAAGGGCGCGCCTGTCCCGATCAGCACGCGCGCCGCGGCCACGCCCTGCTCGGTGGCGTTCATGCGGTGCTCGACGCGCATGCGGCCGTGGCGCGGGTGGAGCCAGGAGGCGGCGTCGCCCGCAGCGACGACCCGGTCGGCGGCGCGGCAGTACGCGTCGCACTCGACGCCGTCGCCGAGAATGAGCCCGCTGCCGGTCAGCCAGTCCGTCGCGGGACGCGAGCCGATCGCGACGAGCACGGCGTCGGCGGGCAGCGTCTCGCCCGTCGAGCACTCCACACCCGTCACCCGCCCCCGCTCGCCGGCCAGTCCGCGCACCCTGGTGCCGCCGAGCAACCGCACCCCGTGCGCGCGGTGCAGTCGCGCGAGGCGCTCGCCCGGTACGGGCCCGAGCAGTCCGCCCATCGGGTGCGGCGACGGGTCGACGAGGGTCACGCGCAGGCCCGCCTCCCGTGCCACGGCGGCGGTTTCCGCGCCGAGGAAGCCCGCCCCGACCACGACGAGCGACCCGGCCGTGCGCAGGTGCTCCCGCAGCCGCAGCGCGTCGTCGAGGGTCCGCAGGTGGTGCACCCCGGCGAGCTCGGCGGCGCCCGGCAGGGTGCGGGGAGTGACGCCGGTGGCGACGACGAGGCCGTCCCAGTGGAGCACCGCACCGCCGCCGAGGGTGAGGGTGCGCGCCGCGGTGTCGAGGGCCGTGGCGCGGTGTCCGAGCAGCCAGCGGGCGTCGAGTCCGCGCAGCGCGGCGCGCGGGCGCAGGGCGAGCCTGCCCGCGTCCCAGTCCCCGCTGAGCAGCTGTTTCGACAGCGGCGGCCGGTCATAGGGCTCGGCCTGCTCGTCGCCGACGAAGGTCAGCCGTCCCGCGTACCCCTCCCGTCGCAGGGTCTCGGCGGCGGAGAGTCCCGCGGCGCCCGCGCCGACCACGACGACGTGTCCCGGCGCGGTCACCGCTCGTCCACCGTGATCGCCAGCGCGGGGCAGATGCGCGCGGCCTCCCTGGCCGACTCCTCCTGGCCGGGCGACGCCTCGTCCCGCAGCAGGACGACGACGCCGTCCTCGTCGCGCTGGTCGAAGAGTTCCGGGGCCGCCAGGACGCACTGTCCCGAGGCGACGCACCTGTCCTGCTCGACGGTGATCCTCATGAGCGTTCTCCTTGTCTCCTTGCCGGGGGTTCGCGGTGTCACCAGGTCACCGGCATGCGGTGGACGCCGTACGTGACCATGTCGTCCTTGAAGCGGAGTTCTTCCAGCGGCACGGCGAGCGCGAGGCGCGGGATCCGCCGGAAGAGGGTGCCGAAGACCGTCTGGAGTTCGGCGCGGGCGAGCACCTGGCCGAGGCACTGGTGGACCCCGTAGCCGAAGGTGACGTGGTGGCGGGCGCCGCGGTGGATGTCGAGCGTGTCCGGGTCCGCGAAGACGGCGGGGTCCCGGTTGGCGATGTCGCCCGCGACCACGATCCCTTCGCCCTTGCGGATGAGCTGTCCGCCCAGCTCGATGTCGGCGGTGGCGACGCGGCGCCTTCCCGACTGCACCACCGTGGTGATCCGCAGCAGCTCCTCCACCGCGCCCGCGACGAGCGCGGGGTCGGTGGCCTCGCGCAACTCAGCGGCCTGGGCGGGGTGCCCGAGCAGGTGGAGGGTGCCGAGCGCGATGGTGGCCGCGGTGGTCTCGTGCCCGGCGATGAGCAGGACGCGCGCCAGGTTGGCGAGTTCGGCCTCGGTCATGGCGCCGGCGGCAGGCTGCCCGGCCGCAAGGGAGCTCAGCAGGTCGTCCCGCGGGTCCTCCTTCTTCGCGCGCACCAGCCGGGCCAGGTATTCCGACATGGCACGGCTCGCGGCGGTGGACCTCGCGGGGCCTGCGGCGGGGTCGAACATCGTGGCAGTCCAGCCCTCGAACAGGGCGCGGTCACCGAAGGGGACGCCGAGCAGCTCGCAGATGATGCCGAGCGGCACGGCCAGTGCGAAGCCGTGTACGAAGTCGGCGGGCATGGGGCCCGCGAGCAGGTCGTCGACGCGCTCGTCGACGACCCGCTGGATGACCGGGCGCAGCGCCTCGACCTTCCTGACCGTGAACTGTCCCGACACCCGCCGCCGCACGGCGGCGTGTTCGGGGTCGTCCCTGTTGAGCATGCTCCGCTCGGCATGGCGCACGGCCGCGAGCCCTGCGTTCACCTGCGGGTATCCGTTGATCCTGGGGTCGACGCTGGTGCGCGGGTCGGAGAGGACCGCCCGCACGTCGTCGTAGCGGGTGACGACCCAGGCGCTGCTGCCGTCCCAGAGCCGGATCCGGGCGACCGGCGCGGTGCGCAGGCGCTCCGCGAGTCCCCGCGGCGGCGCCAGCGGGCACCGCCGGGGCAGCGGCCAGACCTCCTCCCCCTGCGCCGCTTCCGCGCTCTCCTCCCGCACTGCGTCCTTCATCGCGTCCTTCATCGCCTGGCCTCCGTCCGCATCACTGAACGATTGTTCTGTAACCAACCGTACGCGCCTCCCCGCCCGCCGTCATCGCCGCGACGGCGCCATACGACATGAGCTGGGTCACTTCTGCGACGACGGGAGGTCAACTCAACCCGAAATGAAGGGACATGCATGCACACGACCACGACGAACGGCGCACGGCGGCGCGGCGGGCGCACCGATGGCCCGCGCCACCGGAGGGTGCCTGTGCGCCTCCGCGGCCCCGACTTTGGTCTGGACCTATTGACGAGTGGTCCAGACCTCCTTACTCTCACCGGACACACGCCGCGGCCTCGCCCGGCGTGCCCGCAGTGCACGGACCCACCCCGAACTGTCCGGTACGCATTCCTAGGAGCACCCCTTGATGCTTCTCCGTTCCCCTTCCTCCTCCCCCGCCCGGCTGAGATCGAGGACCGCCGCCGCGCTCACCGCGCTGCTGCTCCCGCTCGCCGCCCTGGTGGGGCTCGCAACCCCGGCCCACGCGGCCACCACCGCCACCGCGACCTTCACCAAGACCCAGGACTGGGGCACCGGCTTCGGCGGCCAGTGGACGGTCAAGAACACCGGCACCACCGCCCTGTCCTCGTGGACCGTCGAGTGGGACTTCCCCTCGGGCACCTCGGTCTCCTCCGCCTGGGACGCCGACGTCACCAACGCGGGCAACCACTGGACCGCGAAGAACAAGAGCTACAACGGCACACTCGCGCCGGGCGCGTCCCTCAGCTTCGGCTTCAACGGGAACGGCTCCGGCTCCCCCACCGGCTGCAAGCTCAACGGCGCCTCGTGCGACGGAGGTCCGTCCACCCCGGGCGACAACCCGCCCTCCGCGCCCGGAACTCCGGCCGCCTCCGGTGTCACCGACACGTCGGTGAAGCTCAGTTGGACGGCGGCCACCGATGACAAGGGCGTCAAGAACTACGACGTCCTGCGCAACGGCGCCGTCGTCGCCACCGTCACCGGCACCTCGTACACCGACAGCGGGCTGAGCGCGGGCACCGACTACTCCTACACGGTCCAGGCGCGCGACACCGCGAACCAGACGGGCCCGGTCAGCGGCTCCACCGCCGTGCACACCACAGGCGGCGGCTCCAGCGACCCCGGCACGCCCGGCGCCTCGGGCAAGGTCAAGCTCGGCTACCTGACGGAGTGGGGCACCTACGACCGCAACTACCAGGTCAAGAACCTGGTGACCTCGGGCTCCGCCGCGAAGATCAACACCATCAACTACGCGTTCGGCAACGTCACCGGCGGCAAGTGCGCCATCGGCGACGCGTACGCCGACTACCAGAAGACGTTCACCGCCGACACCAGCGTCGACGGCACGGCCGACACCTGGGACCAGCCGGTCGCGGGCAACATCAACCAGCTGCGCGAACTCAAGAAGAAGTACCCGAACATCAAGATCCTCTGGTCGTTCGGCGGCTGGACCTGGTCCGGCGGCTTCGGCCAGGCCGCACAGAACCCCGCGGCCTTCGCGCAGTCCTGCTACGACCTGGTCAAGGACCCCCGGTGGGCCGACGTGTTCGACGGCATCGACATCGACTGGGAGTACCCCAACGCCTGCGGCCTGTCCTGCGACACCAGCGGGCCCGCCGCGCTGAAGAACCTGACGCAGGCGCTGCGCGCCAAGTTCGGCTCCGGCGCGCTGGTCACGGCGGCCACCACCGCCGACGCGTCCCCGGACGGCAAGATCACCAAGACCGACTACGCGGGTGCCGCGCAGTACCTCGACTGGTACAACGTGATGACGTACGACTTCTTCGGCGGCTTCAGCCCGCAGGGCCCGACGGCCCCGCACTCGCCGCTCACGTCGTACAGCGGCATCCCGACCCCCGGCTTCGACTCGGCCGACGCCATCGCCGCCTTCAAGGCGCAGGGCGTCCCCGCGAACAAGCTGCTGCTGGGCATCGGCTTCTACGGCCGGGGCTGGACGGGCGTCACCCAGGACGCGCCGGGCGGCACCGCCACGGGGCCGGCCGCCGGCACGTACGAGCAGGGCATCGAGGACTACAAGGTCCTCAAGAACACCTGCCCGGCCACCGGCACGGTCGCCGGAACCGCATACGCCCACTGCGGCACCAACTGGTGGAGCTACGACACTCCCGCCACCATCGGCTCCAAGATGGCGTGGGCGAAGCAGCAGGGCCTTGGAGGCGCGTTCTTCTGGGAGTTCAGCGGCGACACCGCAAACGGTGAGCTGGTGACGGCGCTCTCCAACGGCATCGGCTGACGGACCGCGGCACCCGCGCACGAAGGGGCGGCACCCACCGGGTGCCGCCCCTGTCGCCGCCCCGACCGGCCCTCAGGCCACGTTCGCCCTCCCCCACACTCCGTCCGGGGGAGGAGGCCGATCAGGCCACGTTCACCCGTTGGCCGGGGGGGGCCGCTTCGAGCCAGGCCAGGAAGCCGGTGAGGGCGTCGTCGCTCATCGCGAGTTCGAGCCGGACGCCGCGGTGCACACAGGCGAGCACCACCGCGTCGGAGAGCAGCGCCAACTCCTCCTCGCCCTCGGGGGCGCGCCGGGTGACCACCTCGATCGCGGAGCGGTCCAGCGAGCGGCGCGGGCGGGGCGCGTAGGAGAAGACCCGGAACCAGTTGACGCGGTCGCCGTTGTAGCGGGCGACCCCGTAGACCCACCCCTTGCCCGAGGGGTCGGGGTGCTCGGGGAGGTTCCAGCGGACGCTGCAGTCGAAGGTACCGCCCGAGCGCTGGATCAGCCGCCTGCGCAGGCCGAACACGAACAGCCCCAACGCGCCAAGGACGACGACCAGTGCCACGACAAGCAGAGCGAGGGCCATCCGTACCGACCTCCTCGCCTCAACCGGTCACGCACTGAACTGCTCGTCCGTCCACCCGCACCGCCTCAGCCGCGGCCCGTCCCGGAGATGTCCGGAACGGGCCGCGGCTGAGGGGTACGGCAACAGCGCGGCGTTACTTCGCCGCCACCGCGCGCATCCGGACGTCGGCGCGCCGCTGGGCGGCGTCGTCGTCCTCCGACTTCGCGCGGGCCAGCGCGCGCTCGGCGCGCTGGGGGTCGATCTCGTCCGCCAGCTCGGCGACCTCGGCGAGCAGCGAAAGCTTGTTGTCGGCGAACGACAGGAACCCGCCGTGCACCGCGGCGACGACCGTGCCGCCGTCACTCGTACGAATGGTCACCGGGCCCGACTCCAGCACACCGAGGACCGGCTGGTGGCCGGCCATGATGCCGATGTCGCCGGAGCTGGTGCGGGCGACGACCAGGTGGGCCTCGCCGGACCACACGTTGCGGTCGGCCGCGACCAGCTCGACGTGCAGATCAGCCAAGGGTGGCTCCTCGGGTCAGCACCCGGCGGTTCTCCGGGTGTCGCTGTCAATTCTATGGGGTGCTCGGGAGAGCGCGGGGAGCGGGGCGGCCGAGTCGCTGCCGGCCGCCCCGCCACCGCGGGCTCCCGGGGCCCGGAGCGTCAGGAGACGCCGAGCTCCTTCGCGTTCTTCTTCAGGTCCTCGATGCCACCGCACATGAAGAACGCCTGCTCGGGGAAGTGGTCGTACTCGCCGTCGCAGATCGCGTTGAACGCCGCGATCGACTCGTCGAGGGACACGTCCGAACCGTCGACGCCGGTGAACTGCTTGGCGACGTGCGTGTTCTGCGACAGGAAGCGCTCCACGCGGCGGGCCCGGTAGACCGTGAGCTTGTCGTCCTCGCCCAGCTCGTCCATGCCGAGGATGGCGATGATGTCCTGGAGGTCCTTGTACTTCTGCAGGATCGCCTTGACGCGGCTCGCCGTGTCGTAGTGCTCCTGCGAGATGTAGCGCGGGTCCAGGATCCGGGACGTGGAGTCCAGCGGGTCCACGGCCGGGTAGATGCCCTTCTCCGAGATCGGCCGGGAGAGCGTCGTCGTCGCGTCGAGGTGCGCGAAGGTCGTCGCGGGGGCCGGGTCGGTGAGGTCGTCCGCGGGGACGTAGATCGCCTGCATCGAGGTGATCGAGTGACCGCGGGTCGAGGTGATGCGCTCCTGGAGCTGGCCCATCTCGTCCGCGAGGTTCGGCTGGTAGCCCACCGCGGAGGGCATACGGCCGAGGAGGGTCGACACCTCGGAACCGGCCTGCGTGAACCGGAAGATGTTGTCGATGAAGAACAGCACGTCCTGGCTCTGCACATCGCGGAAGTACTCCGCCATGGTCAGACCGGCCAGGGCGACGCGCAGACGCGTGCCCGGCGGCTCGTCCATCTGCCCGAAGACCAGCGCGGTCTTGTCGATGACGCCGGACTCGGTCATCTCCTCGATGAGGTCGTTGCCCTCACGGGTGCGCTCGCCGACGCCCGCGAACACCGACACACCGTCGTGGTTGTTGGCGACGCGGTAGATCATCTCCTGGATGAGCACCGTCTTGCCCACGCCGGCGCCGCCGAACAGACCGATCTTGCCGCCCTTGACGTACGGGGTCAGCAGGTCGATGACCTTGATGCCGGTCTCGAACATCTCGGTCTTCGACTCAAGCTGGTCGAAGTTGGGCGCCTTGCGGTGGATCGACCAGCGCTCGGTGATCTCCGACTCGGCGCTCGGGTCGTTCAGCACCTCGCCCAGGGTGTTGAACACGCGGCCCTTGGTGACGTCGCCGACCGGCACCGTGATGCCCTCGCCGGTGTCGGTCACCGGGGCCTGGCGGACCAGGCCGTCGGTGGGCTGCATGGAGATCGCGCGGACCACGCCGTCACCCAGGTGCTGGGCGACCTCAAGGGTCAGCGTCTTGCGCTTGCCCGCCTCGGCCGGGTCGGCGACCTCGACCTTGAGGGCGTTGTAGATCTCCGGCATCGCGTCGACGGGGAACTCCACGTCGACGACCGGGCCGATGACCCGGGCGACGCGGCCCGTGGTGGTCGGCGCCTCAGCAGTGGTCGTCATTACTTTTCACTCCCCGCGTTCGCGTCGGCCAGGGCACTGGAGCCACCGACGATCTCGCTGATTTCCTGGGTGATTTCGGCCTGTCGGGCCGCGTTGGCAAGCCGTCCGAGCGTCTTGATCAGCTCGCCGGCGTTGTCGGTCGCCGCCTTCATCGCGCGGCGCGTGGCCGCGTGCTTGGAGGCCGCGGCCTGGAGGAGCGCGTTGTAGATGCGGCTCTCCACATAGCGCGGCAGCAGGGCGTCGAGGACACCCTCGGCCGACGGCTCGAACTCGAACAGCGGCAGCGCCTCGGGCTTGCCGACCGCCTCGGCCGACGGGTCCTCGTCGAGCCGCAGCGGCAGCAGCCGGTTGGCGACCGGGGTCTGCGTCAGCATGGACTCGAACTCGGTGAAGACGATGTGGAGTTCGTCTACACCTCCCTCGGCGGTGTCCCGCTGGACCGCCGCGATCAGCGGGGCCGCGACCGTCTTCGCGTCCTGGTATGTGGGGTTGTCGGTGAACCCGCCCCACGACTGTGCGACGGCGCGCTCACGGAACGCGTAGTACGCGACACCCTTGCGGCCGACGACGTAGGTGTCGACCTCCTTGCCCTCGCCGCGCAGGCGCTCGGTCAGCCGCTCCGCCGCCTTGATGACGTTGGCGGAGTAGCCGCCCGCGAGGCCCCGGTCGCTGGTGACGAGCAGCAGCGCGGCACGGGTCGGCGACGCCGCCTCCGTCGTCAGCGGGTGCTTGGTGTTCGACCCCGTGGCGACCGCCGTGACGGCGCGCGTCAGCTCCGTCGCGTACGGCGTGGAGGCCGCCACCTGGCGCTGAGCCTTGATGATCCGCGAGGCCGCGATCATCTCCATCGCCTTGGTGATCTTCTTGGTCGCGGTGACGGATTTGATGCGACGCTTGTAGACCCGGAGCTGCGCTCCCATGAGTCAGGTCCCTTCCGTCGTCACTTGGCCGCGTCGGCCGGGGCGTCGTCGCCGAGCAGCTTGCCGTCCGAGGTCTCGAACTGGCGCTTGAAGCTGTCGACGGCGTCACCGATGGCGGTGATGGTGTCGTCGGACATCTTCCCGCCCTCGACGATGCTGGTCAGCAGCTCCTTGCGCTCGCGGCGCAGGTGCTCGTGCAGCTCCGCCTCGAAGCGGCGGATGTCCTCGACCGGGATGTCGTCCAGCTTGCCCGCGCCGCCGGCCCAGATGGAGACGACCTGCTCCTCGACCGGCATCGGCCGGTACTGCGCCTGCTTCAGCAACTCGACCATGCGCCTGCCGCGCTCCATCTGCTGCTTGGAGGCCGCGTCCAGGTCGGAGCCGAAGGACGCGAACGCCTCAAGCTCGCGGAACTGGGCGAGGTCGACGCGGAGCCGGCCCGAGACCTGCTTCATCGCCTTGTGCTGGGCGGAGCCGCCGACGCGGGAGACCGAGATGCCGACGTTCAGCGCGGGCCGCTGGCCGGCGTTGAACAGGTCGGACTCCAGGAAGCACTGGCCGTCGGTGATGGAGATGACGTTGGTCGGGATGAACGCCGAGACGTCGTTGGCCTTCGTCTCGACGATCGGCAGACCGGTCATCGAGCCCGCGCCCATGTCGTCGGAGAGCTTCGCGCAGCGCTCCAGCAGGCGGGAGTGCAGGTAGAAGACGTCGCCGGGGTACGCCTCACGGCCCGGCGGACGGCGCAGCAGCAGGGACACGGCGCGGTAGGCGTCGGCCTGCTTCGAGAGGTCGTCGAAGATGATCAGGACGTGCTTGCCCTGGTACATCCAGTGCTGGCCGATGGCCGAGCCGGTGTACGGGGCGAGGTACTTGAAGCCGGCCGGGTCGGACGCGGGGGCCGCGACGATCGTCGTGTACTCCAGGGCGCCGGACTCCTCCAGGGCACCGCGCACGGACGCGATGGTGGAGCCCTTCTGGCCGACGGCGACGTAGATGCAGCGGACCTGCTTGTTCACGTCGCCCGAGCGCCAGTTGTCGCGCTGGTTGATGATCGTGTCGACGGCGAGGGCCGTCTTGCCGGTGCCGCGGTCGCCGATGATCAGCTGGCGCTGGCCGCGGCCGATCGGGACCATCGCGTCGACGGCCTTGTAGCCGGTCTGCATCGGCTCGTGCACCGACTTGCGGATCATGACGCCGGGAGCCTGGAGCTCCAGGGCGCGCCGGCCCTCGGTCTCGATCTCGCCGAGGCCGTCGATCGGGTTGCCGAGCGGGTCGACGACGCGACCCAGGTAGCCGTCGCCGACCGCCACGGAGAGGACCTCTCCGGTACGGGTGACGGGCTGGCCCTCCTCGATGCCCTCGAACTCGCCGAGGACGATCGCGCCGATCTCCCGCTCCTCGAGGTTGAGGGCGAGGCCGAGGGTGCCGTCCTCGAACTTCAGCAGCTCGTTCGCCATGGCGGAGGGCAGTCCCTCCACCCGGGCGATGCCGTCGCCGGCCACGCTGACCGTACCGACCTCCTCGCGCGAGGCCGCGTCCGGCTGGTACGACTGGACAAAGTTCTCCAGCGCGTCCCGGATCTCCTCCGGCCGGATCGTGAGCTCCGCCATCTGGGTTCCCTGCTCTCCTTGTTGGGCCCGAAGTTTCTTTGGGGTCTGGGGGCGACCCCCAGGAATCTTCTGCAAGTTGCTGCACGGCCCAACCGGGCCGCCGTCCTGCCGTTGTCCTGCCGTACCGCTGCGTACCGCGGTGTTGTTCTGCTGCGTCGCCGACCGGTGCCGGTCAGCGACCGCCGAGCTGCCGGTTCGCCTCGTCGAGGCGCTCCTGGATCGTGCCGTCGATGACCTCGTCACCGATGCGGACCGAGATCCCGCCGAGGACCGCGGGGTCCACGTCGAGGTTCAGGTGCATCTGCCGGCCGTAGATCCTGGCCAGCGCGGTGCCGAGCCGCTCCTGCTGGGCGTCCGTGAGCGGGACCGCCGAGGTGACCACGGCGACCATCCGGTCACGGCGCGCTGCCGCGAGCGCCGACAGCGACCTGAGCCCGTCTTCCAGGCTACGGCCACGGGGCTGCGTGACGAGCCGGATGACGAGGCGCTCGGTGACGGCCTCGGCGCGGCCGCCGAGCAGCCGCCCCAGGAGGGTGGCCTTGGCGGAGGCCGGTGCCGCCCTGTCGGTGAGCGCGGCCCGCAGGCCGGCGTCGGACTCGACGATGCGGCCGAAGCGGAACAGCTCGTCCTCGACGCTGTCGAGGCGGCCGGCGCCCCGGGCCGCGGTGAGGTCCGCGGTCGCGGTGAGCTCCTCAAGGGCGTCGACCAGGTCGCGCGACTGCGACCAGCGCGACCTGACCATGCCGGAGACGAGGTCCACGGCGGCCCCCTGGACCTGCCCGTTCAGCAGGCGTCCCACGAGGTCGGCCTTGGCCTCCTCGCCCTGGACCGGGTCGGTCAGGACGCGTCGCAGCGAGACCTCGCGGTCGAGCAGCGACGTGACGGAGGCCAGGTCCTCGGCGAGGGCCGCCGGGTCGACCGACGCGCTGTCGGTCAGCGCGTCGAGGCGTTCGCGCGCGGCGGACAGCGCTTCACGGCTCGCGCCGTTCATCGCGTGGCCTCCGCGTTCGCGGCGTTGTTCTCCAGCTGGTCCAGGAACCGGTCGATGGTGCGGCTCTGCCGTGCGTGGTCCTCAAGGGACTCGCCGACGAGCTTGCCGGCCAGCTCGGTGGCGAGCTTGCCCACGTCCTGGCGCAGCGCGACCGCGGCGGCCTTGCGGTCGGCCTCGATCTGGGTGTGGCCGGCGGCGATGATCTCCTCGCGCTGCCGCTGGCCCTCTTCCCGCATCTGCTGGATGATCGTGGCACCCTGCTCGGTCGCCTCCTGGCGGAGACGCGCGGCCTCGTGCCTGGCCTCGGCGAGCTGTGCCTTGTACTGCTCAAGGGTCTGGTTGGCCTCGGCCTGCGCCTCGGCCGCACGCTCCAGGCCGCCCTCGATCGCGTCGTGCCGCTCCTCCAGCGTCTTCTGGATGTTCGGCAGCAGCTTCTTGCCGAGGAATCCGAAGACGATGAGGAAGCAGAGGATGCCGACGACGAGTTCCGTCGTGTCCGGGATAAGAGGGTTCTGAGCACCCTCGGCGGCCAGGAACATCATGGCTGAACCTTGATCCTTTCCTCTGGTTGGCCCTGGTTACTTGGCCGAGAAGATGAAGGGGGCGACCAGACCCAGCAGCGCCAGAACCTCACAGAGGGCGAAGCCGAGGAACATGTTGGTGCGGATGACCGGCATGGCCTCGGGCTGGCGGGCCATGGCCTCGATGGAGTGGCCGAAGACGACACCGATACCGACGCCGGGGCCGATGGCGGCGAGACCGTACGCGACGGCGCCCAGGTTGCCCTGGATCGAGAGGTTGGTGGCGGCGAGGTTGACAAGCTCGGCAGACATCTTCCTGTCTTCCTTGTGTGATGCGGTCCGCTGGGGGGCTTCCCAGCGGAAGTCGGATGGTGAGGCGTGGCAGACCGGGAGGGGCACTGACCTGGGTCAGTGGCCTTCCTGGAGCGCTCCCTGGATGTAGATCGAGGTGAGGAGCGTGAAGATATACGCCTGGAGGAACTGGATCAGGACCTCGAAGGCGGTCATGGCGGCGGCCAGGATGAAGGACCCTGCGGCCACCGCGGACATGATCGACGGCGTGAGCAGGTACCAGCTCGCGACGCTGAACATCACGATCAGCATGTGGCCGGCGAACATGTTGGCCCAGAGCCGCACCGCCAGGGTGAACGGCCGGGTGATCACGTTCTGGATGAACTCCAGGAGCACGATCAGCGGGATGATCGGCTTGGGCAGGCCCTCGATCCAGACGAGGTTCTTGACGCCGCCCTTGAGGCCGTTCTTCTTGAACGTCAGGAACATGTAGGTGACCCACACGCAGGCCGCGAGGACGACCGGGTAGGCGAACCGCGACGTGGCCGGGAACTGGGCCAGCGGGATCACCGACATGATGTTCATGATCCAGACGAAGAAGAAGATCGACGTCAGGAAGGGCACGTACTTGGAGCCCTCCTTGCCGATCACCTCGCGGGCGATGCTGCGCGCGATGAAGTTGTAGCCGATCTCGCCGATCAGCTGCAGCTTGCCGGGAACGAGCTTCGGCTTCCTGAACGCGAGCCAGAAGAAGCCCACGACGATCACCATGCAGATGACCGAGAGCAGCATCGGCTTGGTGAACTCCAGCCCGCCGATGGTCAGGAAGGGCTTGAAGTCGAACGAGTTGAGGCCCGGCGCAGGGAAGCCACATCCGGTGAAGAGGTGGCATCCGCTCTCAGCGAGCAGCGTGTGGGCACTCACCCGTGACTCCTTCGTCGTGATGCATGGGAAACGGCAACCTTGTGTGTCAGCGCGGCCCGTGGAGCCGCGGTTCGGCACGGGGAAAGTGGTGTGGCGGTGCCGCCGCGACCCACTGGAAGTTTCGGCCGAGGACCGGACGGCCCGGACGCCTCGCTGTCTCCACAGCCGCCAGCCCCGCCAACTCGGGGATGCCGCGGGCCGTCAGAGGAGTGGTGCGTCCTGCCCGTGGGCAGGGAGCGGCCCCCGCGGCCGGAAGCGATTCCGGACGATAGCAGATCGCGATCCGCCCTCTTCACGCCGCCCTTATGCCGCATCGTAGGACTTCGCCTTCGACGCGCGTCCGGCCCCCTTGCCGGCGGAGGACTTGGCGGGGAGCGTGGCCCCGGGGTCGACGTAGAGCATCTTGGCGGTGAGGCTCTGCTTGACCTGCCCGCCGACCCAGGAGAGCGCCGTCACGAGGAGTGTCAGCGCGAAGGCGCGCGCGTTGAACAGCGTTGTGTTCTGGAAGACGATGATGAAGACACCGATCAGCAGGATCTGCACCGCGTAGACCAGGAGCCCCGCCGTCATGGCCACCTGCGGGTTGTCGCGGGTGAGGCGCATCAGCGCGGCGGTGCCGAGGCCGAAGAAGACGGCGACGACGGCGAGCGCCACAAGTCCGCCGATCAGGCCCTTCTCACCGGCGACGATGGCGCTCACGACGGTGGCTACGACTCCCACGGGGACGGCGATGAACGCCGAACCCCGGAGAATCCGGGCGTCGTTGGACTGCATGAGGACAGCTCCAGCGGGACTTGGGGGTGGGTGTGCAGACGGTGGAGGACGGCGGCTCGTCGACTCTCCGACGTTGAACAGAGGTTAGCCCCCCGGCGCTTGCGCGCTGCGGGTGCACCCCGACCCGAAGGGCCTGTCCTGCCAAGGCCATTCGGCGTCCCTCACCTGGTAGTGAACGGTATCACAAACTATTTGATGAGGTCTTTACCTCGTTCGTGTGCTGACCGTCACACGTGAGGGCTATTCCGCTCTCGCGTGCAGGACGCCACAGCCACCGGTGTGGTAATGCCGCCGGATTTCCGAATTCACCGGATCCGTCCTCGTGGAAGTCAACGAGTTGATCCGGCTTTCCCGCGATCGGTGAATCCCGGCCCCGCCCCGAGCGCCGTCGCCCCGTGCACGCCCGCGGAGAGCGCGGCCGCCCGGCCGCCGCCGTCCTCCCCGTCCGAAGCGTCCTCGGCGCCGCCCTCCGCGCGGGCCTGCCCGCCCGCTTCCACGGCGGCCCCGTCCCCGGCCCCTTCGCCCGCCGCGGACGGCGCACCGGCCGCCCCGCCGTCCGCGACCTGCCGCCGCGCCGCGCGCCGGTAGCGCGGCGGTACGAACGACTCGGCCCAGCGCGGCACCCGCGGCCTGAACCGCGGCAGCAGCAACAGCACCAGGCCCACGGCGCTCAGCCCGACCAGCACCGGCAGCACCCAGTTCGAGCCCTGCGTCGAGTACACGACCGAGTACAGGACCACGCCGAAGGCGATCAGCGCCGACCAGAAGTACATGATCAGCACCGCGCGGGTCTTGGAGTGCCCGATGTCCAGCAGCCTGTGGTGCAGGTGGCCGCGGTCCGCGGCGAACGGCGACTGGCCGTTCCACGCCCGGCGCACCACCGCGAGCAGCAGGTCGGCCAGCGGGATCGCGATGATCGTGAGCGGCAGCAGCAGCGGGATGAAGACCGGGAGCGCGGCGTGCGTCGCCCCCCGGGTGCCGCCCTCGAACAGCGCGAGCGTGTCCGGGTCGACCTGGCCCGTCACCGAGATCGGGCCCGCGGCGAGCACGAGGCCGATGAGCATCGAGCCGGAGTCGCCCATGAAGATCCGCGCGGGGCTCATGTTGTGCGGCAGGAAGCCCAGGCACATGCCCATCAGGATCGCCGCGAACAGCGTCGCGGGGGCCGCGGCCTCGATCCCGTACCCGTACCAGAGGTGGTAGGCGTGCAGGAAGAACGCGGCGGCCGCGATGCAGACCACGCCGGCGGCCAGGCCGTCGAGGCCGTCCACGAAGTTGACCGCGTTGATGGTGACCACGACGACGGCGACCGTGAGCAGCGTGGACTGCCACTGGGTCAGCGAGACGGTGCCGACGCCGGGGACGGGCAGCCAGAGGATGGTCAGGCCCTGCATCACCATGACGCCCGCGGCGATCATCTGCGCGCCGAGTTTGATCAGCGCGTCGATCTCGAACTTGTCGTCCAGGACACCGATCAGCCAGATCAGCGCGGCCCCGGAGAGCAGCGCGCGCGGCTCGTTGGACTGGGCGAAGACCCCGCCCAGGTTGTGCAGGTTGTCGGCGACCAGCAGGCCCGCGCACAGTCCCAGGAACATCGCGACCCCGCCGAGGCGGGGCGTGGGTTCGCGGTGCACGTCGCGCGAGCGGATCGCGGTCATCGCCCCGACCGCCACGGCGAACTTGCGCACAGGACCGGTCAGCAGATAGGTCACCGCTGCCGTCACGCAGAGCGTCAGCAGGTAATCACGCACGGGCTGCCCCACAGGAATCGCTGGCCATGTCAGCCCCACACCCTAGCCCTCGCCGTACCGGCGCCGGATACCGCTCGCACCGGGCCGCCCCACAGGCTAGGACACCGAGGGCGGCCCGAACGGTTGCACAGGGGCCCGGTGGGCCGGCCTGGACGCCCGCCCCGGGGCCGCCCGCGCCCTGCGGCGCGGAAGGCTACGCAGTATAGGGCGGGAACTCCCCCGCAAGATCACGTACTTCCTCGCGCAGGACGCCGAGGCGGTGCTCGTCGCCGGTGAGCGCGGCCCCGGCGAGCCGGGCGACCGCGCGCATCTCGTCCTCTCCCATGCCCTGCGTGGTGACGGCGGCCGTGCCGAGGCGCAGCCCGCGCCGGGTGCCGTGCGGCAGCCCGCAGGTTTCCAGGACGAGGCCCGCGGCGGCGAGCCGGGCGCGCGCGGCCCTGCCGTCGAGGCCGAGCGGCGCGGGGTCCGCGGTGATCAGGTGGGTGTCGGTACCGCCTGTGGTGATGTCGAGGCCCTCGGCGGCGAGGGCGTCGGCGAGAGTGCGGGCGTTGGCGACGACGCGGTGCGCGTAGCCGGTGAAGGCGGGCGCCGCGGCCTCCCCGAACGCGACCGCCTTGGCGGCGATCACATGCATCTGCGCGCCGCCCTGGCTGAACGGGAACACCGCGCGGTCCACCCGCTCCGCCAGGTCGCGCCCGCACAGCAGCATCCCGCCGCGCGGCCCGCGCAGCACCTTGTGGGTGGTCGCGCAGACGATGTCCGCGTACGGCACGGGGCTGGGCGCCGCGCCGCCCGCGACCAGGCCCATCGGGTGGGCCTCGTCGGCGATCAGGTACGCGCCGACGTCGTCGGCGATCTCCCGGAAGGCCGCGTGGTCGAGGTGGCGCGGGTGGGCGATGGAGCCGCACACGACGGCCTTGGGCCGGTGGGCGCGGGCGAGGGTGCGCACCTGCTCGTAGTCGACGAGCCCGGTCTCCGGGTCGACGCCGTAGCCGACGAAGCGGAACCAGCGGCCGGAGAAGTTGACCCGCGCCCCGTGCGTGAGGTGGCCCCCGTACGGCAGTCCCAGCGCGAGCACCGTGTCACCCGGGCGCAGCAGGGCGGCATACGCGGCGAGCACGGCGGACGAGCCGGAGTGCGGCTGCACGTTGGCGTGCTCGGCGCCGAAGAGGCCGGTGGCGCGGGTGACGGCGATGCGCTCCGCGGCGTCCGCCAGTTCGCAGCCGCCGTGGTGGCGGGCTCCCGGATAGCCCTCCGCGTACTTGTTGGCGAGCGGCGAGCCGAGGGCGGCGAGCACGGCGGCCGAGGCGAAGTTCTCCGCGGCGCTCAGCTGGAGGCTGTCCGCCTGCCGCCGCGCCTCCCCGAGCAGGACGTCGGCGATCTCGGGGTCGTGGCGCCGCAGCGCGTCCGCGGTGTGGTGCACGGCGCTCGCGGAGGGGATGACCGACATGGCGCGCTCCGGTCGACTGTGGGCGGTTGCGTCCAGCGTAGGCCGCGCGGGCCGGGCGCGCGCGGCCTGCGGTTCCGGGTGCTCAGGACGCCCGCGCCGGCCCCCGGGCACCGGCGCGGGACGGCGGTGCCCGGGCCGGCTGCCCGCCTGGAGCCAGCGGACCGCAGGGGCGGCGCACGACGGCCCCCTGCGGCGGCGCAGGGGACGGCGGGGCGGCAGGCCCACGCGGGCGGCGGCCGGGCGGCTCAGAGGGCCGCGGGGACGCCGGTGAGGGCGGTGACGACCGGGTCGAGCGCCTGGTTGATCTCGTCGCCGATCGAGCGGAAGAGGGTGATGGGCGCGCCGTACGGGTCGTAGACCTCGTCGGCCTCCGCGCTGGGCGCCAGCAGCCAGCCGCGCAGCGCGGCGGCGGCCCGCACGAGCGCCCTGGCCCGCTCGACCACGCCCTCGTCGAGCGGGTCGGGCAGGGTGGCCGGGTCTATGGCGCGCACGAGCCGGGTGAACTCCTTCAGCGTGAAGGTGCGCAGGCCCGCGGAGTGGCCCATGGAGATCACCTGGGCCCGGTGGTCGCGGGTGGCCGTCAGGACGAGGTCCGCCCTGATGACGTGCTCGTCGAGCAGCTCCCGCCCGACGAAGCCGGAGGCGTCCGCGCCGAAGTCGGCGAGCACGGCCTCCGCGTTGGCCTCCATGGGGGCGCCCTCGTGGCCCCAGGTGCCCGCGCTCTCCACGATCAGCCCGCCCGTGAGGTCCTCGCCGAGGCGCGCGCTCAGGGCGTGCCGGTTCAGCCGCTCGGTGATCGGCGAGCGGCAGACGTTGCCTGTGCTGACGTGGAGGATGCGGAACGTGTGCTCGCCCCGCTGTGCGGTGTCCGCTATGCCACGCCCCTCAGGGGCGGTCAATTGGCCACCTCGAGGTCGGGTACCACCTTGCGCAGCTCCTCGGCGTCGAGCGCGCCCGCGCGCAGCAGGACGGGCACCTCGCCGGTGACGTCCACGATGGACGACGGCACGATGCCGGGCGTCGGGCCGCCGTCGAGGTAGACGGAGACCGCGTCGCCGAGCATGGTCCGCGCCGCGTCGCAGTCCTCGGGCGCCGGGTGCCCGGTGAGGTTGGCGCTCGAGACGGCCATCGGGCCGACCTCGGTGAGCAGTTCGATGGCGACCGGGTGCAGCGGCATGCGCACGGCGACGGTGCCCCTCGCGTCGCCGAGGTCCCACTGGAGCGACGGCTGGTGCCGGGCGATGAGCGTGAGCGCGCCCGGCCAGAACGCGTCGACCAGTTCCCACGCCTGCTCGGAGAAGTCCGTGACGAGGCCGTGCAGGGTGTTCGGGGAGCCGATCAGGACGGGGCTCGGCATGGTGCGCCCGCGGCCCTTCGCGGCGAGCAGGTCGCCGACGGCCTCGGCGGCGAAGGCGTCGGCGCCGACGCCGTAGACCGTGTCGGTGGGCAGCACGACCAGTTCGCCACGCCGCACGGCGGACGCGGCCTCCCGCAGACCGGTGGTGCGGTCGGTAGCGTCGTTGGTGTCGTAACGCCGTGCCATGGTCACAGGCTCCTTCTTCTCACGGGCTGGGTCCGCCGCGCGGACGGCGGGCGGCCGGCCCCCGCCCCGCGGTGCGCCCGGCGGCGCGGGGCGCGTCCCCGGGGCGCGGGCACATTCTGCCTCCCTGCCGTCACGGCAGTGCCTTGCGGGCGGTCGCGAAGCGCGGGCGGTTGTTGAGGTCGGGGTGGTCAGCCGCGTCCGCCCAGCCGGACTCCTCGCTGAAGATCCACGGGACCTGGCCGCCCTGGGTGTCGGCGTGCTCGACGACGACGAGGCCGCCGGGCCGCAGCAGCCGGTGTGCGGTGCGCTCGATGCCGCGGATGGTGTCGAGGCCGTCCTCGCCGGAGAACAGCGCCATCTGCGGGTCGTGGTCGCGGGCCTCGGGCGACACGTACTCCCACTCGGTGAGGGGGATGTACGGCGGGTTGGAGATGACCAGGTCGACCTGGCCGTCCAGCTCGGGCAGGGCGCGCAGGGCGTCGCCCGCGTGCACGGTGACCCGGGATCCCGCGGCGTTCTTGCGGGTCCACACGAGCGCGTCCTCGGACAGTTCCACGGCGTGCACGGTCGAGCGCGGCACCTCCTGGGCGATGGCGAGCGCGATCGCGCCCGAGCCCGCGCACAGGTCCACCACGACGGGCTCGACCACGTCCATGGCGCGCACCGCGTCTATGGCCCAGCCGACGACGGACTCGGTCTCCGGGCGCGGCACGAAGACGCCGGGGCCGACCTGGAGCTCCAGGTAGCGGAAGAACGCCCGCCCGGTGATGTGCTGGAGGGGCTCGCGGGCCTCGCGGCGGGCGATGGCCTCCCAGTAGCGGGCGTCGAAGTCGGAGTCCTTGACGGTGTGCAGTTCCCCGCGCTTCACGCCGTGCACGTAGGCGGCGAGCTCCTCCGCGTCGAAGCGGGGCGAGGGCACGCCCGCGTCGGCCAGCCGCCGGGTCGCCTGGGCGACCTCGGCGAGCAGCAGGCTGCGCGGCCCGGGGGCGCGGCGGCCGCTTCCCTGAGGGTCGCCGCCCGCACCGGTCGGCCCGCCGTGTGATGGCTGCACGCTGGTTCCTCCGGACTGCGTCGAGTGGTTGCCTGGCGGTCGGGGCCGCGGTGGCCCGGCGGCGGGGCCGCCGGCGCGGGCGGCCCCTCGGTCACTGCGCCGCGGCGAGCTTGGCCGCGGAGTCGGCGTCCACGCACGCCTGGATCACGGCGTCGAGGTCGCCGTCGAGCACCTGGTCCAAGTTGTACGCCTTGAAGCCGACGCGGTGGTCCGAAATGCGGTTCTCGGGGTAGTTGTACGTGCGGATCTTCTCCGAGCGGTCCACCGTGCGCACCTGGCTGCGGCGGGCGTCCGCGGCCTTCGACTCGGCCTCCTCCTGTGCCGCCGCCAGCAGCCTGGAACGCAGGATGCGCAGGGCCTGCTCCTTGTTCTGGAGCTGGCTCTTCTCGTTCTGGCAGGAGGCGACGACGCCGGTCGGCAGGTGCGTGATCCGGACGGCCGAGTCCGTCGTGTTGACGGACTGCCCGCCGGGGCCCGAGGAGCGGTAGACGTCGATGCGCAGGTCGTTCGGGTTGATCTCGACGTCGATCTCCTCGGCCTCCGGCGTCACGAGGACGCCGGCGGCCGAGGTGTGGATGCGGCCCTGCGACTCGGTGGCGGGCACGCGCTGCACGCGGTGCACCCCGCCCTCGTACTTGAGCCTGGCCCAGACGCCCTGCCCCGGCTCGGTGGCGCCGCCCCCGCCCTTGGTCTTCACCGCGACCTGGACGTCCTTGTAGCCGCCGAGTTCGGACTCGGTGGAGTCGATGATCTCGGCCTTCCAGCCGACGCGCTCCGCGTAGCGCAGGTACATGCGCAGCAGGTCGCCGGCGAACAGCGCGGACTCGTCGCCGCCCGCGCCCGCCTTGATCTCCAGGATGACGTCCTTGTCGTCGCTGGGGTCGCGGGGCACGAGCAGCAGCCGCAGGCGCTCGGTGAGCTCCTCGCGGCGCGCTTCGAGCTCCTTGACCTCGGCGGCGAAGTCGGGGTCCTCAGCGGCCAGCTCCCTGGCGGTCGCGATGTCATCGCCCGTCCGCTTCCAGGAGTGGTACGCGCCGATGATCGGCGTCAGCTCGGCGTACCGCTTGCCGAGCCTGCGCGCGTTGGCCTGGTCGGCGTGGACCGACGGGTCGGCGAGCTTCTTCTCCAGGTCGGCGTGCTCGCCGACCAGGTCCTCGACCGCCTCGAACATCGGGGGCTCCTGGGGTGGTGAAAGGTGCTGCGGGGTGGCGGGCTCGGGGTGCGGCGCGACCTCTCCTGCGGCCGTGCGCGGGACCCACCGGCCGCCCGGGACGCCAAAGCGCCGGTCCCTGCGCCCCTGTGCGGGGCGCCGGGGACCGGCGCGGGGTGCTCGCTACTTCTTGGCGGAGCCGGCCTTGCCGGACGTGGCGCCCTTGCCGAAGCGGGCCTCGAAGCGGGCCACGCGGCCACCGGTGTCGAGGATCTTCTGCTTGCCCGTGTAGAACGGGTGGCACTCGGAGCAGAGGTCCGCGCGGATGGTGCCGGACTCGATGGTGCTCCGGGTCGTGAACGACGCGCCACAGGTGCAGCTGACCTGCGTCTCGACGTACTTCGGGTGGATGTCGTTCTTCACGGGTTTCTCCTAGTTCGGGGAGGGCGCCGGGTCGTACGCGCGGAAGTGCTCGTACGTGAACCGGGACCAGCGGACCAGTTTGCCAGTAGGGGCCGCATCTCCCAAAACCGGAGTCCGCGCCTCCTTGTTCCCGCCCGGTACCAGGCGGTCGCGCGGGACCGGGCCGCCGCCGCTCAGCCTCCGCTGATGACGCCGGTGGCGTCGCCGGTGTCGCCCGCGGAGCCCTTGGTCGCGGACTTCGGGATCGGCCTGTCCTGGCGCAGCGCCTGCCACACCGTGCGGGCGCCGGGCTGGAGCGGTACGACCCGGTTGGGGTTCGCCGGGTCGTACTTCACCGGCAGGGTGACCATCGTCACGTCCCCCGCGGACAGGTCCTTGAAGCCGCCGGCGAAGCCGATCAGCTCGTCGACGCTGTCGAGCCCGGAGTCCGGGGTGATGGCCTTGGTCGCGGTGTCCGCGAGGTCGAACAGCTTCTTCGGGTCGCTGAACAGGCCGATGCCCCGCACCTGGTGGATGAGCGCCTTGATGAACGCCTGCTGGAGCTGGATGCGGCCGAGGTCGCTGCCGTCGCCGATGGCGTGGCGGGTGCGGACGAGGCCGAGGGACTGCTCGCCGTCGAGGGTGTGCGTGCCGGGGCCGAGCGTGAGGTGGCTGTCCTTGTCGTGGATGGCGCGGGTCGTGGTCACCTTCACGCCGCCGAGCTCGTCGATGAGCTTCTTGAAGCCGGTGAAGTCGACCTCGACGTAGTGGTCCATGCGGACGTCCGTCATCCGCTCGACGGTCTTCACGGCGCAGGCGGGCCCACCCGCCTCGTAGGCGCTGTTGAACATCGCCGACCGGTCGCCCTGCACGGTGCGGCCCTTGTCGTCCGTGCAGGCGGGACGGTCGACGAGGGTGTCGCGCGGTATGGAGACCACGGACGCCTTGGTGTGGCCGTGGTAGATGTGCACGACCATCGCCGTGTCGGAGCGCGCGCCCGAGCTCCTGCCGTACTTCGCGTTCGCGCCGGAGCGCGAGTCGGAGCCGAGCACGAGGATGTCCTCGGAGCCGTTGTCGACGTCGTGCGGGCGGTGCGAGCCGAGCTGGGCGTTGATGTCGATGCCGCTGAGGTTGCCGTTCAGACGGGCGTACACGTACCCAAGGCCGCCCACGATGACGGCGACGAGCACCACGAGGGTCACGATCACGCCCTTGAGCGTGCGGCGGCGGGTGCTCCGGTCGGCGGTCATGGTCTCCCTCGGCTTCGGGCCCGGTCCCCCTGCCTGGTCCGCGGGCGCGGCACGCCTGTGTGCTGTTGTGCGGCGTCCGGGTGAGGTCGCTGCTCCTTCCGTGCGCGTGCCCGTCCTGCCCCGCGCCCACTCTGCGCCGGCGCGGCGGCCCTGGCGGTGGGGTTCACCGGCAGTTCATCAAGGGTGGCACGAAGGTGCCCCCTCGCGCTTCCCGAGCGCGAGGGGGCACCGTCTCCCCTACGGGTGCCGGCGGGGCCGGCGGGGCCGTCAGTCGTTGCCGTTGCCCGGCATCGGGGTGGTCTTCTGGATCTGGAGCAGGAACTCCGCGTTGGACTTCGTCTGCTTCATCTTGTCCAGCAGCAGCTCGATGGCCTGCTGCTGGTCGAGGGCGTGCAGCACGCGGCGGAGCTTCCAGACGATGGACAGCTCGTCCGAGCCGAGCAGGATCTCCTCCTTGCGGGTGCTCGACGCGTCGACGTCGACCGCGGGGAAGATGCGCTTGTCGGAGAGCTTGCGGTCGAGCCGCAGCTCCATGTTGCCCGTGCCCTTGAACTCCTCGAAGATGACCTCGTCCATCCGCGACCCGGTCTCCACCAGCGCGGTCGCGAGGATGGTCAGCGAGCCGCCGTCCTCGATGTTGCGCGCGGCGCCGAAGAACCGCTTCGGCGGGTAGAGCGCGGTCGAGTCGACACCGCCGGAGAGGATGCGGCCGGAGGCCGGGGCCGCCAGGTTGTAGGCGCGGCCGAGGCGGGTGATGGAGTCGAGCAGCACGACCACGTCGTGCCCGAGCTCCACGAGGCGCTTCGCGCGCTCGATGGCCAGCTCGGCGACGGTGGTGTGGTCCTCGGCGGGGCGGTCGAAGGTCGAGGAGATGACCTCGCCCTTGACCGACCGCTGCATGTCGGTGACCTCTTCCGGCCGCTCGTCGACGAGGACGACCATGAGGTGGCACTCGGGGCTGTTGACCGTGATCGCGTTGGCGATCGACTGGAGGATCATCGTCTTGCCGGTCTTCGGCGGGGCGACGATCAGGCCGCGCTGGCCCTTGCCGATGGGCGAGACCAGGTCGATGATCCGGGTGGTCAGGACGCCCGGGTCGGTCTCCAGGCGGAGCCTGTCCTGCGGGTAGAGCGGCGTGAGCTTGTTGAACTCGGGACGGCCGCGGCCGCTCTCGGGCGCCATGCCGTTGACCGAGTCGAGGCGGACCAGCGCGTTGAACTTCTCGCGGCGCTCCCCCTCCTTGGGCTGCCGCACGGCGCCGGTGACGTGGTCGCCCTTGCGCAGGCCGTTCTTGCGGACCTGGGCGAGCGAGACGTACACGTCGTTCGGGCCCGGCAGGTAGCCGGAGGTGCGGATGAACGCGTAGTTGTCGAGGATGTCGAGGATGCCCGCGACGGGGATCAGGACGTCGTCCTCGGCGACCTGCGGCTCCGCGCCGAAGTCCTCGCGGCCGCGCCGGCCGCGCCGGTCGCGGTAGCGGCCGCGGCGCCCGCGACGGCCGCCGCCGTCCTCGTCGAAGTCGTCCTGGGCGCCGCCCTGGCGGTCCCTGCGGCCCTGCTGGCCGCCGCCCTGCTGCTGGTCGCCGTCGCCCTTGCCGCGGCGGCCCTGCTGACGGTCCCTGCGGTCCTGCTGCTGGCCGTCGCGGCCCTGGCCGTCGCCGCGGCCCTCGCGTCCCTGGCCGCCCTGCTGGCCGCGCTCCTGGCGGTCGCCGCGGCCCTGGCCGTCACGGCCCCGGTCCTGGCGGCCCTGGCCGCCGTCGCGCTTGCCCTCTGCCTCGGGGGCGGCCTCGGCCCTCGGCTCCGCCTTGGCGGTGTCCGCGCCCTGCTCGGGGGTGCCGGCGGGGGCGGTGGCGCGGCGCCTGCCGCGGCGCTCCCCGGCGGCCGGCTCGTCGCTCGCGGGCTGGCCGGGGATGTCGATCTGCTGCTGGGAGCCGGTGTCCGTGGCGCTCTCCGCCTGCGTGTCACCCGTGCGGGCGCGGGACGTGGCGCGGCGCTTCGGCTTGGCCTCGGCGTCGGCGTCCTTGGCGGCCGGGGCGCCGCCGCCGGCCTGCGCCTCCTTGATGACGTCGATCAGCTGGCTCTTGCGCATCCGCGCCGTGCCCCTGATGCCGAGGCCGGACGCGACCTGCTGCAGCTCGGCCAGGACCATGCCGTCGAGGCCGGTGCCGGAGCGGCGGCGCCGTGAGGTGGTGCCGGAGGCAGCACCTGCGGCGGGCGCGGTCGTGTCGACGCTGTCGTCGGCAGTCACGCCCATCAGATCGGTGGTGTCGCTCACGAAGGGTCCTTCCCTGGAGCGGACGTCGGCCATCTGGCTCGGCGACCGGTTGTGCTGTCCGGCTGCGGCCCTTGCTTGTGGACCGTGCCGGGGCGGTGGTCCCGCCGGATACGGCGGAGAAACATGCATACGTGCGGTGGGTCCCGGCCCGAGACCCCCTGCTCGACCCTCTACGGGGAGAAGCGCGGGAGGCCGTGCCGGTTCCGGTGCGTGCTCAAAACTGCTCAGGCAGGCTGCTCAGGCAGTTGAGGAGGCTCCCGGAAGAAGGGTGGTCCCGAAAGGGGACGCTAAGCACCGGGCCACTAAGACTCCGAATGCAGTCTTGAGGTTAACACTACCGGCTCCAACAAACATTCCCCCTCTCGCACACCGGCAATCGCGATTCCGAGATCCCGGCGCCCCTTTCACGAACCGAGCGGCAGAACGCTCGCTCCCGCCGTGTCGAGGGAGAGCCGGTTCGCGGCCCACCCCTCCCCGGCCAGCCGTGCGACCTTGTCGGCCGCACCCTCCTCGACCAGCGCGATGACGGTGGGTCCCGCGCCGGAGATCATCGCGGGGACGCCGTCCTCGCGGAGCCTGTCGACCAGGGCGACGCTCTGCGGCATCGCCGGCTGCCGGTACTCCTGGTGGATGCGGTCCTCCGTGGCGGGAAGCAGGAGCTCGGGACGCCTGGTCAACGCCTCGACGAGCAGCGCGGCGCGGCCCGCGTTGGCCGCCGCGTCGACGTGCGGGACGGTCCGCGGCAGCAGGCCGCGCGCGGTCTCCGTGAGCACCGGCGCGTCCGGTACGAACACCACGGGGACGACGGAGGGCGCGGGGTCCATGCGGATGGCGCGCGCAGCGCCGCTCTCCGTCCAGGCCAGGGTGAAGCCGCCGAGCAGGCAGGCCGCGACGTTGTCGGGGTGGCCCTCGATCTCGGTGGCGAGTTCGAGCAGCGCCGCGTCGTCGAGTCTGGCGTCCCCGCCTATGGTCACGGCGCGGGCGGCGACGATGCCCGCGCAGATCGCGGCGGACGAGGAGCCGAGGCCGCGGCCGTGCGGGATGCGGTTGGCGCAGACGACCTCAAGGCCCCTGGGCTGGCCGCCCAGCAGGTCGAAGGCCGTGCGCAGGGCGCGCACCAGCAGGTGGTTCTCGTCGCGGGGCAGCGTCTGCGCGCCCTCGCCCGCGATGTCGATGTGCAGTCCCGCGTCGGCGACGCGGACGACGACGTCGTCGTAGAGCCCCAGCGACAGGCCGAAGGCGTCGAAGCCAGGACCGAGATTGGCGCTGGTGGCGGGGGTGCGCACCCGTACGGCGGCGGCGCGGAAGGCGGGACCGGCCATCGCTCTGACGACTCTCCTTGTGCCTGCGGGGGTTCGGCTGCGTGCTCTCGCGTGGTGTCCACGGAAGGCTGCCCACACGGGACGGTCACCGCGGCACGCGCGGCAACACCGCGGCAGGTGCGGCGGGGTGGGCCCCTCCACCCTATCGAAGGAAAGACGCACCGCGACATAGGGCGCACGGGAGGCGCACGATGCGTGTCGCGTGCGGGCCGTGCGCCTTCGCCGTTCCCTCCCCTCTTGCCCCCGCCTTCCCTCCCCGCTTGCCCCGCCTTCCCTCCCCGCTGCTCCCCCTCGTCCCCTGCCGGCCTCGCCCCTCCCGGCACCCCGCCCCGCCCGACGCGTGTGCGCGCGGGGGGCTGCGTTCCTGGCGCCGCTCCCTGCGGTGAGGTCGACCCGACGCGTGTGCGCGCGGGGGCTGCCCGTACGGGCTGCCGTCAGGCGAGGCCGAGTTGGTCGGCCGCGGCGGCCGCGTCGACGGGTACGGTGACGGGCTGCGGGGCGCCCTGGACGGCCCAGTCGGGGTCCTTGAGGCCGTTGCCCGTGACCGTGCAGACGATGCGCTGGCCGGGGTCGACCCTGCCCTCCTCCGCGGCCTTGAGCAGGCCGGCGACCGAGGCGGCGGACGCGGGCTCCACGAAGACGCCCTCCTGCGCGGCGAGCAGCCGGTAGGCGCGGAGGATCTGGCGGTCGGTCACCTCGTCGATGAGGCCGCCGGACTCGTCGCGGGCGTTCAGCGCGAGCTGCCAGGACGCGGGGTTGCCGATGCGGATGGCGGTGGCCACGGTGTGCGGCTCCTTGACGACCTCGCCGCGCACGATGGGCGCGGAGCCGGAGGCCTGGAAGCCCCACATGCGGGGGGTGTGCGTGGCGGGTCCGTCCGCGGCGTACTCCCGGTACCCCTTCCAGTACGCCGTGATGTTGCCGGCGTTGCCGACGGGCAGGACGTGCACGTCGGGGGCGTCGCCGAGGGCGTCCACGATCTCGAAGGCGGCGGTCTTCTGGCCCTCGATCCTGACCGGGTTGACGGAATTGACCAGCGACACAGGGTAGTTGTCCGCGAGCGAGCGGGCCAGCGTGAGGCAGTCGTCGAAGTTGCCGTCGACCTGGAGGATGCGGGCGCCGTGCACGAGGGCCTGGCCCATCTTGCCGAGGGCGATCTTGCCCTGCGGCACGAGGACCGCGCAGACCATGCCGGCGCGTACCGCGTAGGCGGCGGCCGAGGCCGAGGTGTTGCCGGTGGAGGCGCAGATCACGGCCTGGGCGCCCTCGGCCTTGGCCCGGGTGATGGCCATGGTCATGCCGCGGTCCTTGAACGAACCCGTGGGGTTGGCGCCCTCGACCTTGAGGTGCACCTCGCAGCCGGTGCGTTCGGAGAGCACCTGTGCGGGCACGAGCGGCGTGCCGCCCTCCCTGAGGGTGACGACCTGCGTCGCGGCGTCGACCGGAAGCCGGTCGCGGTACTCCTCGATGACGCCGCGCCACTGGTGGGTGCCCTGTGCGGGGCCGCGGTCGACTGCGATGGTCATGGGTCCCTACTCCCCTTCAACACGCATGATGCTGGCGACACCGCGCACGGTGTCGAGTCCGCGCAGCGCCTCGACGGTGCCCGAGAGGGCGGCGTCGAAGGCCCGGTGCGTGACCACGACGAGGGATGCCTCGCCGTCCTTGCCCTTCTGACGGACGGTATCGATGGAAACGCCGTGCTCGGCGAAGACCGTCGCCACTTGGGCGAGCACACCCGGTTTGTCGGCGACGTCGAGGCTGATGTGGTAGCGGGTGACCACGTCGCCCATGGGGCTGACGGGCAGCCGCGCGTACACGGACTCCCCGGGACCCCTGGCCCCGGCGAGCCTGTTGCGGCAGACGGCGACGAGGTCGCCGAGGACGGCGGACGCGGTGGGCGCGCCGCCCGCGCCCGGCCCGTAGAACATCAGCTGCCCCGCGGCCTCGGCCTCGACGAAGACCGCGTTGTACGCCTCGCGCACGGAGGCCAGCGGGTGGCTGAGAGGGATCATCGCGGGGTGGACGCGGGCGGTGACGGACTTCCCGTCGGCGGCGCGCTCGCAGATCGCGAGGAGTTTGACCGTGCAGCCCATGCGCTTGGCGGAGGCGAGGTCGGCCGAGGTGACCTCGGTGATGCCCTCGCGGTGCACGTCGTCGAGGCGTACGCGGGTGTGGAAGGCGATGCCCGCGAGGATGGACGCCTTCGCCGCCGCGTCGAAGCCCTCGACGTCCGCGGTCGGGTCGGCCTCCGCGTAGCCGAGCGCGGTGGCCTCGTCGAGCGCCTCCGAGTAGCCGGCGCCCGAGGTGTCCATGCGGTCGAGGATGAAGTTGGTGGTGCCGTTGACGATGCCGAGCACGCGCTGCACGTGGTCGCCGGCGAGGGACTCGCGCAACGGCCTGACCAGTGGGATCGCCCCGGCGACCGCGGCCTCGAAGTAGAGGTCGCGGCCGTGGCGCTCGGCGGCCTCGTTGAGGGTGGCGCCGTCCTCCGCGAGCAGCGCCTTGTTGGCGGAGACGACCGAGGCGCCGTGCTCGAAGGCGGTGGCGATGAGGGTGCGCGCGGGCTCGATGCCGCCGATGACCTCCACGACCACGTCGATGTCGCCGCGCTTGACCAGTGCCGTCGCGTCGGTGGTGACGAGGCCGGGGTCGATGCCTTCGCGCACCTTGCCGGGGCGCCTGACGGCGATCCCGGCGAGTTCGAGCGGCGCGCCGATCCTGGCGGCGAGGTCGTCCGCGTGCGTCGTCATGATGCGCGCCACCTCTGTGCCGACCACGCCACAGCCAAGCAGCGCCACCTTCAGCGGACGCGTACGCATCATCCGACCTACGCCTTTCGTCGAGCCCCGCGGCCTTGAGCGGGGGTGTTCACCAGTCTCGTGCACGGCCAGGAAGTTTCCTGCCACCGTCCAGATTCCGAGATGTTTGTCTCGTCATCCCACGTCCAGACGGAGAAGATCTTCTTCCGTCTCGCGCCGGACGATCACCCGGGCCGCCCCGTCGCGCACGGCGACGACCGGCGGCCTGAGGGCGTGGTTGTAGTTGCTCGCGAGTGCCCGGCAGTACGCGCCGGTCGCGGGCACCGCGACCAGGTCGCCGGGGGCGAGGTCGGCGGGCAGGTAGGCGTCGCGCACGAGGATGTCGCCGCTCTCGCAGTGCTTGCCGACGACCCGTACGAGCATGGGCTCGGCGTCGGAGGCCCGGGAGACCAGGGCGACGCTGTACTCGGCGTCGTACAGGGCGGTGCGGATGTTGTCGGACATGCCGCCGTCGACGCTCACGTAGGTGCGGAGCCCTTCGAGCGGCTTGACCGTGCCGACCTCGTACAGCGTGAAGGCGGTGGGGCCGACGATGGCGCGGCCCGGTTCGACGGAGATGCGGGGCGTGCGCAGGCCGGCGGCGTCGCACTCGTGGCCCACGATCTCGGCGAGGCGCTTGGCGACCTCCTGCGGCTCGCGCGGGTCGTCTGCGGGGGTGTAGGCGATGCCGAGGCCGCCGCCGAGGTCGATCTCGGGCAGCTCGGCGCCGTGCTCGTCGCGGATGCGGCCGAGCAGTTCGACCACGCGGCGGGCGGAGACCTCGAAACCGGCCATGTCGAAGATCTGCGAGCCGATGTGGGAGTGCACGCCGGTCAGTTCGAGGCTGTCGTGGCCGAGGATGCGGCGGGCGGCCTCCTCGGCCTGCCCGCCGGCCAGCGCGAGGCCGAACTTCTGGTCCTCGTGGGCGGTGGCGATGAACTCGTGGGTGTGCGCCTCGACGCCGACGGTGACCCTGATCTGCACCTTCTGCCGCACGCCGAGCGCGCGGGCGGCGTGGGCGACGCGGGCGATCTCCTGGAAGGAGTCGACGACGATGCGGCCGACCCCGGCGGCGACGGCGCGCTCGATCTCGGCGGGTGTCTTGTTGTTGCCGTGGTAGCCGATGCGCTCCGCGGGCATGCCGGCGTCGAGGGCGGTGGCCAGCTCGCCGGCCGAGCACACGTCGAGGTGCAGGCCCTCCTCGGCGAGCCAGCGCACGACGGCGCGGGACAGGAACGCCTTGCCCGCGTAGTACACGTCCGCGCCGGGCCCGAAGGCGTCCTTCCAGGCGCGGCAGCGGGCGCGGAAGTCGGCCTCGTCCAGGATGTACGCGGGGGTGCCGAACTCCTCGGCGAGGCGGGTGACGGCGAGGTCCTGCACGGTGACGACGCCGTCGGCACCCCGGGCGACGCCCTGCGCCCACACCTTCTCGTCGAGCGTGTTGAGGTCGGCGGGCAGGTCGGGTCCCGGCTGCGCGGCGGCGGACTTGGCGGAAGCGGTCATGGCTGGTGGGCTCTTTCAGAGGTGTGCGGGTGCGTCGACGCCGAGCAGGGTCAGGCCGCCTGCGAGCACCGTCCCGGCGGCTTCGGCGAGCGCGAGCCGGGCGCGGTGGGCGGCCGAGGGTTTCTCGTCGCCGACGGGCAGGGGGCGGCTCTCCGCGAGGAAGCGCAGGGTGTGGTCCGCGGTCGCTTCGAGGTGGCGCGCGAGCCGGTCGGGCGCGCGGTGGCGGGCGGAGGCCGCGAGGACGCGGGGGTGGTCCGCGAGGACGTCGAGCAGCGTACGGGCCGGGCCGCGGCCGAGGGTGTCCGGGGTGGCGGCGTCCGGGGCGAGGCCGAAGGCGGGCGCGGCGCGCAGCGCGGCGCGGGCGCGGGCGTGCGCGTAGCGGACCAGGAACAGCGGGTTGCTCTCGCGCTGCGCGAGCAGCGGCCCCGGGTCGGTGCGCGGCCGGTCGTGGGCGGCAGGCCGCAGCAGCGCCCAGCGGCTCGCGTCGGGGCCGAGCGCCGCGGGGTCGTACGAGGCGGGCGCGGGCACGACCCGTACGGTCTCGGTGCCGCCCGGCTCGACGGCCGCGTCGGCGCCCTGGGTGCGCAGCAGGCGCACCGCGGCGGCCATCCAGGCGGCGGCGCGCGGCTCGGCCGCGGGGGCGAAGCGGAGCACCAGGCCCGCGAGAACGTCGCCGTGGCCGTAGCGCGCGCCCTCGGCGCGTATCCGGGCGAGCGCGGGCTGCGCGGCGGGCGCGGCGAGGGTGAAGTTGAGGAAGCCGGGGCCTGTGATGTCGACGCGGGCGAACGCGGGGGACGCGAGACGGTCCCTGAGTACCTCGGCGACCCGGCGGGGCGGCCGGCCGGCCTCGGCGGCGAGGCGGAGTGCGGCGTTGGTGGTCCAGTCGCCGGTGCCGCCGGGGCGTGGGCGCTCGACGTGGACCCTCTCGGGGACGGCCACCGCGAGCTCGCCGTCGCGCACCGCGCGGCACACGGCGTGCCGTACGGTGCGGGAGAGCTCGGCGGGGGTCACAGGACAAGCGTATGGGAGGACCCGCCCCTCTTCGCGAGCCGGTTTGCCCGGGGGCCGTCAGCAGCGGCGGCTGCGGCCCGGCTCGACGGGGCGGCGGACGGCGGCGGCGCGCGGGTGCGCCCCGGCCAGCCGCCGGACGAGACTGACCAGGTCGGCGGGGTCGAAGGGCTTGGCGAGAAAGGCGTCGGCGCCCGCGCGGTGTGCGGCCTCCGCCTCGTGCTGGAGCCCCGCGCTGATGAGCGCGAGCGGCAGGTCGCGGGTGCGGGGGTCGGCGCGCAGCAGGGCAGCGGTGCGCAGGCCGTCGAGGCGGGGCATCACGACGTCGAGCGTGATGACGTCGGGGGCGGCGTCGTGGACGACCTCAAGGCACTCGACGCCGTCGGCCGCGGTCACGACCTCGAAACCCTCCAGTTCGAGATTGACCCTGATCAGCTGCCGGATCACGCGGTTGTCGTCGACAACGAGCACCCGGCCGAACTCGCCTGACACAGCTAGAGGGTAGGTCGCGGGAGGCTGCCGCGTCCGGGTTTTGCCGGTTTCCCCCACGGTCCGCCGCTCCGGGCGTACTCAGGTGGCAGCGGCCTGCGCCGGGCAACGGGCCCTTCTGAAAGGCGAGTTGGCGGTCAGTGGGCACGGTGGCGCAGCGCGGCGCCGGCCAGGGCCCGCGGGACGCAGCCGCTGTCGCGCGGCGCGCGGTTCGTGCCGGGCGTGACGATCTCGTCGACGCGGTCGAGCACGTCCTGGGAGAGCCTGGTCCTGTCCGCGCCGAGCTGGGCCCCCGGCTGCTCCATGGCGCGCGGGCCGATGATCGCCGAGGTGACCGCCGGGTGTTCGAGCACGAAGGCGAGCGGGGGGCGGACGAGGGGGAGCCCGGTCTCCTCGGCGAGGCGGGCGAGCGCGTCCGCGGCCTCCGGCCCGGCGGCGTTCTCCGCGGCGCCGGTGCAGGAGCGCGCGCCCTGGTCGGCGCGGCTCGGCTCCGGCTGCGGCGCGCCCTTGCGGCGGCGGCCGGAGAGCCGGCCGCCCGCGAGGGGAGGCTCCAGGGGATGACGGCCAGCCCGTTCTCCTGCGCGACCGGCAGTATCTCGCGATCCCGCGCTCGATGCGGCGCACGAGCAGCGCGTACGGGGGCTGCTCAGAGACGCCCCGCTCGCGCCGCCGCGCGGTCCACCGGGGCCTGACGATCGGGCCCTGACGATCTCGGAGGACGGAAAGGTGGAGGCGCCGACGTGGCGGATCCTGCCCTGGTGGACGAGGGCGGAGAGCGCGCCGGGGGTCTCGTCGCGGCCGGCGCCGGGCCGCGGCCTGTGCACCTGGTGGAGGTCGATCCGGTCGGCGTCCGGGCACAGGGCGCGCTGGCCCGGACGCCCGTGCGTCCGAAGGGACGGTACTGCGTCGTCGTCCGCTCACTCCGTCGACGAGTCGACGCGGGCGGCGCGCTCGCCCGGCCGGCCCAGGGTCTTTCGTTTGACTCAGGGCGGATCTGCGGGCGGGGGCCTGTGCTGTGTGCAGCACGGCGGAGGAGGGAGTCGTGGGCGGAGCCCTGGCGACCGACGGCAACGCCGCGAGACGCGGTGCCGGGGCACCCGAGCCCGGCATGGTCCACACGAGAGGCCCTACGCCGGGCGGTCTGCGCCGGCACCGGGCAGCGGGGCCGGTGGGGCGTCGAAGAACCGGTTGGCCGGGCGGGCGAGCCCGTAGTGCTCGCGCAGCGTCGTGCCCTCGTACTCGGTGCGGAACAGGCCGCGCTCCTGGAGGACCGGCACCACGCGGTCGACGAACGCGGTGAGCCCGGACGGCAGTACGGCGGGCATCACGTTGAACCCGTCGGCCGCACCGCGCCCGAACCAGTCCTCGATGGTGTCCGCGATCTGAACGGGCGTTCCGGCGAAGGTGCGGTGGCCGCGGCCGCCGCCGAGCCGGCCGATCAGCTGCCGCACGGTGAGGTGTTCGCGCCTCGCGAGTTCCACGATGAGCGTGTAGCGGCTCTTGGCGCCCTCGATCTCGTCCTCTTCGGGGAGCCCTTCGGGGAGTTCCGCGTCGAGGTCGAGCGCCGACTCGTCGAGCCTGAGCGTCCTGGCGAGCTGGCGCCGCGCGTACTCGGGCACGATGAGCCGGTCCAGCTCGGCGTCGAGGTCGCGCGCCTCGGCCTCGGTGTCGCCGATGACGGGCACGATGCCGGGCAGGATCTTGACCGTGCCGGGGTCCCGGCCGAGACGCAGCGCCCTGCGCTTGACGTCCTGGTAGAAGGCGACGGCCTCCTGGAGGGTCTGCTGCGCGGTGAAGACGGCCTCGGCGTAGCGGGCGGCGAAGTCCTTGCCGTCCTCGCTCGACCCCGCCTGGACGAGCAGGGGGTGACCCTGCGGCGGGCGGGGCACGTTGAGGGCGCCCTCGACGCGGAAGTACGGCCCCAAGTGCTCGACGCGCCGCACCCGCGCGGGATCAGCGTGCACGCCGCGCTCCTTGTCCGCGACGACGGCGTCGTCCGCCCAGCTGTCCCAGAGTTCGGCGGAGACGTCCACGAACTCGGCGGCGCGCGCGTAGCGTTCGCGGTGCGGCGGGGTGTCGTCGAGGCCGAAGTTGCGGGCGGCGTCCGCGCCCGCGGTGGTGACGATGTTCCAGCCTGCGCGGCCCCCCGAGAGATGGTCGAGGGAGGCGAAGCGGCGGGCCAGGTTGTACGGCTCGTTGTAGCTGGTCGAGGCGGTCGCGATCAGTCCGATCCGCTCGGTGGCGCCGGCGAGCGCGGCGAGCAGCACGGTGGGTTCCAGCTTCCCCGCCGGGCGGCGGCCCGGGTCGCCCATCAGGACCGGGCTGTCGGCGAGGAAGACCGAGTCGAGCTTTCCGCGCTCGGCGATGCGGGCGAGTTCGCGGTAGTGGCCGATGTCGGTGCTCGCGTACGGGTCGGACTCGGGCAGCCGCCAGGACGCCTCGTGGTGCCCCGTCGACATGAGGAAGGCGTTGAGGTGCAGGCGGGGACGGTCAGCGGTGGTCATCGGCGGGTCTCCTCCGGGGTGTCGGCGGGGGCGGGGGCGGGGGCGACGCGGTGCGCGGGGGCCGGACGGGCGGTGGGGACCGGGCCGGCCCGGTGTCCGGGTGCCGCGCCGAGCGCGGCCAGCAGCGTGTCGCGGTACTCCTGGAAGCGCGGGTCGCGCCGGGCGCGCGGGGCGGGCAGGCCGATCGGCAGGTCGACGGCGAGCCTGCCGCGGTCGAGGACGAGCACGCGGTCGGCGAGTTCGACGGCCTCGTCCACGTCGTGGGTGACGAGCAGGACGGCGGGCCTGTGCCGCTCGTACAGTTCGCGCAGCAGGTCGTGCATCCTGATCCGGGTCAGAGCGTCCAGCGCGCCGAACGGCTCGTCGGCGAGGAGGAGTTCGGGCTCGCGCACCAGAGCCCTCGCGAGTGCGGCGCGCTGCTGCTCTCCACCGGACAGCTCGTGCGGCCAGGCGCGTTCGCGGCCCGCGAGGCCGACCTCTTCGAGCGCGGTCAGCGACCTGCGGCGGGCGCCGGCCCCGGTGAGGCCGAGGGCGACGTTGTCGAGGACGCGCGCCCACGGCAGCAGCCGGGAGTCCTGGAAGGAGAGCGAGACGCGGTCGGTGACGTCGAGCCTGCCCGAGCCCGCGACGTCCCGGTCGAGGCCCGCGACCGCGCGCAGCAGCGTGGACTTGCCCGAGCCGCTGCGGCCGAGGAGCGCGGTGAACTCGCCCGGTGCGACGGTGAGGTCGAGGCCGTCGAGCACGGTGCGCCCGCCGTAGCGGCGTACCAGGGCCTCGGCGCGCAGCGCGGACGCGGGCGCCTGTCCGGGGGCCGGCGCGGCGGTCAGCCGGTCACGGTGCGCCGCCATGACAGCGCCCTCCTCTCGGCCGCGCGCACGGCGGCGTCGGAGGCGTATCCGAGGACGCCGTACACGACGAGGCCGACGATGATCACGTCGGACTGGGCGTACTGCTGGGCCTGGAACATCATGTAGCCGATCCCGCTGGTGGCGTTGATCTGCTCGACCACGACGAGGCCGAGCCAGGACGAGGTGACGCCGAGCCGCAGCCCGGTGAAGAACCCGGGCAGCGCGCCGGGCAGCACGACCGCGCGCAGGTAGCGCCCGCGGCTGAGCCGCAGGACCCGGGCGAGTTCGAGATAGCGGCCGTCGATCGAGGTCAGGGCGGCGTGAGCGTTGACGTACATCGAGACGGCGACGCCGAGCGCGATGACGGTCACCTTCATGGCCTCGCCGATGCCGAGCCAGAGGATCAGCAGCGGCAGGAGCGCCAGGGACGGGATGGCGCGCTTGATCTGGAGGGGGCCGTCGACCAGGTACTCGCCGATCCGGCTAAGTCGGAGGCCAAGGGTCTTAGGAAGACAACGTGCGATCCCAACTCCTTGGCTCACAGAACGACATGGC
>NZ_BAABEP010000054.1:0-40823 GCF_039540215.1 Streptomyces tremellae
CCGCCGCACGCAGCGCCTCCTGATCCGGATACGACGGCTGCTGCGCAGCGGGGAGACCCTTCCAGGTATGCACAGGCGTCGCGGGCTTCTCAGCATTCACTGTCACGCCACCAGATTACGCGGTCGCGCGGGCGGGCAGGACGGGTGGCTCACACTGTGGAACGTCGCGGGAGCCCCCGGCCGGCGGCCCCGCGCGTGGGCTAGGCTGGGCCCATGCTTCCTCCCGCGCATCAGACCTGGTGGTGGCCGGACCGACCGGCGACCCCGCTGATGCCGCGCGCGTGACGCATATCGCACGGATCGAGAAGGCCGCCCGAGAGGCGGCCTTCTCTGTTTCCGGGTCTTCCCGGGCGCTGTGAGCCCCGCGCCGGACGCGGCGGGGCACCGGGGCGGGCCGCTCCTCTCCCACCAGGAAGGACCGCCCGCCCATGACAGGCACCCCCGCTCCCCCGCTTCCGCCCGCCGGCTCCGCCTCCCCGGACGCCGCCGTGCTGCTGCGCCGGCTCGCCGCGGCAGACGCGCCGCTGTTCGCGCTGCTGCGCCGCCGTACGCCGGGGCGCGCCGACGACACCGTGGAGGTGCTCGTCGGTGCCGTACGGGAAGCCGGGCGCCTCGCCGACCTGCCCGTGGGCGCGCTCCCCTCGCTCGCGCTCGTGCCGTACCGGCAGATCAGGGAGCGCGGGTTCGACGTGCGGGACGACGGCACGCCGCTGTCGGTGCTCGTCGCCGACGAGGCGTACGAGCTGCCGCTCGGCGCGGTGCTCGAGGCGCTGCCCGCGCACCCCGTGCGGGTCGAGGACGGCGGCTTCGACGTCTCGGACGAGGAGTACGCGGACGTGGTCCGCCGGGTCGTCGAGGACGAGATCGGCGCGGGCCAGGGCGCGAACTTCGTGATCAGGCGCACCTTCGAGGGGCGCGTTCCCGGGTTCGGGCGCGCCGACGCGCTGGCGCTGTTCCGGCGGCTGCTGGTGGGCGAGCAGGGCGCGTACTGGACGTTCGTCGTGCACACGGGTGAGGGCGGGCGCGCGCTGGTGGGCGCGAGCCCCGAGGTGCATGTGCGGATGAGCGGCGGCACGGTCGTGATGAACCCGATCAGCGGCACCTTCCGCTACCCCCAGGGCCCCGGCGGGCCGGCCGCCCCGCGCGTCGAGGACCTGCTCGCGTTCCTCGGGGACCGCAAGGAGACCGACGAACTGTCGATGGTCGTCGACGAGGAACTCAAGATGATGTGCACGGTCGGCGACCGCGGCGGCGTGGTCGTCGGGCCCCGGCTGAAGGAGATGGCGCACCTCGCGCACACCGAGTACGAGCTGCGCGGGCGCTCCACGCTCGACGTGCGGGAGGTGCTGCGGGAGACGATGTTCGCCGCGACGGTCACCGGATCGCCGGTGCGCAACGCATGTCGGGTCATCGAGCGGTACGAGCGGGGCGGACGCGGCTACTACGCGGGCGCGCTCGCGCTCCTCGCGCGGGACGCGGGCGGCGCGCAGTCGCTCGACTCGCCGATCCTGATCCGCACGGCCGACGTCGACGCGGGCTCCGGGGTGCTGCGGGTGGGCGTGGGGGCGACGCTGGTGCGCCACTCGGACCCGGCGGGCGAGGTCGCGGAGACGCACGCCAAGGCGGCGGGGGTGCTGGCGGCGCTGGGGGTGCGGGAGCCCGCGTGGGCGCGCGGCGGCGCGGCGGCGGGCGGGCTCGCCGGCGATCCCCGGGTGCGGGCGGCGCTGGACGCGCGGCGGGCGGACCTCGCGCCGTTCTGGCTGCGGATGCGCACGGAGGACGCGGGGGCCGGGCGGTCGTGTGCGCAGGCGCCGCCGGAGGAGCGGGTGCTCGTGGTGGACGGCGAGGACTCCTTCACGGCGATGCTCGCGCACCTGCTGCGCGCGTCGGGGCCCGGCGCGACGGTGCGCGCCTGGGACGAACCGGGGCTGCGCGAGGCGGTCCTCGCGCACCCGGGCCCGGTGATGCTGGGCCCCGGCCCCGGTGACCCCTCGGACACCGGGGACCCCAGGGTGCGGGTACTGCGGGGCCTGGCGGCGGATCTGGTCCGGGCGGGCAAGCGGGGGCTGCTCGGGGTGTGCCTCGGCCATGAGCTGCTCGCGGCCGAGCTGGGGCTCGACGTGGTGCGCAAGCGGGAGCCGCACCAGGGGGCGCAGGTGGCGGTGGAGCTGTTCGGGCAGGTCGAGACGGTCGGCTTCTACAACAGCTTCACGGCGCGCTGCGACGACGACACGGCCCTCGAACTGGCCGCGCACGGCATCGAGGTCGCGCGGGACCCGGCGACGGGCGAGGTGCACGCACTGCGCGGTCCGGGCTTCGCGTCGTGGCAGTTCCACGCCGAGTCCGTGCTCACCCTGGACGGCGTGGGGGTGGTCGGGCGCTTCCTCGCGCACACCCGCGGGGCGGAGGCGGAGCGGACGGGCTGAGCCGGGGCTCGGCGGGGCACCGGTGCGGCGGGGCGCACCTCACCCCAGGGCCGCCCGCCGCGGCGACACCAAGGAGGCGGCCCGCCCCTACAGCAGCCCCGCCGTGCGCAGGTGGTCCGCGACCTCCGCGCGCTCCGCGGCGGACAGCGGGCCCATGGGGCGCGGGGTCGTCGCGTGGGCGATGACCCCGCGCCGGGCGAGGGCCTCCTTGAAGGCCCCGATCGCGGAGGCGTAGCCGCCGATCCTGGCCGGGTCGCCGACCCGCACCAGGGCGAACAGCGCCCGCAGCCGCTCCTGTTGGCGCGCCGCCTCCTTGGTGTCGCCGCGGCGGGCGGCCTCGTACAGGGCGACGTAGCCGTGCGGGTCGACGTTGCCGAGCCCCGGCACGACGCCGTCGGCACCGAGCGCGAGCGCGATGTCCGCCATGACCTCGGAACCGGTCAGGACGGAGAAGCCGCGGGCCCGCGCGCCGCCTGCGGCGGTGAGGTCGAGGACGGTGCGGAGCGCGTCGAGGTCGCCGCTGCTGTCCTTGAGCCCGGCGATCGCGCCCGACCCGGCCAGCTGGGCGGTGACCTCGGCGGGCAGCTTGCGCTGGACGTTGGCCGGGATGTCGTACGCCCACAGCGGCACGGAGAGCGCGCGGCTGACGGCGGTGAAGTGGTCCAGCATCTCGGCGGGGTGGGTCGGCGAGTAGAAGGGGACGGTCGCCACGACGGCGTCGGCGCCCGCCGCCTCGGCGGCGCGCGCCTGGGCGATCACCCGGTCGGTCGACAGGTCGACGGCGCCCGCGAGCACCGGGACCGCGCCCGCGGCGACCCCGCGCACGACGGCCAGGGCGCGCAGCCGCACCTCGTCGGGGTGGTAGGCGAGCTCGCCCGTGGAGCCGCCGACGAACAGGCCAGTGACCCCGGCGTCGAGCAGGAACCCGCACAGCCGCTCCAGCGAGGGGACGTCGAGTTCGCGCTCGTCGGTCAGCGGTGTGCACACCGGCGGGACGACCCCCGTGACGACCCCTGTGACGGCAGGTTCGCTTCGCATATGGGTTCTCCGGCCCCTTCTCTCGTCTTTCTCGCCGCCCCGCGCGGAGCCTCCCGCCACGGATGTCCAGGACATGGGACATGGGACATGGGATGTCCCATGCGTAGACGCTGCACCCGTCCGCGAGAGCAGGCAACACCCGCCCGCGAGGAGTGACGGTGGCTTACGGAGTCCGGCAGCACCTGGAGGACCGCATCACCGAGCTGATCTTCGAGCTCGGCCTCGCCCCCGGCGAGGCCATGCCGCCGGAGAACCGGCTCATCGAGCAGCTCGGGGCGGGCCGCAACAGCGTGCGCGAGGCCCTGCGCGCCCTGCACACCCGCGGGATCGTGGACATCAGGCACGGCTACGGCACGTTCGTGGGCAGTGCCCCGCTCGGGACGATGGCCCCCGGGCTGCTGTTCCGCACCCGGCAGGCCGTGCGCGGCAACCCCGGCGCGCTGCGCGAACTGGTCGCGGTGCGCCGCGCCCTGGAGTCGGGGCTCGTCGGGGACGTCGCGGCCCTCGCCGACGAGGCGCTGTTCGACCGGCTCGACGCGGAGGTCGCCGCGATGGCCGCCGCGCCGGGCGGTCACGGCGGCGAGGGGGAGGCGCGGGACACCGCGGCGGCGGACCGGCGCTTCCACCTGAAGCTGTTCGAACCGCTCGGCGACGAACTCGCCGCCCAGCTGATCGAGCTGTTCTGGGACGCCTTCCAGGCCGTGCGGGCCGGCCTGCGGCCCGCCGGCCCGCCGGCCCGCCGGAGGACCTCGCGCACCGGCACGCCGACATCGTCGGCGCGCTGCGTGCGGGCGACGCGGAGGCGGCACGCCGCGCGGTCCTCGACCACTTCGACGACGTCGAGTCGCGCGTCGCGAAGCTGGCCGCCGAGTCCTGACGGGCGCGCCAGGAGCCCGGCGGGCGCCCACGAGGTCAGGCCCTGTCGTCCACGTCGTCCAGGCCGCGCTCGATCGCGTACCGCACCAGCTCGACGCGGTTGTGCAGCTGGAGCTTGCCCAGGGTGTTCTGCACATGGTTCTGGACGGTGCGGTGCGAGATCACCAGACGCTCCGCGATCTGCTTGTACGACAGCCCCTTGGCGACGAGCCGCAGCACCTCCGTCTCGCGGTCGGTCAGCTGCGGCGCCCCCTGCTCCTCCGCGCCCGCCTGGCCGGGTTCCGCGGCCAGCCTGCGGTACTCGCCGAGCACCAGGCCCGCGAGGCCCGGGGTGAAGACCGCGTCGCCCACGGCCGTCCTGCGGACGGCCTCGACCAGCTCGGCGGTGGACGCCGACTTCACCAGGTAGCCCGTCGCCCCCGACTTCACCGCCTCCAGCACGTCCGCCTGTTCGCCGCTCGCCGACAGCACGAGGACCCGCAGCCCCGGCAGCGTGCCGACGAGTTCCTTGCAGACCTGCACGCCGGGCAGCCCCGGCAGGTTGAGGTCGAGCACGAGGACCTGCGGCGAGGTGGCGCGCGCCCTGCGGACGGCCTGCGCGCCCTCGCCCGCCGTGGCGACGACGTCGTAGCCCGCCTCGGCGAGGTCGCGCGCCACCGCGTCCCGCCACATCGGATGGTCGTCCACGACCATGACCGTGACCGGCGCGTCGCCGTCCCGCTGCTGCCGTGCCGTACCGTCCTGCGCGGTCATGACCGTATCTCCCCTGAGTTCTGCTTCCCGGTGGTCCCCGGGGCTTTCGTACCCGCCGCAGGGCTCCGCGATCCGGCGGGGCGCGGCACCGTCATCTCCACCTCGGTGCCCTGGCCCGGCACGGAGACCAGCTCCGCGGTGCCACCGAGGTCGCGCAGCCGGCCGCGGATGGACTGGGCGACACCGAGCCTGCCCTCGTCCGCGGCCTGCGCGAGCCGCCCCTCGGGGATGCCGGGGCCGTCGTCCCGCACGCTCACGACCACCCCGTCGGGGCCGTCCTCGACCAGGATCCAGGCGCCGGCCTCCGGCCCCGCGTGCCGCCGTACGTTGTCCAGGGCGGCGCCCACGGCCGCGGCGAGCTCGGCCGCGGCATGCGCGGGCAGCAGGACGGGCGCGCCCGGCTCCGCGAGGCTGACCCGCGCCGCCGCGTACGGCGCGAGGAGCGACCGCAGGTCGACCCGCTCGCCGTCGGGCCGGTCGCGCGGCGGGGCGGGGACGGGCGCCGCCTCCTGCGGGGCGCCGGCGGCCCCGCCCGAGGCGGGCAGCAGCCCCCCGGTGACCAGCGTCCGCAGCGCGATCTCCTGTTCGCCCGCCATCCGGCCGAGCTCGGCGGCCTCCCCGCCGAGCGCCGTGCCGCGCCGCTGCACCATCGCGAGCACCTGGAGGACGCTGTCGTGGATGTCGCGCGCGAGGCGCTCCCGCTCGCGGGTCGCCGCCTCGATCTCCAGGGCGCGCGCGAGGGTGCGCTCGGAGGCGCGCGCCACCTCCACCACGTAGCCGATGCCGATGGAGGCGACCCACACGAGCACCACGTTGTGCAGGGTGTCCTTGCTGGGGTGGGCGCGCTCCAGCACGTCCGCCGCGGCGACGAGGGTGGAGGCGAAGCACGCCCAGCGCCAGCCGCCCCTGAGCGCGAAGGCGAGGACCGGGCCCGCGGTCCAGATCGACGGCAGCGTCGTCACATCGGCGCCCCTGGCCTGCGCGTCCGCGAGCGGGGTGAGCAGGATGCCGGCGAGCGCGAGCGCCAGGTCGCAGACCAGGAAGGGGCGGGTGCAGCGCGCCGCGCCCGACACCCTGGGCAGCGTCGCCACCGTCCACACCAGGGCGACGGCGAGGTAGAGCACGCCGATCCAGAACCGCTCGTACCGCTCGCGCTCATAGCCGAACAGCACGATCGCGTAGACCACGGTCAGCAGCCGGTACGCGGCCAGCGCCCGCCACAGCGGCACCTCGACCGACATCCGGACGGCCTGCCGCTCGCGCCCCCGCACCATCTTCCCCCCCTGTCGTCCCGCCTCTGTCGTCCCGCCTCGTCCCCCGCTTCCGCCCCGCGCCTCAGCGCCGCCGCGTCCGCGCGCCGCCCCCGCGGTCCCCGCCCGTCCGCTCGGCCGCGGCCTTCTCGGCCTTCTCGGCCTCCGCGAGCTGCCGCTTGGCCGCCGTCGCGTAGATGTCGACGTACTCCTGGCCGGAGAGCTTCATGATCTCGTACATCACCTGGTCGGTGACCGACCTGTGGATGAACCGGTCGCTCTCCATCCCCATGTACCGGGTGAAGTCCAGCGGTTCGCCGATCCTGATGCCGGGCCGCATCAGCTTGGGCACCACCTTGCCCGGCGGCTGGATCTTCTCCGTGTCGATCATCGCGACCGGGATGACGGGCGCGCCGCTCAGCAGCGCGACCCGGGCGAGCCCGCCGGGCTTGCCGCGGTAGAGGCGGCCGTCGGGCGAGCGCGTGCCCTCCGGGTAGATGCCGAACAGGTCCCCGCGCTCCAGCACCTTGAGGGCGCTGTTGATCGCCGCCTCGCCCGCGCCCCTGGCGCCCGAGCGGTCCACCGGCAGCTGGCCGACGCCCTTGAAGAAGGCCGCCGTCAGCTTCCCCTTGACCCCGGGCGAGGTGAAGTACTCCGCCTTCGCGATGAAGGTGACCTGGCGGTCGAGGACCGCGGGCAGGAAGAACGAGTCCGAGAAGGAGAGGTGGTTGCTGGCGAGGATCGCGGGCCCCTCCGCCGGGATGTGCTCAAGGCCCTCCACCCACGGCCTGAAGGCGAGCTTCAGGGAGCCGCCAAGGGAGACCTTCATCGCGCCGTAGATCAACTCGGTGCCTCCTGTGTGCTGTGCGTCGACCATAACCCGCCGGGCCCGCCCGCGGCGGTGGCCTGCCGGAGCCTGGCCCTGGCCCGTGCAGGACCGGTCGCGTACGGTGAGGTGGCCAGGGCGTGAGCACAGCTCTCCGCCTTCCCCTCTCGCCCTCTCGCGCCCCTTGCCGACCTCCCCGAGGAACAGGAGACCCCGGTGCCGGTCCTTCCAGGAGCCGAGCCGTTCCGCCACGCGGGCGGCGATGTCGGTGTCCTTCTCTGCCATGGCTTCACGGGTTCCCCGCGTTCGCTGCGGCCATGGGCGGAGTATCTGGCGGATCGCGGGCTCGCGGTCTCGCTGCCGCTGCTGCCCGGTCACGGCACCCGCTGGCAGGACATGCAGCCGACCGGCTGGCGCGACTGGTACGCGGGCGTCGACCGGGCGCTCGGTGAGCTGCGCGAGGAGTGCGGGCAGGTCTTCGTCTGCGGCCTCTCGATGGGCGGCGCGCTCGCGCTGCGCCTCGCCGCCAAGCGCGCCAAGGACGTCAGCGGGCTCGTCCTGGTCAACCCGGCGGTGCGGATGCACGGGCTCGCCCCGTACGCGCTGCCGCTGCTGCGCCACGTACTCCCCTCGGCCAGGGGGCTGGCCAACGACATCGCGCGGGACGGCGTCGACGAGATCGGCTACGACCGGGTGCCGCTGCGCGCCGCGCACTCGATGCGGCAGCTGTTCGCGCTGGTGGACGGGGCGCTGCCGCAGGTCACCCAGCCGTTGCTGCTGCTGCACAGCAAGCAGGACCACGTGGTGCCGCCGTGGGACGCGGAGCGGGTGCTGAGCCGGGTGTCGTCGGCGGACGTGCGCGAGGTCGTGCTGGAACAGAGCTACCACGTGGCGACGTTGGACCATGACGCGGAGCGGATCTTCGAGGAGAGCGCGGCGTTCGTCGCACGGTTCGCTCCGGGTGTCGCACAGGAGGGGGGCACGAGTGGCCGACCATGACGCGGACCCCGAGCCGCAGCCGCTCGACGAGGAGGCCGCCTGGGCCGCGATCGTCGCGGGCTACGGCGAGGAGCCGGCGGACCCGCCCGGCGCGCGGCCCTTCAAGTCGGTCGACGACCTGGCGTCCCTGGACAGCAAGAGCGGCGGCGCCGACCAGGAGGCGGCGCCCGGCGCGGACACCGGAAGCACCGGGAGCACGGACGGCGGGGACGGCAAGGGCGATTCCGGGGCCGGCGCCGCGGCCGACCCGGGCGCCGTGCCGCCGCGCCCGCTGGGCGGCTCCGTGGTCTTCGCACCCGGGGTGGGGATGCCGTCCCCGGCGGGGCCGCGCGACCACCGGCCGCCCGGGGACGACGACGAGGGGCACTTCGTGCCGCCGGAGCCGCCGCCGCTGCCCGAGTCCGACGCGACGGCGAGGTTCGCCTGGCTCGGCGCCGTCGGCGGCCCGGTGCTCGCCCTGCTCGCGGTGATCTTCCAGTGGGACATGACGTGGTGGCTCACCACGCTGTGCGCGGGCGGCTTCCTCGGCGGCATCGCGACGCTGGTGGCACGGATGAAGCCGGACAGCGACGACGGCGACGGCGACGACCCGGGCCGGGGCGCGGTGGTCTGAGACCGCCCCGCCCACAGCCCGGGGAACCGGGCCGCGCCCGCCGGCCCCGGCTCCGGGCCCTTCGCGCCTACGGTGCAGGGACGCGCAGCGTGGCGAGGACCGGCAGGTGGTCCGTGGCGCTGCGCAGGTCGCTCTCGGCGAGGCCCGGCAGGGCCGCGGGCACGCCGCAGGCGAGGACTTCGATGCCGGGGGTCGCGAAGACCGCGTCGATGCGCTGGGACGGCGCCGTGGCGCTGTGTGTGTGCTCGGTGCCCCAGGGGCTGACCGCCCAGCCGTCCTGGAGTTCGTCCGCGAGCAGGCGGAACGCACGGCCCGAGGGGCGCTCGTTGATGTCTCCCGCCGCGATCGCGTGGGGCGCGTCCAGGCCCTTCAACCGGTCGAGCAGCATGCCCGCCTGTTCGAGCCGCTCCCCCGCGTGCAGGCTGAGGTGGCAGCTGAGCACGCCGAGCCTCGCCCGCCCGAACCGTACGATCGCGGTGGCGAAGCCGCGCCGGTGCAGGCCGGGGGTGAGCGGGAGCAGCACGTCCTCGGCCGACTCCACGGTGGCGCGCAGCGAGCACAGCAGCAGCGGGCCCGCGGCGGGGGCGCCGCCGCCGAGCACGACGAGGCCGGTGGCGCGGGCCAGCCGTGACGCGTACTTGCGCCACCGGAAGAAGCGGGGAGCCTCCTGGACGCAGACCAGGTCGGGCTCGCAGGCCCTGATCACCCGGACCAGGGCGGCACGGTCGTCGCGCATCGAGCGGATGTTGTAGCTGAGCACCCGGATCACGGCCGAACCGTCCGGCTCGGTACGGGAGTCGGGCAGCGTGGGCATTGCCATGCGCACACCCTACGGGAACGCCCGACGGGACCTCACAGACACCGCTGCCCGCCGTGCCCCCAGGTGGGCGGGGGTACGGCGGGCAGCGGTCGAGCGGGCCGGCTCAGCCCTGGCGCGCCAGGTCGGCGGCGCCGACGAGACCTGCCTCGCCGCCGAGTTGGGCCGCGAGCACCTGCGCGTGCGGGCGCCACTCGCCGCCGACGAGCCAGCGCCTGAACGACTTGCGGATCGGGTCGAGGACCAGTTCGCCCTCGTCCGAGACGCCGCCGCCGATGATGAAGGCGGACGGGTCGAACAGCGACGCCAGGTCGGCGAGGCCGCTGCCCGCCCAGCGGGCCAGCTCACGGAACGAGTCGACCGCCACCGGGTCGCCACGCCGCGCGGCCTCGCTGACGTGCCTGCCTTGGATGCCCTCTGCGGTGCCGTCGCCGAGGGAGAGCAGCACCTCCGCGTTCTCCGGCTGCGCGTTGGCCCGCTGGCGCGCGTAGCGGACGAGCGCGCTGCCCGACGCGTACTGCTCCCAGCAGCCCTGGCTGCCGCAGCCGCAGAGCAGCCCGTCGGGCACCACCCGGATGTGGCCGACCTCTGCGGCGACGCCGAACCGCCCGCGCCGCAGCTTGTTGCCGATGATCACACCGCCGCCGAGGCCGGTGCCGATGGTGATGCAGATGACGTCGTCGTGTCCCTGGCCCGCGCCGAACCTGTATTCGCCCCAGGCCGCGGCGTTGGCGTCGTTCTCCACGACCACGGGCAGGCCGACGCGCTGCTCGACCTTGTCCTTGAGCGGCTCGTGGCGCCAGTTGATGTTGGGCGCGAACAGGACCGTCGCGCGCTTGTCGTCCACGTAGCCGGCGGCGCCGATGCCGACGGCCTCGATCTGGTGCCCCTTACCGGCCCCGGAGACTGCCGAGCAGATCGCGTCGACGATGCCCTCTGCGGTGTCCGGGGTGGGCACCTTGTGCACATCGCGAATGGTGCCCTCTTCGTCGACCACGCCGGCCGCGATCTTCGTGCCGCCGATGTCGACGCCGATGGTGAGTCCCATGTGTCCCTCAGTTTTCGGTCGTGCCCCGCTGGGGCCAACGGTACCCGAGGGCGGGCTCGCTCCCCTCAGTCCAGGTCGATGTGGCCCTCGCCACCGGGGGGTTCGTCCCGCGGGTCGGACGGGTCGAGGGACTGCCGGCCGTCCTTGGGGTCGAGCGTGGGTCCGCCGCCGTCCGCCGCGCCCTCGCGGGGGCCGGGCGCGGAGGCGCCGCGTGTCCAGCGGCCCTCCTGGTCCTCGACGGCGGAGCGGTACGCGGCGAGCAGCTCGCCGCCCGCCGCGGCGAGGTGCCCGAAGAAGTCGGGGTTGCGCTCGATCACCGGCTCGACCGCGGCCTTCGCCTGGCTCAGGAACTGCTGGACCGCCCCCTGCGCGGCCGTCCCGAACAGCGGGCCGTTCACGGACGTGAGCTTGTCGGCGACCGCGTCGGCGAACTTGCGCAGCTCGTCGGCGGCCGAGGAAGGAGGCGGCCCGTGGACCGCGCGGCGCCTGGCCTTCTCGGCCGCCAGGTCCTCGGCGCACGCCGCCGCCCACGCGTCCGGGTCGGCGTCGGGCCGCTCGCTGGTGTCGCTCATGGGTACTCCCGCCTCCGACAGGTCCCCCGCCGCGGCACGGCGGAAGCTGTACACCTTCGACGGTACCCGAACGCGGACGGATGGTTCAGGGGCCCGCGGGCCCGCCCCGCCCGGCGGCGTACGGCGGTTCGGGGACCCGTTCGGCCCGCCCGCCGGACGGCGTACGGCGGTTCAGGGGCCTGTCGGCCCGCCCTTCGGCCACAGCGCGGGGTCGGGCGCGAAGCGGACGCGCAGGACGCCCCCGGTGAGCGCGGCGCCCGCGACGGTGCAGCGGCGCAGCGCCGAGGAGAGCGGCACGATCCGGCGGAACGGGCCCACCGTCAGCAGGAGTTCGTCACCCCTGCGCACCAGCGTCAGATCGCTCTTGGCCGCGCCGGGCAGCGGCAGGCACCACACCAGCAGCCCGTCCTCGGCACGCAGGTCCTCCACCCACCAGGGGGCGGCGGGCGGCCGGCCGGCCGCGGTGCCGCCCTGCACGTCCTTCGGGGGCGGTACGCCGAGGGCCGCGAGGTCGTCCCGTGCGTCCGGCTCGCGGCCCAGGTGGGGCAGCTCGTGGACGGAGCCGGCCGGCCAGGCGCCGGGGTCGCCGCGCCAGGCGTCGAGGCTCTTGCGCTGGCGGGCTGCCGCGGCCTCCAGCCAGGGGTGGCCGTCCGCAGGGGGCAGCACCTTGTTGGCGACGAGGGTGTCGGCCCGCAGGCCGTGCAGCGCGAGGCCGGTGCGCGCGGCGCGCAGCGCCTCCTCGGCCGTGGGGCCCGGCTCGGCCACGAGCGTGAGCGTGGTCGCCGGGTCCTCGATCAGCAGCTGGGCCGCGGCGAGTTCGGTGTCCTTGCGGGCGGCCGCCTCGTACAGCGCGCGCGACGGCACGGGGACGCCGGCGAGCTGAGCCAGCACCGGCCGCAGCGCCCGCGCGGCCTGCCGCTCGGCGGGCAGCAGGCGGCGCAGGTAGCGGCGCAGCTCGCGGGGGAGGGTGAGCGCGGCGATCGCGTCGGGCAGCGGCGGCAGGTCGACGACGAGCACGTCCCAGCCGCCGGCCGCCGCGGTGCGCAGGGCGTGCAGCAGGGCGAAGCGGTCGCTGCCGGGCAGTTCGGTGAGCTCCTCGCCGCGCAGCGGCTCCGCGCCGAGCAGGTCGAGGGCGGCGGCCGACCGCTGCTGGAGGCCGAGGAACTCGGCACGGAAGTGGGCGGCCCCGTCGATCCTGGCGGCCCACAGGCCGTCCGTGACGCGGGCGGGCTCCCCCGGCCCCGGTCCGAGGGGGCCGAGCGGCCCCGCGGCCGGCTCGGGGGTGAGCAGCAGGGTGCGCTCGCCGCGCCGGGTGGCGGCGAGCGCGGTGGCCGCCGCGACGGTCGTACGGCCCGCGCCGCCGAGGCCGGTGACCAGGACCGTGCGGAGCGGCACGGCGCTCAGGCCCGCGCGCCGTCGGCCGACTCGACGCGCTTCTTCAGCCCCGCGAGCGCCCGGTCGATGATGACCTTCTCGGCCTTGCGCTTGATCATGCCGAGGAGCGGGATCTTGACGTCGACGGCGAGCTGGTAGGTGACCTCGGTGCGGCCGCCGCCGTCGACGGGCGCGAGCCGGTAGGAGCCGTCGAGGGAGCGCAGCATCTGCGACTTGACGAGCGTCCAGCTGACCTCGTCGCCGGCCCAGGTGTAGGCGAGGGTGTGGTCGTCCTTGATGGCGCCCGCGTCGAGGACGAGGCGGACCCGCTCGGCCCGCCCCTCCGCGTCGGTGGCGAGCACCTCGGCCTCCTTGACTTCCCCTGTCCACTCGGGATAGCGGGCGAAGTCGGCGATCACCGCCATGACGGCGGCGGGGGCCGCCTCGATCGTGATGCTCGAAATCGTGTGTTCCGCCATCGCGGTGCTCCTCGCAGACTGGGTACGCCGCGTGCAGGTTATCGCGGGCGTCCGCGGCGGGCCCCGTGCGGTCCGCCGCCCCTCACCACTCCAGGGCCCAGGGGCGGCTGGTGGCGGCGAAGTGGCCGACGTTCACGCACTCGGTCGCGCCGATCCGCATCCGCGCCGCGAGCGGCTGGTGGACGTGGCCGAAAAGCGAGTAGCGGGGCCTCACCCGGCGGATGGCGTCGAGGAGGGCACCGCTGCCGCGCTCGAAGCGGCGGGCGACGACGTCGTAGGTGAGGTCGGGCACGTCGGGCGGGATGTGCGAGCACAGGACGTCGACCTCGCCGAGCGCCTCGACCTTGGCCGCGTACTCCTCCTCGGGGATCTCGTACGGGGTGCGCATGGGCGTGGGCAGGCCGCCGCCGACGAAGCCGAAGACGCGGCCGCCGATCTCGACGCGCTCGCCGTCGAGGACGGTGGTGCCGGGACCGGCGAACTCCCGCCACAGCGGCGGCATGTCGACGTTCCCGTAGGTGGCGTAGGTGGGCGTGGGCATGGCGCAGAACAGCTCCGCGTACTGGCGGCGCACCCCCGCCTCGATCGCGTCCGCGGGCGCGGTGCCGAGCCCGGCCCACAGCTCGGCGCCGAGCGCGCGCGCCTCGTCGAAGCGGCGCGCGGTGCGCAGCTCCACGATCCGGTCGGCGTTCTCGGTGCCGAACAGGTCGGGGAAGATGCCGCGGGAGTGGTCCGCGTAGTCGAGGAACAGCACGAGGTCGCCGAGGCAGATCAGGGCGTCGGCGCCGTCACCCGCCTTGGCGAGTCCCGCCGCGTTGCCGTGGACGTCGCTCACCACATGCACCCTGGTCACAGGTCACCTCACCGCGTTCGCCCGGTCGCGCGGCGCTCCCGGGGGACGGAGGCCATCACCCGGGGGCCGCGCCTTGCACTACTGTGCACCGAGAGTCGCAGAAAACCGTATGACGCGGGAAACATCTGGCCAGGACCGTTCCGCAGGTCCGTACCAACGGGTAGCATCTCCGGGCGGTCCGAGCGCCACCGCAGCCGAGGAGCGCGGACGGACATCGCGCCGGCGCCCGACGAGGAGCAGCAGTCTTGCGCGAGTTCAGTCTTCCGGCCCTGTACGAGGTCCCGTCGGACGGCACTCTGACGGACCTGGTCCGCCGCAATGCCGCGCAGCACCCCGACACCCCCCTGTTCGGCCGGAGAGTGGACGGCGCCTGGCAGGACGTGACGGCCCGCCGGTTCGCCGCCGACGTGCGCGAGAGCGCGAAGGGTCTGATCGCGGCGGGCGTCGGGCCGGGCGACCGGGTCGTCCTGATGTCCCGCACCCGCTACGAGTGGGTGCGGCTCGACTTCGCGATCTGGAGCGTCGGCGCGGTCACCGTGCCGGTCTTCGAGACCAGTTCGGCCGAGCAGGTGCGGTGGATCCTCGCCGACTGCGGCGCGGTCGCCGCGGTCGTGGAGAGCAAGGAGCACGCGGCGCTGGTGGAGGCGCTCCGCCCGGAGCTGCCCGCGGTGCGCGAGGTGTGGTGTCTTGAGGCGGGCGACCTGGACCGGCTGGCCGCTGCGGGCGCCGGGGTGGCGGACCGCGAGGTCGAGGAACGGTCGGCGGGCGGCCGGGCCGACGACCCCGCGACGATCGTCTACACCTCGGGCACGACGGGCCGCCCCAAGGGCTGCGTCCTGACGCACCGCAACTTCTTCGCGGAGTGCGGGAACATCGTGGAGCGCCTCAAACCGCTGTTCCGCACGGGCGACTCCTCGCTGCTGCTGTTCCTGCCGGGCGCGCACGTCTTCGGCCGGATCGTGCAGGTGGCCTGTGTGATGGCGCCGATCAAGCTGGGCTGCCTTGAGGACACCAGGCACCTGACCGACGAACTGGCCGCGTTCAGGCCGACGCTGGTCCTGGGCGTGCCGCGGGTCTTCGAGAAGGTCTACAACGCGGCCAGGATGACGGCGTACGAGGGCGGCAGGGGCGCCGTCTTCGACCGGGCGGCGCGCACGGCCGTCGCCTACTCGCGCGCGCTGGACACCCCGCAGGGCCCGTCGCTCGGGCTGCGGCTGCGCCACCGCCTCTTCGACCGGCTGGTGTTCGCGAGGCTGCGCGGAGTGCTCGGCGGGCGCGGCGAGTACGCGATCTCGGGCGGCGCGCCGCTCGGCGAGCGCCTCGGCCACTTCTTCCGCGGCATCGGCTTCACCGTCCTTGAGGGGTACGGCCTGACGGAGTCGTGCGGCGCGACGACCTTCAACCCGTGGGACCGGCAGAAGATCGGCACCGTGGGTCAGCCGCTGCCCGGCTCCGTGGTGCGGATCGACGACGACGGCGAGGTGCTGCTCCACGGCGAGCACCTGTTCAGGGAGTACTGGGGCAATCCTGAGGCCACCGCGCAGGCGCTGGTGGACGGCTGGTTCCGCACCGGCGACGTGGGCTCGCTCGACGGAGACGGCTATCTGACGATCACCGGCAGGAAGAAGGAGATCCTGGTCACGGCGGGCGGCAAGAACGTGGCGCCCGCCGTGATCGAGGACCGGATCAGGGCGCACGCGCTGGTCGCCGAGTGCATGGTGGTGGGCGACGGGCGCCCGTTCGTGGGCGCGCTGATCACCCTGGACGAGGAGTTCCTCGCCCGGTGGGCGAAGGAGCACCGCAGGCCCGCGGACTCGACGGTGGCGTCGCTGCGGCTCGACCCGGAGCTGCTCGCGGAGGTCCAGCGGGCCGTGGACGAGGGCAACGCTCAGGTGTCGCGGGCGGAGTCGGTCCGCAAGTTCCGCATCCTCACGCGGCAGTTCACCGAGGAGGACGGCCATCTGACGCCGTCGCTCAAGCTGCGGCGCAATGTGGTGACCAAGGAGTTCGCCGAGGACATCGAGGCGCTGTACACGACCTGAAGGGCCGAGGCCGCGCGCCCGCGCGCTCCCGCGGCTCAGCCCCCTACAGCAGCTCGCGCAGCCGCTCGGCGAGCAGGTCCCAGCGCCAGCGCTCCTCCACCCACTGCCTGCCCCGCTCGCCCATGCGGCGGCGCAGGTCGCGGTCGGCCAGCAGGCGGACGATCCTGGCGGCCGTCTGGGCTCGGTCGTGGACGACCCAGCCGGTCTCGCCGTCGAGGACCGCGTCGGGGGCGCCGCCCGAGTCGCCCGCCACGACCGGCAGGCCCGTCGCGGACGCCTCCAGGTAGACGATGCCGAGCCCCTCGACGTCGAGGCCGCCCCTGCGGGTGCGGCAGGGCATCGCGAAGACGTCGCCCGCGCCGTAGTGGGCGGGCAGCTCGGGCCAGGGCACGGCGCCGGTGAAGACGACGGAGGAGGCCACGCCCGCCCGTACCGCCCGCTCGCGCAGGGACTTCTCGTAGGGGCCGCCGCCGACGATCAGCAGCGCAGCGTCGGGCACCGCGGCGAGCACCGCGGGCAGCGCGTCGATCAGCGTGTCCTGGCCCTTGCGCGGGACGAGCCGGGAGACGCAGACGACCACGGGCCGCTCGGTGAGGCCGAGCCGCTCGCGCACCGCGGCCCCGCCGGAGTCCGGGTGGAAGGTCTTCTCGTCGACGCCGGGCGGCAGCTGCACCATCCGGGCGGCCGCGGCGGGCGTGAGCGCGGCGGCGATCCGCGAGCGGGTGTACTCGCCGAGGTAGGTGAGGGTGTCGGTGCCCTCGCCGATCCGCCGCAGCAGCCGCCGCGCCCCCGGCAGCTGGGCCCAGCCCGCCTCGTGCCCGTGGGTGGTCGCGACCAGCCGCCGCGCGCCCGCGGCGCGCAGCGCGGGCGCCATCAGGCCGAGCGGGGCCGCGGCCCCGAACCAGACGGACTCGCAGCCGTGCTCGCGCAGCAGCCCGGCCGCCCTGCGGGTCACGCGGGGGGTCGGCAGCAGCATCGTGACCGGGTCGCGCACCACCGTGAAGGGCTGCTCCGCGTCGAACGCGGCCGTGGCCTCGCGGCCCTCCGCGGTCCGCTTCCAGGTGGAGGCGTAGACGACGAGGCGGTCCGGGTCGAGCCGCAGCGCCATGTTGTGCAGGAAGGCCTGGATGCCGCCGGGCCGCGGCGGGAAGTCGTTGGTCACGATCAGGGTCTTGCGCATCGCCGCCGACACTACCGCCCTCCGCCACCCGCGCGGCCGCGTCCGTTGGCCCCCGGGCCGCCGCGCCCGGCATCATGGCCCCGCGCACGCGTACTCATCCGTGCGTACGGGCAGCACGACGGGTACACGACGGGACGGTCAATGGCGGGCGCGTACGGCCACAGGGCACGGAGCACGGTCGGCGTGATCGCCCTGTGGGTCCTGACCAGAGCGGCCCTGCTCCTGCTGGTCTTCAAGGTGCCGTGGTTCTGGCACCTGCCGGGCCCCGACGTGACGAGTGACGTGTCCGGGATCTACCACGGCTGGTACGAGGTGCTGAGGACCGGCACGTATCCGCTGACGGACGTGACCTGGCAGTACCCGCCCGCCGCCGCGTTCGCGATCCTCTCCCCCGCCCTGCTGCCGTTCCTCGGCTACGCCTCCGCCTTCTACGTGCTGGCGTGCGTGTGCGACGCCGCGGGCTTCGCACTGCTGCTGCGCGCGGGTACCCGCCCCGGCAGGTCGACGCGGGGCGCGTGGGTGTGGACCGCGGGCGTCGCGCTGCTCGGCCCGACCGCGTACGCGCGCTACGACGTGATGGTGACCGCGGTCGCCGTGGCGGCGCTGCTCGCGGGGATCGGCGGCGTGCGGCGGCGCAGGGCGGCGGGGGCGGCGGGCCACCCGCGCCTGATGGGCGGCCTCGCGGGGCTCGGCGCCCTGCTGAAAGTGTGGCCGGTGCTGCTGCTCCTCGGCACCCCGCGCGGCCGGTGGACCCGCCTGTCGTGGGCGTCCGCGGTGATGGTGGGCGCCGCGGTGGTGCTGGTGTGCACGCTGTACGGGCCCGGCGCCTTCGCGTTCCTCACCTTCCAGCGCGACCGCGGCACCGAGGTGGAGTCGCTCGGCTCGCTGGTCTTCCATGTGGCGCGGCACTTCGGCTGGCAGGGCCAGGTGCTGTTGAACTACGGGTCCGTGGAGTTCATGGGCCCGTACGTCTCGGCCGTCTCCGACGCGGCGCTCGGCCTGACGGCGCTCGGGTTCTGCTGGCTGCTGTGGTGGCGGGTGCGGGCGCGGGTGTTCACCACGGCGACGCTGTGCGACGCGGCGTTCGTCGCGGTACTGGTGTTCACCACGACGAGCCGGGTGATCAGCCCCCAGTACATGCTGTGGCTCGTGGGACTCGCGGCGGTGTGCCTGGTGGTGCGGGAGAGCGCGATGGCGCCGCCCGCCGCGCTGGTGCTGCTCGCGACGGGGGTGACCCTGCTGGAGTTCCCCGGCGGCTTCGGCCATGTGGTCGCGAGCGACACGCAGGGCATCGCGCTGCTCGCGGTCCGCAACGGCCTGCTGGTGGCCGCGACGCTGACCGGCGCGCGCCGGCTGTGGCGGCGCGCGGTGACCGGCGCGCCGCCCGGCGCCGCGGACCCGGCGGACGAGGACGGGGAGGGCGACGGGGACGGGGACGAGGACGGGGACGGGATCAGTCGAGACGCCGCGTCAGATACGCGCGCCACTGCCGGGTGAAGTCGGCCTGCGTCGTACCGAGTACGTCGTGCAGTGCCCCGGCGACGGCGCCCGCGCGCCCGTCGTGGGCGCCGACCACCCGGTAGAAGGCCGCGAGCCGGTCCGCGCCCCACCGCTCGGCGATCAGCGCGCACGCGAGCCAGCTCTCCTCGTACGCCCTGGCCGTCGCGTCGGGTTCCGAGCCGAAGGCGAAGTCGCCGTCGGCCGGCAGGTCGCGCGGCGGGCCGTCCCTGCGCACGGACGTGCGGAGTTCGGGCGCGAGCGCTCCGGCGGTGCGCTTCGAGGCGCGGTACGCGGACCAGTCGGCGAACCCCTCGGACAGCCAGGTCGGGGTGGCCGCGGTGGTGGCGCCGCGGGTCGCGACATGGGTGGTCTCGTGGGTGAGCACGACCTGCTGCCCGAAGCCGCTGAGGGTGCCGTACGCGTCGGGGTTGACGATGATCCGGTCGGCGGGCGCGGCCCCCGCGCCGCCGGTCTCGCCCGTGGTGACGGCGGCGATGCCGCGGTAGGCGCCGGGGGCGCGGCCGAGCAGGGCGGCCATCGCGTCGAGCGAGGCCGGTACGTAGACGACGACGCGGCGCTCCCAGCGGCCCGGCCACGCCCTGCCGGCCGCCGGCACGGCCCGGTCGGCCTCCGCGGCCACCGTCCGCAGCCGCGCGGTGCCCTGGCCGACGCCGAGCACCAGGCTGCGGGCGCCCCGCACGGCCTCGACGCGGCCCTGCTGCCACAGCTGCTGCGCGCCTCCCGCGCCTGGCCGGTCCAGGGTGAGGTACCAGTGGCCCGCGCGCCGGCCGAACTCCAGGAAGCGGGGCGTGGAGACCGGGGCGGTGTCGTAGCCGGTGACGCGGTAGCGCAGCACGGCACGGACGGTGGCGGTGTCGCCGGTTAGCGCGACGTCGGTCACGTCGTAGCGCCAGGAGCGCAGCGGTACGGCGGCGAGGTCGGTGAACTCCGTGTCCTGGGCGGCCCGCAGCGTGCTGCCGCGCGGGTCGAGGACGGCGAGGTAGGCGGCGCGGTCGCGGTGCAGCACGGCGGCGGCGCGCCGGGCGAGCACCCGGCGCACGTCCTGCCCCGTGGTGTCGGCCGCGACGCGCGGCGCGGCGGGGGCGCAGGCGGCGAGGGCGCACAGGGCGAGGCAGAGGGCGAGCAGGGTGTACGGCCGCCGGCGGGCCGCGGGGCGGCCCGGGGCGGCACCGCGCCGCGCGCCGGGGGTGCCGTACGGGACTGCCACGGTGCCGATCGTAGGGGGTGGCGGCGGCCCGTGCGCGCGGGTCGTCAGACGCGGGTGACGGAGGAGACGGGGAGCATGGTGACGGGGTCGTAGCGGACCCTGGCGCCGGGGTAGGGCGCGTGGACGACCTGGCCGTGGCCGACGTACATGGCGATGTGGCTGGCGTCGGCGCGGTAGGCGACGAGGTCGCCGGGGCGGGCCTCGGAGAGCGGGATGCGCCGGCCCGCGTACCGCTGGGCCTGGGAGGTGCGCGGCAGTGCCACGCCCGCCTGGGCGTAGGCCCACTGCATCAGCCCCGAGCAGTCGAAGCTGCCGGGGCCGCTCGCGCCCCAGGCGTACGGGCGGCCGAGCGCGGACCGGACGGCGGCGACGGCCGCGGCGGCGCGCGCGGACGCGGGCCCCCCGGCCCCGGTGGGCAGGGTGAAGCGGTCGTCGGCGCGGGAGGCGCGGCCGTAGGGGTCGCGCTCGGCCGCGGGCAGGGCGGCGAGCAGGCGGCGTGCGTGGTCGAGCCTGGCCTGCACGGTCTGCTTGTGGCGGGCGACCGAGGCGCGGCCCGCGCGCAGGGCGGCGAGGTCCTGGGCGGCGGCGGCGCGCCGCTGCGCGAGCCCGCGCTCGGCCTCCTCCAGGCGGTGCAGCGCGCCGGACTCGCGGTCGCCTACCCGGTCGAGAAGGGTGGCTCGTTCGAGGTAGGTGTCGGGGTCGGAGGTCAGCAGCAGGGCGAGCGACGGGTCGATACCGCCCGAGCGGTACTGGGCGCCGACGACCGAACTGAGCACGCCCCGCATGGTGTTGACGCGGGCCTGGCCGCGGGCGAGCGCGTCCTGCGCGGTGTGCAGCCGGGTGGTGATGGCGTGGACGCGGTCGGTGGCGGCGTTGTACTGGTCGGTGGCGCGCTCGGCCTGCTCGTAGAGCGCGTCCACGGTGGCGCGGGTCGCCTCGGGGGTGTCCCTCGGCTCCGCGCCCGCGGGGGCGGAGCCAAGTGCGGCCGCGGCGCTCGCGGCGGCCGCGGAGAGTGCGACGACGGCTCCGCCGCGGGCTCCTCTGCCAGGACCTGACACCGGTGGACGGCGATGGGACACCACAGGAGCCGCACTCCCTTCCGCTGGACGCGCGGATGCGCGCCGACGCGGCCCGTGCCGCGCGGAGCAGACAGTAGCCGCGCGATCACGCCCGGTCCAAAGACCGGCTCGCGTGCGGCGCGGGCACGTCGCGGAAGACCGGGAGGTCACCGCCGGGTCGTGGCGTCAGCAACGCGCCCCGCGGCATCGCCCGTTCGGGCGGTGCGCGGGGCGGTGTGCCGGGGAAGCGGGTCCTGGTGGCGCCGGCTCAGCCGACGCGGACGCCGTACTCGAAGGGCATGTCGTCCATCGACTCGTAGCGGACGCTGGCGCCGGGGTGCGGGGCGTGCAGCACCTGGCCGTTGCCCGCGTACATGCCGACGTGGCTGGCGTCGCCGAAGAAGATGACCAGGTCGCCGACCTGGAGCTGATCGCGTGTCAGATGCGGTCCCGCGGCGCCCTGGGCCTGCGAGGTGCGCGGTATGGAGACGCCTGCCTGGGCGTAGGACCACATCATCAGGCCGGAGCAGTCGAAGGAGGAGGGGCCGGTGGCGCCGTAGACGTACGGGTCGCCGATCCGGGTCTGCGCGGCGGCGAAGGCGGCGGCCGCGCGCTGCGAGGCGGGGACCGCGTTGCCCAGGTCCACCCGGGAGCTGGAGCGGTCGGCGCGCTGCGCGTCCTGCTGCTGGAGCTGGGCGCGCTGCTGGGCGGTGAGGGTGTTGAGCAGCTTCTGCGCGGCGGCGAGCTTGCCCTGGACTTCCTTCTTCTTGGCGCCCAGTTCCTTGCGGGTGTCCGCGAGGTCCTTCATCTTGCTCTGGGCCTCTTCGCGCTCCTGCGCGAGCTCCCGCTGCTTGGCCTGGATCTCCCGGAGCTGGTCGGCCTGCTTGGCGCTGACCTGGTCCATGGTGGAGGCCTTGTCCAGGTACGTGTCCGGGTTGGCGGAGAGGAACAGCTGCACGGACGGGTCGATGCCGCCGGTGCGGTACTGGGCGGTGGCCATCGCGCCGAGCGCGTCCCGCATCGTGTTGAGCTCGTCCTGACCGCGGGCGACCTTGTCCTGGAGGTTGTCGACGTCCTTCTGGAGCTTGGACTCCTGGTCCTTCGCGCCGTCGTACTTCTCCGTCGCCTGCTCCGCCTGGTGGTAGAGGTCGTCGACCTTCGACTTGACGGCCTTGAGGTCCTTGCCCGTCGGCTTCGGGTCGGCGTGCGCGGCCTGCGAGGTGAGGGCGACGGCGGCTGCGGCCGTGGCGGTGAGCACCGTGACACGGGTGCGGTTCGGCTGCTTGGGACGACGGTGGGACGCCACGAAGGCGAGCTCCTTCTTCCTCAACCGCCTGCTGGGACCTGCGCAGTCCGCCGCGCGGCGGACTGCTCCGGCTCCGGCTCCGCGCGCCCGCTCCCCCGTATGAGCTGAACTACGCGAATTCGGCGGCACCTTCGCTGTTCGCCCCGGGTGGACGATCAACCGCGCGAAGGTTCGACCCGACCCTAGTGACCTTCTCGTGATCAGTTCAAATCCCAACGGCAAAAATCTTCGCCAGGAGGGCATAAAATACGGACTTTACACAGACAGTAATGGTCAGCTGACTTTCCGCTGCCCTGGGTGACCCTTCAATTCGGGCATTGTACGCAGGAGTTATTCAGGACCGCGAAAGCCGCTTCAGCAGCAGAGCGGACGCGACGGGCCGCGCCCCGGCGGCGGCGACCCCGTCGGCCACCTCCCGGTCGGTGGAGACCACCACCACGGGCCGCCCCGGCGGCTCGGCCCGTACCAGCCGGCGGATCAGCTCGTCGGCCGTGACACCCGGTTTGGAGAACAGCACCCGCACCCCGCGCGGCGGCGCGAGCAGCACGGGCGCGGCCAGCTCGGCGCCGTCGAAGACGCACGTCACCTCGGCGCCGCTCTGCGCCGCGAGCATCGAGAGGCCGCCGAGCAGCCGGAGCCGCTGCTTGTCCAGCGGCATGGTCGGATAGCCGGTCTTCGTCACGTTGTAGCCGTCGACCAGCAGGTGCGCCTGCGGCAGCGCGAGCAGTTGGTCGAGGAGCGCGGGGTCCGTCGCGGACAGGGCGCGCGCCGCCACGTCCTTGGGCGACATCCGCCCCGGCTCCACCGCGTCGACCGTGTCGGCGGGCCGGGTCGCCGCCGGGGGCAGCGCCAGCTCGCGCCGCAGCCCCTGCGCGGCGTCGAGGACCGTGTCGAGCAGCAGCCGCAGCCGCATGTCCTCCACCGAGCGGCCCTCGCGGGAGGCGCGGCGCGCCGCCTCCACGGCGGCCTCGGCCTCGGTGAGGCGCGAGCGGACCCGCCGGGTCTCGCTCTCGGCGGCCGACACCTGCACGGCCGCCTCGGCGCGCGCCGCCTCCGTCTCGGCCGTGGCCTTGCGCAGCGCCGCCTCGCCGCGCTTCACGTCGCTGAGCGCGCTGCGCAGCTTGCGGTGGAGCGACTCGGTCTCCCTGCGGGCCGCGGCCAGCTCCTCCCGCAGCCGCTCGGTCTCCGTGCGGGTCAGGGTCTTCGCGGCGGCGAGCTCCTCCCGGAGCCGTTCGAGTTCGCGCCGCGCCTCGTCGTCCGCGCGCTCGGCGTGCGCGCGCTCCGCCTCCTCGCCCGCCGCGACCACCAGCTTCACCCATCCGGGCGGCCGCAGTACGTACGCGGCGGCGGCGATGTCGACCGGGTCCGCGGCCGCGGGCGGCGAGCCCGCGGCGACGGCGGCGGCGAGCTCGGGCTCCGCCTCGGCGTACCGCTCGCCGACGCGCTGCCTGAACAGGGGGTCGCTCTCCAGGGCCGCGGCCATCGCGGTGCCGCCGAACCTGGCGCGCCGCGCCGGGGTGAACCGGGCGTACTGGCGCAGCTGGCCCGGCAGCTCCGCGACGGTCAGCCCGCCGAAGGCGTCGGAGACCAGCGCGACGACCTTGCGCCGCACCCCTTCGGGCAGCGGCCGGTCGAACGCCTCCTGCGGCTCATCACCGCTCCCGTCCACCGCACCGGTCGGCTCAGCCCCGCCCGCGGGCTGCTCCACGATCCGTCACCCCACTACCTCATGCTCCTTCCGGACGGCCCCTGGTGGACCGTCTCCCGGCGGCCCCGTGTCGCCACGGCAACGCTCCCGGCCCCGTAACCCTACGGCCTCCGCCCCCTCCGGAACCTGTCAATCCGGCGAGGCGGTCCGCCCCGATCCGTCCCGGTGCGTCATGCTCTGTCGGTGAGCAGAAGGCGGACCGTGCGCGGACCCGTGGTGACGTGTGCCCTGATCGGCCTGTGCTGCCTGGCCTTCCTGGTCAGTCCAGTGTCGGGCCTCGATCCCGCGTACGGGAAGGGCGAGGCGCTGCTGGCCGCGCAGAGCGCGTACTTCCAGCGCTGGGGCATCGTCCCCGACCAGCTGACCTCCGGGTCGCCGCACGCGCTGCTCACCCCGCTGACCGCGCTGTTCGTGCACGGGAACTGGCTGCACCTGCTGGGGAACATGCTGTTCCTCTACGTCTTCGGCACGATGGCCGAGGAGCGCATGGGACGGCTCCACTTCGCCGTCTTCTACCTGGTGGTGGGCGCGCTGGCGATGTCCGCCTACGCCGTGGCCAACGCCGGCAGCTCGCAGACGCTCGTGGGCGCCTCCGGGGCGATCTCCGGGGTGCTCGGGGCGTTCCTGTTCCTCTTCCCCAAGGCCCGGGTGACCAGCGTCTTCCCGTTCCTCTTCTTCCTGCCGCTGCGCTTTCCCGCGTGGATCGTGCTGCTGTTCTGGTTCGCGCTCCAGTGGCTCGCCCAACGGCAGGCCCAGGGCGCGGCGGGCGCCGGGCCCGAGGTCGCCTACCTGGCCCACCTGGTGGGGTTCACCTGCGGCTTCGCCTACGCGGCCGTGCGCTATCTGCGGCCCGGTAGAGTGAACGGCCAAGCCGTGGCCACCGAGGGAGAACGTCAGCCGTGATCACCGCGATCGTGCTCATCAAGACCAGTGTCGACCGGATCCCCGAGATCGCCGAGTCGATCGCCACGCTGGACTCCGTCAGCGAGGTGTTCTCCGTCACCGGCACGTACGACCTCATCGCGATGGTGCGGGTCGGGCAGCACGAAGACCTGGCGGACGTGATCCCCGGCCGGATCAGCAAGATCCCCGGCGTCGAGGCGACCGACACGCACGTCGCGTTCCGCGCGTACTCCCAGCACGACCTGGAGACGGCGTTCTCGATCGGCCTCGACGCCTGAGCCCTTCCGGGTCGGCCTCCTCGCCTGAGCCCTCCCGGGCCCCACCGCGCTCAGGCGGTCAGTTCGCGCACGGCCCGTACGAACCGCTCGATGTGCTCCTCGGGCGTGCCGGCGCCGAAGCTGACCCGCACCGCGTTCAGCGGCCCCTCCCCGCAGCCCGCGCCCTCCCCCGCCGCCGCGCCGGTCAGCAGCCGCACCAGCGGGTGCGCGCAGAACAGCCCGTCGCGCACGCCGATCCCATACCGGTCGGAGAGCGCGGCGGCGAAGGCGGAGCTGTCGTATCCCTCGACGACGAACGACACCACGCCGACCCGGTGCGCGCCCTCGCCGAACAGGCTCAGCACCCGCACCCGGGGCAGCTCGGCGAGGCCGGAGACGAGCCGGCCGAGCAGCAGCTGCTCCCGCGCGGCGAGGTTCTCGAACCCGGCCTCGGCCAGCGCCCGGCAGGCGGAGGCGATGGCGTAGGCGCCGACCACGTTGGGTGATCCCGCCTCGTGCCGGGAGTCGTCGGTGTTCCAGTCGGTCTCCACCCCGCCGTCCGCGGTCCGCGCGACCCGCCGGGTGGCGCCGCCGCCCGCGAGGTACGGCGCTGCCTCGCGCAGCCAGTCCGCGCGGCCCGCGAGGACACCCGCGCCGAACGGCGCGTACAGCTTGTGGCCGGAGAAGGCGACCCAGTCCACGTCGAGCGCGGCCACGTCGACCGGCAGGTGCGGCACCAGCTGCGCCGCGTCCAGCACGATCCGGGCGCCGTGCCGGTGCGCCGCGGCGGCCAGCTCGGGCACCGGCCACAGCTCGCCCGTCACATTGGACGCGCCGGTCACACAGACCAGCGCGGGCCGCGCGGTGTCGCGGGCGGCGAGCGCCGCGTCCAGCGTGGCGACAGCGGCGACCGGCGAGCGCGGCGCGTCGAGGTACGTCACGGACGCGGTGCGCTGCCACGGCAGCAGCGCCGCGTGGTGCTCGGTCTCGAAGACGAAGACCTCGCACCCCTCGGGCAGCGACGTGGCCAGCAGGTTCAGCGAGTCGGTGGTGGACCGGGTGAAGACGACCCGGTCGTCGGGGCGGCAGCCGAGGAAGGCGGCGACGGTGCGCCTGCTCTCCTCGAACAGGTCGGTGGACAGCCGCGAGAGGTGGCCGGCGCCGCGGTGCACGCTGCCGTAGTACGGCAGGTACGCGGCGACGTCCTCCCACACGCGCCGCAGCGCGGGTGCGCTCGCCGCGTAGTCGAGCGCGGCGTACGGGATCTCGGTGCCGTCGGCGAGCGGGGCGCAGACCTCGGTGCCGAGCACGGGCAGCGGGGCGGGGGTGACGGGGGCATCCAGGTGTACGGACATGGCGAAGCCTTCTGGGGTGCGAGACGTGTGCCTGAGGCGGCGGGGACACGGAGGGGCGCTCTGCGCCTATCGCATTCGCATGGGTACGGCAGCTCCCTCTGAGGACCTGGACCCCAGTGGAGACTAAGGGCCCGCGCTTGCCGCGGACCTCGCTGCCCACGGCCTGGTCTTCACCCGGGGCACCCCGCCACGGACGGAGGGTTGCCGGACAGCGGGCCGGGGCCGTAGTCGCTGTCACTCATGACCTTGGCCGCGAGTATGCCACACACGTACGAGTTCTCTGCAAGTCCCCCGTGCCGCCCGCGGCCGGCGGGCGGCCTGAGCGGGCGTCACGGGGGCGCGCGGTTCAGCGGTTGGTGGCCGCGACCCAGCCCGCCAGGGCCCGCGCTGCGGCGCCCGAGTCGACGGACTCCGCGGCCCTGACCAGGCCCGCGGCCAGCTGGACGTCGAGCGCGTCGTCGGTCTGGTCGAGGGCGACGAGCGCCGCGGCGGCGTTGAGCAGGACCGCGTCGCGCACCGGGCCGCGCTCGCCCGCGAACAGCCGGCGCGCGACATCCGCGTTGTACGAGGCGTCCTGGCCGCGCAGCGCCGAGACGGGCACGATGTCGAGGCCGACGGAGCGCGGGTCGAAGGGCTCCTCGCGCACGCGCCCTTCCCGTACCCGCCAGACCCGGGACGTCGCCGTCGTGGTGAGCTCGTCGAGGCCGTCGTCACCGCGGAAGACCAGCGCGGAGTTGCCGCGCTCCGCGAGGACGCCCGCGACGATCGGCGCCATGCGCGCGTCCGCGACACCGACCGCCTGGGCGCGCACCCGCGCCGGGTTGGTCAGCGGCCCCAGGATGTTGAACGTCGTCTGGGCGCCCAGCTCGCGGCGCGCGGTCGCCGCGTGCCGCAGCGCGGGATGGAACCTGACCGCGAAGCAGAAGGTGATGCCGGCCTCGTCGGCCACCTCCGCCACCCGCTCGGGGCTCAGGTCCAGGTTGACGCCGAGCTTCTCCAGCACGTCCGACGCGCCGCTCCGCGACGACGAGGCGCGGCTGCCGTGCTTGACGACCTTCGCGCCGGTGCCCGCCACCACGACCGCGGCCATGGTGGAGATGTTGACGGTCTTCGCGAGGTCGCCGCCGGTGCCGACGATGTCGACGGTACGGCCGGGGATCTCGATGGTGCGGGCGTGCTCGTACATCGCCCTGACCAGGCCCGTGACCTCCTCGACCGTCTCGCCCTTGGCGCGCAGCGCCACCGCGAACCCCGCGATCTGCGCGTTCGTGGCCTCGCCGCTCATGATGCGGTCCATCGCCCAGGCCGTCTGCCCGGCGTCGAGGTCCTCGCCCCGCAGCAACGCGTTCAGCACACCCGGCCAGGACGGGACCGCCGCGGTGTCGCCTCCGGCGGGGGTCACAGCGCTCATGGTCGCTCCTGGGGTGAGTGGGTCCGCCGGCGTCCTGCCGGGGCGGGCGGCGGGCCGCGCCGCCGCTGGGCGACAGCCTATCGGCGGGGCGGCCCCGGGCCGGGCGCGGGGACGCGCACGCGGCCGGGCCCCGGCGCGGCCCCCTTGCGGGGACCGGACCGGGGCCCGGTGCGTGGCGGACAGTGGTGCGGGATCAGTGGTGGCCGTGGCCGCTGGTGATCTCCTTGTACTCCTCTGCGGTCGGCTTGGGGATCTGGTTGCCCTCGCCGTAGTAGCCCTTGCTCAGGCGCGCCCGCAGCTTCTCGCCGCGGCCGACCTTGCGCCGTACGCCGTTCTCGTCGACGGTCTCGCCGATCTCCAGCGGCTCGTACTGCTCGTGCGCGGTGAGCTTGAAGAGGTCCGCCTGGTCGAGCGGGGTGTGGACCTCGACGAACTCGCCGTGCGGCAGCCGCTTGATGAGGCCGGACTCCCGCCCGTGCAGGACCTTCTCCGCGTCGCGCCGCTGCAGGCCCATGCAGACCCGCTTGGTGACGATGAAGACGAGGACAGGCACGACGAAGAACGCCACGCGCACGAACCAGGTGATCGCGTTGATCGACAGGTGGAAGTGCGTGGCCCAGAGGTCGTTGCCGCCACCGACGAGCAGGACGAAGTACCAGGAGATCCACGCGGCACCGAAGCCGGTGCGGGTCGGCGCGTTGCGCGGCCGGTCCGCGATGTGGTGCTCGCGCTTGTCCCCGGTGACCCAGGCCTCGATGAACGGGTAGACCGCGATCGCGGCGAGCACCAGCGGGAAGATCACCAGCGGGATGAAGACGCCGAGGACCAGCGTGTGGCCCGCGAAGTTGATCTCCCAGCCCGGCATCACACGGATCAGGCCCTCGGAGAAGCCCATGTACCAGTCCGGCTGGGCGCCGGTCGACACCTGGTCGGGCCGGTAGGGCCCGATCGCCCAGATCGGGTTGATCGTGGCGATCGCGGCGACGATCGCGATCAGGCCGAAGACCAGGAAGAAGAAGCCGCCGGCCTTGGCCATGTAGATCGGCAGCAGCGGCATGCCGACGACGTTCTTCTCGGTGCGGCCGGGGCCCGCGAACTGCGTGTGCTTGTGGTAGAAGACCAGGATCAGGTGGGCCGCCACCAGCCCCAGCATGATGCCGGGCAGCAGGAGGATGTGGACCGAGTAGAACCGGGCGACGAAGTCGCCGCCGGGGAACTCGCCGCCGTAGAGGAACATCGACAGGTACGTGCCGACGATCGGCACGGACAGGATCGCGCCCTCCATGAAGCGGACACCAGTGCCGGAGAGCAGGTCGTCGGGGAGCGAGTAGCCGGTGAAGCCGGTGAACATGCCCAGGACGAACAGCAGGAAGCCGAACAGCCAGTTGACCTCGCGCGGCTTGCGGAACGCGCCGGTGAAGAACACGCGCATCATGTGCACGAACATCGCCGCGAGGAAGATGAGCGCGGCCCAGTGGTGGATCTGCCGGATCAGCAGGCCGCCGCGGACGTCGAAGCTGATGTTCAGCGTAGAGCTGAAGGCCTCGGACATCCGGATGCCCTGCAGCGGGACGTAACTGCCGTGGTAGACCACCTCGTTCATCGACGGGTGGAAGAACAGCGTCAGGTACACACCCGTGAGGATGATGATGATGAAGCTGTAGAGCGAGACCTCACCGAGCATGAAGGACCAGTGGTCCGGGAAGATCTTGCGCATGTTGGCCTTGGCCAGGGAGTAGATCCCCAGCCGGCCGTCCGCCCAGTCCGCGAGGCGCTCGCCCGCGGGTACCTGGCGGTTGTCGTCGCTCGGAGTACTCATCCGCGCTCCCAGAAGGCAGGACCGACGGGCTGGTCGAAGTCGCCGAGCGCCTCCAGGTTGCCCTGGCTGTTCACACCGATCCGCAGCTGCGGGAGGGGGTGGCCGGCCGGGCCGAAGATGACCTTGGCGCCGTCGGAGAGGTCGAAGGTGGACTGGTGGCACGGGCACAGAACGTGGTGCGTCTGCTGCTCGTAGAGGCTGATGGGGCAGCCGACGTGGGTGCAGATCTTCGAGTAGGCCACGATGCCCTGGTGGGACCAGTCCAGCTCGCGCTTGTCCTTGATCTCGTCCGGCTGGATGCGGACGATCATCAGGGCCGCCTTGGCGATCTGCTCCTGGAAGTCCTCGCTGTCCTCCTTCAGCCCGTCGGGCATGGCGAAGGTGAGCGAGCCCACGGAGACGTCCTCGGGGCGCAGCGGCTGCATCGTGTTCATGTTGATGAGCTGCTTGCCCTTGGCCCACATGGTGGAGCGCAGCTTCTTCTCCGGCAGCGGACCGAGGTCGCGCAGAAGCATCACGCCGGAGAGCGGGACGAGCGCCATGGCGCCGAACAGGGTGTTGCGCACCAGCTTGCGGCGGCCGAAGCCGGACTCCGCGGCGCCGTCGGCGAAGTCCTGCATCACCTTTGCGCGGACCTCGGGCGGCGCCTCGATGGCGTGCCGGTCGTCGGGGACCTCGCGGTCCGACATCAGGGTCCTGGCCCAGTGCACGGCGCCCGCGCCGATGCAGAACAGCGCGATGCCGAGCGTGATGCCCAGGGCGAAGTTCAGGATGCTGACGTGCCCGAACGGGAAGATGTAGACGATCTTGTCGACCGGGAACGCCACGTACGAGGCGATGAACGCCACGGTGGCCAGCATCGAGAGGACGAACAGGAAGGCGACGGTGCGCTCGGACCGCTTGGCGGCCCGCTCGTCGATGTCCTGGATGCGCGGCAGGTGCGGGGGGAGCCCCGGGTCCGCGAACGGGTCCTCTTCACCGCGGGCGAGGGGGCCGTGCGCCTGCTCGCTCGGCAGGTGCGCTTCTGAGGGGGTGTCGTGGGTGCTCATGACTTCTTGGCCTTAGCGGTGTGGGCCGCGATCCAGACGGCGACGGCGATGAGGGCGCCCAGACCGAAGATCCAGGCGAACAGGCCCTCACTGACGGGGCCGAGGCCGCCGAGCTTCAGACCGCCCGGCGACGCGGACTGCGAGCCGTTGACCGTCTTGATGTAGGCGATGATCTCCTGCTTCTGCTTCGTCGGCATCGTCGTGTCCGGGAAGGACGGCATGTTCTGCGGGCCGGTCTGCATGGCCTCGTAGATGTGCTTCGCCGAGACGCCTTCGAGGTTGGGCGCGAACTTGCCGTTCGTCAGCGCGCCGCCCTCACCGCTGAAGTTGTGGCACTGGGTGCAGTTCGTGCGGAAGAGTTCGCCGCCCTTGGCGACGTCCGATCCTGCGGGGTTGTACTCCTGCGAGGTCGGGACGTTCGGCCCGGCGCCGAGCGAGGCGACGTACGCGGCGAGCTGGTCGATCTGCCCCTGCGAGTACTGGACCTTCTTCTTCTCGATCTGCGGGCCGGGCTGCTGGGCGGGCATGCGGCCCGTGCCGACCTGGAAGTCCACGGCCGCGGCGCCCACGCCGACCAGGCTGGGGCCGTCGGAGCTGCCCTGACCACCGGTTCCGTGGCAGCTGGCACAGCCGACGTCGTACAGCTTCTTGCCCTCGTCGATGGCGAGGGACTGGGCGGAAGTGTCAGCTTGCGCCTTGTCCGCGGGCGCGAACGCGGCGTACAGCCCCCCTGTGGCCGCCAGCGCGAGGAGTAGGACGACGACCGCCGCCAGCGGGTGGCGTCGTCGTGCGGAGAGCTTTTTCACGGATTACCCCGGTGTCAGGATCTTCTGCGTCGGTGCTTCTGGAGTGTGTGCGAGCGCGTCGGGCGCGATGCCCGCTACTTGATCAGGTAGATCGTGGCGAAAAGGCCGATCCAGACGACATCGACGAAGTGCCAGTAGTAGGACACGACGATGGCGGCCGTAGCCTGCTCGTGGGTGAATCTCTTGGCCACGTACGTACGGCCGAGCACGAACAGGAAGGCGATGAGGCCGCCCGTCACGTGCATGCCGTGGAAGCCGGTGGTCAGGTAGAACACCGAACCGTACGGGTCGGAGGAGAGCGAGATGCCGTCCTCCTTGACCAGGTTCGTGTACTCGAAGATCTGGCCGCCGATGAAGATCGCACCCATGACGAACGTGACCACGAACCAGGCCCTGAGCTTCTTCACGTCACCGCGCTCCGCGGCGAACACGCCGAGCTGGCAGGTGAGGGAGGAGAGCACCAGGATCGTGGTGTTGCCCGCGGAGAACGGGACGTTCAGGTGCGAGGCCATGGAGTGCCAGTGGGCCTCGCCCGTCACCGAACGCAGGGTGAAGTACATCGCGAAGAGGGCCGCGAAGAACATCAGCTCGGAACTCAACCAGATGATCGTTCCGACGCTGGTGAGGTTCGGCCGATTGACCGTCGGGTGCGCGGGCCCGGTTTCTACTGTCGTTGCTGTCGCCACGACCGACATTATGTCGGTCGCTTATCCCGCCCTCACTCCCGGGGGTCCCGTTCGGTGTGTCTATGGCCTGTGTCCAGCCCGAACGGCTCAGTCAACAGCCGTCCGCACCGGTGCTGACGGGGCGTGGGACGGAGTAGCATCCGGCGCATCGGTCCGACGGCGGGCGACCCGTCGCGGGCCCTCGCAGACGCCTCAAACCATGGAGGAACAATGCGGCCGACCGCCACCGTGCTTGTCTACAGCGACGACGCCAACACCCGCGAGCAGGTCCGGCTGGCCGCGGGGCGCAGGCCCGCCGCCGATGTGCCGGAGGTCGAGTTCCTCGAATGCGCGACACTGCCCGCCGTGCTGGACGCCCTCGACCGGGGCGGTGTGGACGTCTGCGTACTGGACGGGGAGACCGCCCCCGCGGGCGGCATGGGCGTGTGCCGGCAGATCAAGGACGAGGTCTTCCGCTGCCCGCCCGTGCTGCTGCTGATCGGCAGGCCGCAGGACTCCTGGCTCGCGACGTGGAGCCGCGCCGACGCGGCTGTCACTCTTCCGGTGGAACCCGTGGACCTGGCGGAGGCGCTCGCCTCGCTGCTGCGCCGCAGGCTCGCCGTGGACGCCTGAGTCCGCGCCGTCCCGCTCCTGATGCCCGAGTCCCCGCCGTCCCGCTGACGCGCCGGTGCCGCCCCTGAGCCCTCTCACAGGGCTCAGGGGCGGCACCGTGCTGTCCCCCGCACGGCGTGCGCCGCGCCGACCGCGGGTCAGACCGCGGGGCGCAGACGCGACGCCTGGACGACGTTCTGCGAGGAGTTGACGGCGCTCTTGTCGCCGGTGGCGGACCCGCCCCCCTGTATCGCGGAGCCCTTCTGCCACTTCTTCCAGTCGAGGTTCCAGTCGCCGAAGCCGTTGCCGAACGGCTCCATCTCGTCACCGCCGCTGTTGACGACCTGCACGATGTCGCCGGGGCGCACCGTGTCGAAGAACCACTCGGCGTCGTCGGTCGACATGCCGACACAGCCGTGGCTGACGTTGGCGGCGCCCTGTGAACCCACCGACCAGGGCGCGGCGTGCACGTACTCACCGCTCCACGTCACCCGGGTGGCCCAGTGCACCGGCAGGTCGTACGAGTCGGAGCTGCCCGCGGCGATGCCCACGGTGGAACTCTTCATCTGGACGAACGACTGCTTCTCCAGGACGACCTTGATGCCGTCGCGGGTCTCGAAGCCCGGCTTGCCTGTGGTGACCGGCAGGTCGTTGATCTCCTTGCCGTCCCGGTACACCTTCATCCGGTGCTCCGCCGCGTCGGTGACGGCGATCAGGCGCTCGCCCGTGGTGATGCTGAGGGGCTTGGACGCAGCGCCGTAGAGCTTGCCCTCGACCTTCACGCCGCCGAGGTTGCTCGTCGCCCTGATGCTGGCGTGGCTCGGCCAGTACTGCTGCGGCCGGTAGTGCAGATGGGTGGAGTCGACCCAGTACCAGGAGCCCTCGGTCGCGGGTACGGAGGTGACCTTGAGGGAGCGCTCCACGACGGCGCGCGCGGCCTGCGACTTCACCGGGGCGCTGAGCTTCGCGGTGATCGGCTCGCCCACGCCGTACTCGCCGCTCTCGGGCCCGAAGGTGACCTTCAGCTGCTTGCTGGAGGGCGGGGGCGCGGTGTCGAAGGTGAGGGTGCGGCCACCGGGCTTGCCGTCGTCGTTCTCCGTGGCGACCCGCACGGTGTAGCGGGTGCCCGCGGTGAGCGGCGCGGTGGAGTGCCACCGCAGGCCGTCCGCGGCGAGTTCGCCCGCCAGGTGGTGGCCCGCGGTGTCGACGGCGGTGACGTCGGTGATCCGTCCGTCGCCGTCCTTCGCGGTGATCTCCAGGGGCTTGTTCAGGGCCACCGGCTTCTTGTCGTGGCCTGCCGTCCCGAACGAGACCTGGTCGGCCGCGTCGTAGGGATGCGTGGACAGTTTCCCGCTGTCGGTGCCGCCGCACGCCGCGGCGCCCGCCCCGAGGGACGCGAGCAGCAGGGCGCAGCCGGCAACGGTGCGGTAGCGAGGCGTGTCGTTCATGGCCTCACGGTATGAAGCTTCGTCACCCCCGGCGCGACGGGTGAGGCAAAAGAGGGACCCGGACCTCCGTGTCGGAGTGTCCGGGCCCCTCGCCGTACCGCTCTGTGCTACTGGTTGCGGTTCTCACCGCGGTAGTACTCGAAGACCCAGCCCCACAGGCCGAGCATGATGAGCGGCGCCGAGAAGTACAGCAGCCACCAGCCGAGCGCGACGGAGGTGAAGGCGAGCGCGCCGCCGATGCTCAGCGAGACGGGGGCCCAGCTGTGCGGGGAGAAGAACCCGACCTCGCCGGCCTCGTCCGCGACGTCGGCCTCCTTGTCGTCCTGCGCCAGCTCGTCCATGCGGCGGGCCGTGAAGGACAGGTAGAAGCCGATCATCAGCGCCAGGCCGAAGGCCAGGAACAGCGCCACTGTGCCGACGGTCTCGCGCGACCAGTAGCCGTAGACGATCGCGACGACGAGGACGAAAAGGCTCAGCCAGAGAAAGAGCCGACCTTGGATCTTCACTTGCCGGCCTCCTTGCCGGTGCTGCCGGCCAGGGCCTTGTCACCCTCGACGTGGGCGAGCTGGTCCAGGGCCGCGATCTCCGGGTGGTGCAGGTCGAACGCCGGCGATTCGGAGCGGATGCGCGGCAGCGTGAGGAAGTTGTGCCGCGGCGGCGGGCACGAGGTGGCCCACTCCAGCGAACGTCCGTAGCCCCACGGGTCGTCGACCTCGACCTTCTTGCCGTACTTGGCGGTCTTCCAGACGTTGTAGAAGAACGGCAGGATCGACAGGCCGAGCAGGAAGGAGCTGATCGTCGAGATCGTGTTCAGCGTGGTGAAGCCGTCGCTCGCCAGGTAGTCCGCGTAGCGCCGCGGCATGCCCTCGGCCCCCAGCCAGTGCTGGACGAGGAACGTGCCGTGGAAGCCGACGAACAGCGTCCAGAACGTGATCTTGCCGAGGCGCTCGTCCAGCATCTTGCCGGTGAACTTGGGCCACCAGAAGTGGAATCCGGCGAACATCGCGAACACCACGGTGCCGAACACCACGTAGTGGAAGTGCGCCACCACGAAGTACGAGTCGGAGATGTGGAAGTCGAGCGGCGGCGAGGCCAGGATGACGCCGGTGAGGCCGCCGAAGGCGAAGGTGATCAGGAAGCCGATCGACCAGAGCATCGGGGTCTCGAAGGAGAGCGACCCCTTCCACATGGTGCCGATCCAGTTGAAGAACTTCACACCGGTCGGTACCGCGATGAGGAAGGTCATGAAGGAGAAGAACGGCAGGAGCACGCCGCCGGTCACGTACATGTGGTGCGCCCACACGGTCACGGAGAGGCCGGCGATGGAGATCGTCGCGGCGACCAGGCCGATGTAGCCGAACATCGGCTTGCGGCTGAAGACCGGGATGACCTCGGAGATGATGCCGAAGAACGGGATCGCGATGATGTACACCTCTGGATGGCCGAAGAACCAGAAGAGGTGTTGCCACAGCAGCGCCCCGCCGTTGGCGGCGTCGAAGACGTGTGCCCCGAACTTGCGGTCGGCCTCCAGGGCGAACAGGGCGGCGGCCAGCACCGGGAAGGCGAGCAGGACCAGCACACCGGTCAGCAGCACGTTCCAGGTGAAGATCGGCATCCGGAACATCGTCATGCCGGGCGCGCGCATGCAGATGATCGTGGTGATGAAGTTGACCGAGCCGAGGATCGTACCGAAGCCGGAGAAGGCGAGACCCATGATCCACAGGTCGCCGCCGACGCCCGGCGAGTTGACCGCGCTGGACAGCGGCGAGTACGCGAACCAGCCGAAGTCGGCCGCACCCTGGGGGGTGAGGAAGCCGCCGACGGCGATGAGCGAGCCGAACAGGTACAGCCAGTACGCGAAGGCGTTGAGCCTCGGGAACGCCACGTCGGGCGCGCCGATCTGGAGCGGCATGATCCAGTTCGCGAAGCCGGCGAACAGCGGCGTCGCGAACATCAGCAGCATGATCGTGCCGTGCATCGTGAACGCCTGGTTGAACTGCTCGTTCGACAGGATCTGGAGACCGGGCCTTGCCAGCTCCGCGCGCATCACGAGGGCGAGCAGGCCGCCGATGCAGAAGAACGCGAACGACGTGATCAGGTAGAGCGACCCGATCGTCTTGTGGTCGGTCGTGGTCACCCACTTCACGACCACGTTTCCGGGCTGCCGGCTGCGCACCGGCAGCTCGTCCGCGTACGCGTCCTCGGCACCCTTGGGTTGTTCGTTGAGGATGCTCACAGTGTCTTGTCCTCCGCGTTCCTGGCCGGACCCGTCTGGGCGATGCCCGCCGGGACGTAGCCGTTCTGGCCCTTCTTCGCCAGGTCCTTCAGGTGCTGCTCGTAGCGCTCCGGAGAAACGATCTTGACGTTGAAGAGCATCCGCGAGTGGTCCACGCCGCACAGCTCGGCGCACTTGCCGCGGAAGGTGCCTTCCTGGGTCGGCGTGACCTCGAAGGAGTTGGTGTGGCCGGGGATGACGTCCATCTTCATGAGGAAGGGCAGCACCCAGAAGTCATGGATGACGTCGCGCGACGTCAGGATGAACCGGACCTTCTGGCCCTTGGGGAGCCAGAGCGTCGGTCCGGGGTTCCCGGTCTGGGGGTTGCGCTCGGCCGGCACACCGGCGTCGTAGACACCCTCGGCGCCCTTGGGGAACGCCTTCGTGAACTTGTCCGGGATGGCGCTGAGCTCGCTCGGGATCTTGGAACCCGTCGCGTCGTCGCCGTCCACGTTCTCGACGTAGTTGAAGGCCCAGCTCCACTGGTAGCCGACCACGTTGATGGTGTGGGCGGGCTTGGGAGACAGGTCGAGGAGCTTGGACTCGTCGCGCGCGGTGAAGTAGAAGAACACCGATACGACGATCAGCGGCACCACCGTGTACAGCATCTCGATGGGGAGGTTGTACCGGGTCTGCGGCGGCACCTCCACCTTCGTGCGGCTGCGCCGGTGGAAGATGACGCTCCAGATGATCAGGCCCCAGACGAGGACGCCGACCACCAGCGCCGCCGCCCACGATCCCTGCCAGAGGGAGAGGATCCGAGGTCCCTGCTCCGTGACCGGAGTCGGTAGACCAAGGCGTGGGAAATCCTTGTAAGAGCAACCGGTGGCGGTCACCATGATCAGGCCCGCGGTCAGCACCACCTGCGGCAGCTTCCGCCGCATCGGGCGCCGCGACGAGCGGTCGGAGCCGTTGGGACTCACGTAGCGCCTTCCCGAGAGTCTCGCCCGCGCGGCCGGCTGCGGCCGTCTCGGTCGTCGCCGGCCCGGTCACGGGCAGGGGTTTGATGTTTATGCGGACCAAACCCTACTGGACGCTATTTGGCGTCGCGCGGGGAGGGTGCCCAACGCGCCGTCCGAGTCCCCGAAGGGATTCAACCCCTGGCCGGGCCCCGCTTCTGACGCTCCTTCCGGCCCTGGCGGCGGGGGTCCGGGTTAGCCTCGCGGCGTGTCCTACTTCGACTCCGCCTCCTCAGCGCCGCTGCACCCCGTGGCCCGCCGGGCGCTGCAGGCGTCCCTGGACGAGGGGTGGGCCGATCCCGCCCGCCTCTACCGGGAGGGGCGGCGCGCCGCGCTGCTCCTCGACGCGGCGCGGGAGGCCGCGGCGGAGGCCGTGGGGTGTCGCGCGGACGAGCTGGTTTTCACTCCTTCGGGGACGCACGCGGTCCACGCCGGAATCTCCGGGGCTCTGTCCGGGCGTCGGCGTGTCGGGGGGCACGCGGTGGTCTCCGCGGTCGAGCACTCGTCGGTGCTGCACGCGGCACGGGCCGCGGCGGACGCCGGGGGCTCGCTGACGGAGGTGCCGGTCGACCGGTACGGGGCGGTGGCGCCGGCCGCGTACGGCGAGGCGCTGCGCGCGGACACGGCGCTCGCGTGCCTCCAGTCGGCCAACCACGAGGTGGGCACGGTCCAGCCGGTGGCCGAGGTGGCCGAGGTCTGCCGGGAACGCGGGGTGCCGCTGCTGGTGGACGCGGCGCAGTCGCTGGGCTGGGGCCCGGTGGAAGGCGCCTGGTCGCTGCTTGCGGCGAGCGCGCACAAGTGGGGCGGGCCCGCGGGCGTGGGGCTGCTCGCGGTGCGCAAGGGGGTCAGGTACGCGGTGCGGGGGCCCGCCGACGAGCGGGAGTCGGGGCGCTCGCCCGGCTTCGTCAACATCCCCGCCGTGGTGGCTGCGGTGGCGTCGCTGCGTGCCGTGCGGACGGAGGCGGAGGCCGAGGCGCGGCGCCTGTCGGAGCTGGTGGACCTGGTCAGGACGCGGGTGCCGGAGCTGGTGCCCGACGTGGAGGTGGTGGGCGATCCGGTGGCGCGGCTGCCGCACCTGGTGACGTTCTCGTGTCTCTATGTCGACGGTGAGGCACTGCTGCACGAGCTCGACCGTGCGGACTTCTCGGTGTCGTCCGGTTCCTCATGCACGAGCGACACGCTGACGCCGAGCCATGTGCTGCGCGCGATGGGCGTGCTGTCGGAGGGCAACGTACGGGTGTCGCTGCCCTGCGGCACCGGGCGGGCGGACGTGGAGCGGTTCCTCGCGGTGCTGCCCGGCGCGGTCGCCGCGGTGCGGGCGCGGCTCGCGGCCCCGGCTGCCGCTTCCCCTGGGTCCCCTGGGTCCCGGGCCCCGGCTGCCGCTGCCGCTGAGTCCCCCGAGCCCCCGGAGCCCGCGGCGGCCCCCGGGCCCACCGGGGAACTGGTGGTGGACGCGCTGGGCAGGCGGTGCCCGATCCCGGTGATCGAGCTGGCGAAGGTCTTCGGCCGGGTGCCGGTGGGCGGGACGGTCGCCGTGCTCTCGGACGACGAGGCGGCCCGCCTCGACATCCCCGCGTGGTGCGGGATGCGGGGGCAGGAGTACCTGGGCGAACGGCCGGCGGACCGCGGTGTCGCGTACGTGGTCCGCCGGCTGTCGTGAACCGCCGGGCGCGGAGGGTCAGGCGGCCAGGTGCGCCTGGACCTCGGTGGCGGCGTCGTGGCCGTACGCCTTGGTGAAGCGCTCCATGAAGTGGTGGCGCGCCAGCGTGTACTCCTGGGTGCCGACGGTCTCGATGGCGAGCGTCGCCAGCATGCAGCCGATCTGGGCGGCGCGCTCCATCGGGACGCCCCAGGACAGGCCCGCGAGGAAGCCTGCGCGGAAGGCGTCGCCGACGCCGGTCGGGTCGGCCTTGGTCTCCTCCTGGGCGCAGCCGACCTCGACGGCGGGGTGCCCCGCCTTCTCGACGCGGGCGCCGTTCTTGCCGAGGGTGGTGATGCGGTACCCGACGCGGCTGAGGATCTCGGCGTCGGTCCAGCCGGTCTTGGCCTCGATGAGGCCCTTCTCGTACTCGTTGGAGAAGAGGTAGGTGGCGCCTTCGAGGAGGGCGCGGATGTCGTCGCCCTCCATGCGGGCGATCTGCTGGGAGAAGTCGGCGGCGAACGGGATGCCGCGGGTGCGGCACTCCTCGGTGTGCCGGAGCATCGCCTCGGGGTCGTCGGCGCCGATCAGCACCAGGTCGAGGCCGCCGACACGGTCGGCGACGTGCTGGATCTCGATGAGCCGCGCCTCGCTCATGGCGCCGGTGTAGAAGGACCCGATCTGGTTGTGGTCGGTGTCCGTGGTGCACACGAAGCGCGCGGTGTGCAGATGGTCGGAGATGTGGACGGAGGCGGTGTCGACGCCGTGCCGCTCCAGCCAGGCGCGGTACTCGTCGAAGTCCTCGCCCGCCGCGCCGACGAGGATGGGCCGCAGGCCGAGCTGGCCCATGCCGAAGCAGATGTTGGGAGCGACGCCACCCCTGCGCACGTCGAGGTTGTCGACGAGGAACGACAGGGAGACCGTGTGGAGCTGGTCGGCGACGAGCTGGTCGGAGAACCGTCCCGGGAAGGTCATCAGGTGGTCGGTGGCGATGGAGCCGGAGATCGCGATTCGCACGGCGTGAACGCTCCTGGGGGTCACGAACGGTGGGCGCTTCACGCTACCGCCATCCGCGCGCGGCGTGCGGGAGAGGCCCGGGGGTACCGGCCGGAAATCGCGGGAGTGCCCGGTTTCGCCCGGTACGCCCACGGTGCGTACCGTGAGTCCATGACGACTCAGGGTGTGCGAGGAATCCGGCCGGGCGGCGATGTGGGCGTCGAGCCCTGGGCGTGCCTCGCGGAACTGCGGGGCGACTGCGCCAGGATGGCGGCGCGCTGGGCGGCGCGGCCCGCGGGGCCGGTCCCGCAGGACGCGCCCGTGCGGACCTCGCGCGTGCGGGTCGACCCGGCGTCGGTGCTGCTGGTCGCGCGGATGGCCGAGTACGGGGCCTGACGGCTGCGGTGCCCGTGCCGTGCCGGGAGGTCCGCCGCGCGGAACCGGGCGGCGGGCGGCCGCGTCCCAGCGTCGACCGTGGACGTACGCGCCGGTGTACGGGCCGCGGACGGACGGCCGGCCTGAGGAGGGCAGCGGTGAGCGGTACAGGGGAACCTGAGGGGCGCGGGGACGGTGTCCGGCGCGCGGGGGCGCGGCGCGGGCGGCCCGCGCCGCTGGCGCTCGCGGCGGTGGCCGCCGGGGTCCTGGCTGCAGCTCGTCGGGAGCCAACACCTCGTAGATCAAGG
>NZ_BAABEP010000055.1:0-38758 GCF_039540215.1 Streptomyces tremellae
GTGGGGCGGGCCGGTGCTGAGCGTGTCGCGGGAGGGGAGCGGTCCGTCGCGGCGGTCGCCGAGGGGCGGCTGCTGCCGCGCGCCGAGAGCGAGGAGTTCGGGCGGCGCCTCCAGGGCGCGCTGACGCACTTCGTGGACGACCCGGGAGGTTCGGTCGAGGAGGCGGCGCGCGTACTTGAGGAGACCGCGAAGCGGCTGTCGGCGGCGCTCGACGAGCGTCCGCGCGCGCTGCGCGCCTCCTGGCAGGACGGCACGCAGGGCGGCACGCAGGACGGGCCCACCGGCGCCGACACGGAACGGCTGCGCCAGGCCCTGCGCACCTACCGCGAGACGACGGAGCGGCTGCTCGCGCTCTGAGGTCGGGGCCCAAGGCGGGCACCCGGGTCGGGGCCGGCGGGGGCGCGTACGAAAACGGAACGGAAGGCAGACGGGCGGCGGACGAAGGCAGGCGGGCGGCGGACTCCGGTCCGCCGCCCGTCGTCGTGTGCGCGGGCCCACCCCCGCACACGGCCTTCGGGGGAAGCACCCTGGATGACGTGTTCGTGACAATAGAAGTCTGGGCAGGTTACGAACCGGTGAACCGGTGTCAAGCCCCTGCGGCACCTTGGCGCGGTCTGTGCCGTTGCGTCCAAAACGGGGATGACAGGCAGGCGAAGAGGGGGTTGCCTGAGTCTCCCGGAGGGGACAGTGCCAGGCTCTGTGCCTCAAGGGGCGCAATGATGGCGGTTTCGGGCGGAGAGGAAGGTCGTCGGGACGTGGCGAACGCGGAGGGCAGTGTCCGGGACGGTACGGCGCCGAGAGGGGTGAGCAGCGGGCTGCTCGCGGCCCACGGACTCCTGTGGGCCATCACCGCGACGCTCGCGGCGCGCCAGGCGGCCGCCGTGCTCGGCAAGCCGCCGGGCAGGCGCCTGACCGACCTGGAGACCTGGACGGGCCCCGGCGGCGTCCTTCATGTCACCGGCTCCCTCTACGGCCACGGCTCGACCTTCACCGGCACGCCCTTCGCCGGCCTCGTCCTCAAACCGCTCGCCCGCTCCGCCGAGGAGGCCCTCGGCGTCACCTGGACCCTCGGCACGCTGCTCCTCGTCGCGGCGGTCGGAGTGATCGCCGCGCGTGCCCTGCCCGGCCGGCTGCCGGTGCCCGCGGCCCCCGTCGCCATCAGCCTGCTGATGGTCTCGCTGCCCGTGCGCAACAGCTTCCACCTCGGCCAGACCAGCATCATCCCGGTCCTGCTCGTCCTGCTCGGCTGCTTCGTCGTGCGCGGCGAGCGGTTCGCCGGGCTGCTCGTCGGCCTCGGCGCCGCCCTCCAGCCGGCCGTGCTGCTGTTCGCGCCGCTGCTGTGGCTGACGGGGCGCAGACGCGCCGCCGTGACGTCGGTGGCGGCCTTCGCGGGGTGTTCGGCGCTCGCGTGGGCCGTCCTGCCCGCCGACTCCACCACGTACTGGGTGCACCACCTCGCCGGGATCGGGCTCGGCGAGTCGGCCTCCGGCCTCGCCAACCAGTCGCTGCACGGCGCCCTGCTCCGCCTCGGGCTGCACGGCGCATGGGGCAGCGCGCTCGCCGGGGTGCTCGCCGCCGCCGTCGTCTGGACCGGGCTGCGGCGCGCCGTGCGGTACGCGCGGGACGGGCAGCTGCTGCTGGCCGTCGCGGTCACCGGCTGCGTCGCCGTCGCGGTGTCGCCGACCGCCTGGCAGTACCAGCTGATGTGGATACTGCTCGCCCTCGCCGGCCGGGTCGGCAAGCGGGCCAGGGACCGGTACGTCTGGCCGGTCGTCGTGGTCCTCGTGATGACCCTGCCCGGCACGGTCCTGCTGCCCAACATGGGCGTGCTCGCGCCCGTACGGGACAACGTGCCGCTGCTGGCCGCGCTGGCCGCCGCCTGCGCCGTGCCGTTCCTGTCCCGCACGTCCCCGTACTTCGACAGACCCGTGCCGACCGATCACGCGCGGCCGGTGCCCTCGCGCCTGCGCCGGGTCCCGCTCGCCGCACCGGTGTGGCGCCGGGTGGCGGGCCGCCCCAACCTGGTGCTCGAACTGCTCGTGATCCGTGTCGGCTACTCCGCCTACTCGTGGATCAGGCTCGCGGCCGCCGCCGACCCCGCGACGGCCGAGGCCCACGGCCGGGAGGTCCACGGCCTTGAACGCGCCCTCCACATCGACATGGAGCACTGGGCCAACCACGCCGTCGTCCACGTCGGCTGGCTCCGCGACTTCTTCGACTTCTACTACGAGACGTTCCACTTCGCGTTCCCGCTGGCGATCCTCGCCGTCCTGTTCTGGCGCAGCCCCGCCGACTACCGCTGGGCCCGCGCCTCCCTCTCCTTCGCGACGCTCCTCGCGCTGGCCGGCTTCTGGTTCTTCCCGCTCGCCCCGCCGCGGCTGATGCCGGGGCTCGGCTTCATCGACACCGTGCACGGCCCGCAGGACCTCGCGCACCCGAGCTACGGCGCGATGACCGCCGTCACCAACCAGTACGCGGCGATGCCGTCGCTGCACTTCGGCTGGTCGCTGTGGTGCGGCGTGACGGTGGTGGTGCTCGCGCCGAAGCTGTGGATGAAGCTGATCGCCCTGCTCGACCCGCTGTTCACGCTCTCCGCGATCATCGCGACCGGCAACCACTGGGTCCTCGACGCGGCCGGCGGCGCGACCGTCGTCGCGGCGGGCTTCGCGCTCACCCACCTGCTGGCGGGCCCGCGCAGGCTCGTTCCGGGGCTCGGTACGGGCGGCTCGCTCGGCGGCACGGGCCTCGGCGCGGCGCTGCGGCCCGACCCGTTCCCTGCCAAGTCCCCGCCGCCGAAGCCTGAGCTGGACGGCGCGGAGGGCGCCGAGGGGCAGGAACGCCCGGCGGCCCCGCCGTGCTAGACGACGCGCCCGGCCCCACCGCGCACACCCGTTGCAGGGGAGAGCGGCGGGACCGTCGGCGCGCGGTCAGCGGGTGTGCGCCTCGCCCGACTTGAGGTCCGCCAGGAACGCCGTGAAGGCGGCGGCGGGGAGGGCGAGGGCGGGGCCCTCCGGGTTCTTGGAGTCGCGTACGGGGACGATGCCGTGCGCTGCGGCGAGGTTCGCCGCGATCTCGACGCAGTCGCCGCCGTTGTTGCTGTAGGAGGACTTGTGCCAGCGGGGCTCAGTCGTCACGGGACATCCCTTTCATCGCCTGCTCGATCATCGCCACGGACGCCGCCTGGGACAGCGCCTCGGCCTGTAGCTGATGGTAGGCCGTCAGCAGGGGGGCGACGAGCGTCATCTCCCGGTCGAAGTGGCCCTGCGTCTGGGCCTCCGCGTAGGCGGCGAGGGTGCGGTCCGCCATGGTCAGGAGGTTGACCGGCAGGTCGAGCGTGCGGCGCTCGCCCAGCGCGTACGGCGCGATCTGGAGCACGGTGTTGGGCAGCGCGGCGAACTCGACGAGTGCCCGCAGCTGCTCCGCCATGACCTCGGGGCCGCCGACGGGGCGGCGGACGCAGCTCTCGTCCAGCACCACCATCACCATGGGCGGCCTGGGCCGCACCAGGGCCGCCTGGCGCTCCGCCAGGATCAGCACGCGCTCGTCCGCCTGCCCCGGCGGGATGGCGCCCCGCCGCACGGCGCTGTCCGCGAGCGTCCTCGCGTACCCCTGGGTCTGGAGCAGGCCGGGGATGATCCCGATCTGGAACAGCCGGATCTCCGCCGCCCTGCCCTCGTACCCGACGTACTCGGGGAAGCCTTCGAGCAGCACCCCGTGCCGCATCTCGCGCCACCGGCGCTCGAACACGTCCTCCGTGCCGAACGCCTGATCGGCGCTGCGCGCGAACCGCAGAGTAGGAGGTTTGCGAGCAGTTTCCACGGCCGAGACATGGGTGCTCGCATAACCCATGCGCGCCCCGAGATCCTCCTGCCGCCACCCGAACTCCCGCCTCGATCTGCGCAGATACGCCCCGAAGGCGGCCCGCAGCGAGCTCTCCGGCTTTAACTCCTTGACGTTCATGGCCAGGTCACCATGCCCTCACTCTTAACTGACACGTTGAACTGTAATAGACGGTACCTCAGGCTGGGGCCTCCTGGTGGTGGAACGACTACGGAGAGGAACAGCCATGTGCCCGAACGACGGTCTCCCGGACGGCGGGACGCCCCCGCGTCCACCGGCCCACGGATGCAGGACCTGCGGGGAACTCAGGCTCGCCGAGGCGGTCGCCAACGCCCAGCGCGACCACAGCAGGGCGACGGACTGCCGGGTCCTGCTGCGCCGCCATCGCGCCGCGACGGGGTGCGCGGACGTCACCGTCCGTGGGGAGGGTGTGGGCCGTGTGAGCGGAACGGTCCGTGCGGACGGTGCGACCGGGGGCGGGGCGGACGGCGGGTACGGCACGGCGCGCGCGGCGGACCGCCCCGCGCGGGGGGCGGTGTGACCGGGCCGGGACCGGGGCCCGAATCCACCCCGGGGGAGGCCGAGTTCAACCCGCTGCGCTTCCCGCCCTGCGCCTGCGCGCGCTGCCGTGGCGGAGGGGGCGGGGGCGGCGGAACCGGGGGAGCGGCCGGGTCCCGGCGGGCCGGGGGGCCGGGGCGGGACCCGGACGGCGAACCCGCGGCGCCCGACGCGGACTCCGCGCTGTTGCGGCGGCTGCGCGCCCGGGTGACCGAGGAGAACGGGCTGCGCAACGGGCTCCGGCGGGTGACGCCGTGAGCGGGTTTTGCATCGGCGCCGGATGTCTCGCCGAGGTCTGCGCGGGCGACTCGACACGGGTCGTCTACCTCGGTGGGGCCGTCACCAGGTCCCACCGCCTCGCACTCCGGTGGCTGCGGCACCGGGCGCGGTGGCTGGCGGACGCCCTCGACCCCGCCCCGGGCGTCCTGTGGGCCCCGGCCGGCGCTCTTGGGCCCGCGCCCGGCGCGGGGCCGGACGCGCCCGCCGAACTCAGGGCGTGGGCTGACAGCCTGACCGCGCAGGAGGCGGCGGTGCGCGCGCTCGCCGCGGAATCCGCCTGCTGCTTCACGGCCAGGGACTGCGACGGCACGTGGTACGCGCTCACCGCGAGGACGGTGGCACCCGCCGCCGCGCCCGGCACCCTCCCGCGCCCCCGCTTCCCTGACCCGCCCGCCCTCACCGCCCCGGAGCAGGCGGCGCGGGCGGTCCGCTGAGCGGGGTGCGGCGGGCCGACACGGTGCGGCGGCTGATCCGCCAGCCGTCGCCGGTGCGGACCGCGGTGTCGTCGTACGAGACGGAGCCGCAGGAGCCGTCCGCCCTGACGGCCAGGCCCTTGGAGCGGACCCGTGCGCTGCCGTCCGCCGCCTCGGTGACGACGACGTCGGTGACGTGGTGCGCCACCGGGTTGGCGTCCCCGAGGGCGGCGGCCGCCGCCGCCACGGCCGCCACCCCGACGAGCGGATCCCGGCCGGAGTCGGCGAGTTCGTAGACGACGTCCCGCGTGAACACCTCGCCGAGCCTTGTCGAGGAGGCCCTCGTCCACGAGATGGCCGTGGAGCGCGACGAGTCCGGCGATGGCCAGGCGGTCTTCGAGAGCGAGCGGCACGCGTGTCCCTTCCGCCCCGGCCGGACACGGGAAGCCCCGGGCCGGGCGCTTGCCCTGTCGTCCGCCCAGCAGACCACACCACACCCCGGCGCGGGCCCCTGCGCCCCGGCGGCCCGCGGTCCCTGGCCACGCGCCTGCTGTCGTACAGGTACGAGGCCGCCGACGTCGCCCTCGACAACCCCGACGGTGAGCACCCCACCGTCGGATACCGGGACCCCTCCGGCATCCCGCACACCCTCACCTGCGACTACAGCGCGGGTTGCGACGGCGACCGGGGCGTCAGCCGCGCCGCGGTCCCCGCCGGCGCGCTCACCCGCTACTCCCACGGGTACGGCTACTCCTGGCTGAGCGTCCTCGCCCGGGTGCCGGCCGCCCCCTCGGGCATGGCGATCCACCCGCGCGGCCTGGCGGGAGTGATCCCGCGCGGCGCGCACGCCAGCCGCCTCTACCTCCAGTGCGCGGCGGACGACACGCTGGAGCAGTGGCCCGACGGGCGGGTGTGGAGCGAGCTGACCGCCAGGTTCGGCACCCCGGTGTCGAGCGGCCCGATCGCCGAGAAGCGGCTCGTGCCCCTCAGGAGCGTCGTGTACGAACCGATGCGCCACGGCAGGCTCTACCTGCTCGGCGACGCGGCGCACATCGTGCCGCCGATGAGCGCGAAGGGCATCAACCTCGCCCTCCACGACGCGGAGGTGTTCGCCCGCGCCCTCGTCCGGCAGGCCCACGACGGCGACGGCGCGCTGCTCGACGCCTACTCCGAGACCTGCCTGCGCCACGTCTGGAACTACCAGGCGTTCGCCTCCTGGATCACCGAGATCACGCACAACGCGGGCGACGCCTCGCACGAGGCCGAGTTCCGCAAGCAGATCGCCCGCGCCGAACTCCGCCGCGTCTTCGACTCACCCGCCGCGAACCGTCTGTTCGGGAAGCTCAGCGCGGGCGTGAACTGACCCGGGCGGCGGCCAGGGGCCCTCAGCCCTGCGGCTGCCAGAGCCAGTTGCGCCGCTCGTAGGCCACCGTGAAGCCGAGGCGGAGCATGTTGTGCAGGGAGGAGTTGTGCGTGCCGTCGGTCTCGGCGCCGGTCTCGGCGACGATCAGACGGCACCCCAGCGCCGCCGCCGCCCGCGCACGTGCGGCGAGGAGCTCGGTCTGGCCCCCGCGGTTGCGGGCGTGCGGGAGCACCGCCCCGGAGAACATCTGCGCGGTGTCGCCGCTGCGGTAGAGGGTGCCCGTCCCCACGAGTTCCCCGTCCAGCCAGGCGGCGTGGGGGGCCCAGTCCCGGGCCGTCGCCGAGGCCGCGACCATCTCCAGGAAGTGTTCCTCCGGCATGCCGAAGGCCTTCAGCATCACCGCCGCCCAGCGCCGCGCGTCGGAGGGCTCGACAGCGGCGACCCGCAGGCCGTCGGCCCGCTTCCTGTCCCGGGCGTCGGCGCGGGCCACCACCTCGTCCACGTCCCCGACGAGCTTGACCCACGTCGACCCGCCTGTGATGCCCTCGCGGGCGCAGATGTCGGACCAGTCCTCGGGGATCACCGAGGGCGCGAGCTGGAGGACGGCCTGCGGTGTGCCCTCCGCACGGTAGAAGGCGCAGACCTCGGCGATCACCTCCGAGGTGACCGGGGCCGTACGGCCGAAGCCGAGGGCCTTGCTCCAGAACCGCGTCGGGTCGTTCCGCATGGACAGCACCACGGCGTCCCCGATGCGGGCGGCGCTCACGCCGAGCGCGGAGCGCACGGCCTCGGGCGCGCCCGTCTCGAACCGGAACAGGGCCTCCGCCTCGGAGGTCTCGGCGAACGGGGCCTTTGCCTCGGAGGTCTCGGCCGACGAAGGCGGTAGGGACGCGGTCACGTGGGGGCCTCTCTCGCTCCGGCTGGACCCACGGTGTGTGCGTCCTTGAGCCAGGGGCAGCGTACGCGAGTGGTCTCGGACCGCGGACACCGAAGGGACCGGCCGTGTGCGGCGGCCGGGGCGGCGCCGCGACCGGGCCCGGTGCGGGCGGCGAGAGGCCGGGCCGTCAGTCGGTGGGGTGGTCCTGCACGCCGAAGTCGAGGGCGTCCTCCGCCTCCCGCCTGGTCTGCTCCGCCACGCGCGCCGCGTCGGCGACCACGTCGCCCCGCTCGGCTATCAGCGAGTCGTAGATGAGCGCGTCGACGGTGTGGATGGGGTCGTTCATGTCGTGTCCGTTTCTCGGGCTCGGCGTTCTCGCGCGCAGCGGCGGGCAGCCGGTGGGCAGGGCCGAGCCCTCCCGTACCCGGTTTCCCGCCGGGCATGCCACATCCGGCAGGGGGCGGGCGCCTCAGCCGCGCGGACGGCCGTGCGCGCTGTGCCGGTTGACGAAGAGGACGCCCGCGGCGATCAGGATGACCAGCGCGATCGCCACCCACCAGATGCCGCCGGAGAGCACCGGGCTGGTGTCGGCGTCCGCGGCGGGCGCCACGGCCCGCGGGTTCATCGCAGCCTCGGAGGGGGTCGGGCTCGGGGACGCCGTGGCGGAGGGCCTGGCGCTCGCGGAACTCCCGGGCCGGGGTGTCGCGGGCGGCGCCGCGGGCAGGCCGGTGGCCTGGAGCGCCTTGACGAGGTCGGTACCTCCGAAGCGCGCCGGGTCCACGCCGGCCGTGTGCGCGGTGAAGATCAGCCTGGCGTACGCGGCAGGGCCGGTCCGCTTCGCCCAGTCGGGGCCGTTCCGCTCCAGCCAGTGCAGGGCGCCGGCGGCCTGCCGCCCGTAGCCCGCAGCGCACATCGCGACCACGGCGTCCGCCGTCGCCGCGGGGTCCGCAGCGCCCGAATCCGTCGTCAGGTGCGCGCCCTCGGGCGTGAGCAGGGGCGCGAGGTAGGCGGCCCCGTTGCGCGCCACGCCCTCCGGGGTGGCGGCGCCCGCCGGGTCGCAGCTCGGCGCGGGGCCCGGCTGCACCGGGGCCACCACGAAGCGCTTCCCGATCCCGCCGAGCAGCCCCTCGGCGGTGGCGTGCGCGTCCGCGACGGGCCGCTGTCCCGGCGCGGGCGGGTTGGCCGTGAAGCCGCCCGCGCCGTGGGAGGCGGAGCACGGGAGGGAGAGGCCGACGAGCGCGTCGTACGCCTGGTTGTCCGTGAACGGCGACCGTACGGAACTCGGCCTGCCGCCCGCCATCGCCAGCGCCCCGATCACCTCGGAGGTGGTGGTGGCGTCGGTCGGGGCGCCAGGCGCCGAACCCCAGCCGCCGTCCGGATTCTGCTGGGTGCGCAGCCAGTTCAGCGCCGCGCTCAGCCGGGGCCGCTGGCCGCCGACGCTCGCGAGGGCCTGTGTGGCGAGCGCGGTGGCACCGGTGTCGCGGGGCGCGGCCGGGTCGCAGGGCGCCGTGGGCGTCTGCCGGTACGCGGTGAACGACCCGTCGGCGCACTGCTGCGCCTGGAGCCAGCGGACCGCAGGGGCGGCGGGGCGCAGGCTCGCCGCGTACAGGCCGAGCAGGGCGAGCGACTGGCGGGCCACGCCGTCCCGCGCGGGGTTCGTCCTGCCGTAGAGCGCGGCGTCGCCCGGCCTCGGCCGGTAGCCGTGGTGCTTCTTGGCCGCCTTCTTGCCGTGCCTGCCCGTGTCGCGTCTGTCCGCGGTGGCCTTCGGGCTGCCGCTCGGCGAGGCGTGTGTCACGGCCGCGCGGCCCGGCGCGGCCGTGGCGGAGGGCGCGAGGGCGGCGCCGCCGCAGAGCAGGGCGGAGACGAGGAGAGAGGCGGCTGCGCGGCGGACGGCGGTGGTCATGGTGCGGACGCGACTTCCCTGACGGGCGGCGGGGGACCGGGCCACTCTACCGGCGGCCGGCCCGCCCGCCGCCCCTGGACCGCACGGGCATGCGCCCCGCGTCCGCGCGGTACGGGCACGGGCATGCGCCCCGCGTCCGCGCGGTACGGGCACGGGCATGCGCCCCGCGTCCGCGCGGTACGGGGACGTGCTCACGCCCCCTTGGTCGGCAGCACCTTCGCGAGGGCGCGCCAGGCGTCGAGGGGCAGGTCCGTACGGGGGTTGGCGCCGACGACCTGGACCGCGACGTGGTCAGCGCCCGCGGTGAGGAACTCGCCGACGCGGCGGGCGACGGCGTCCGCGTCGCCGAGGGCGAAGACCGCGTCGAGGAGGCGGTCGCTGCCGCCGTCGGCGAAGTCGGCCTCCTCGAAGCCGAAGCGTTCGAGGTTCTTGGTGTAGTTGGGCAGCCTGAGGTAGAAGCTCAGATAGCCGCGCGCGGTGGCGCGCGCCGCGTCCAGGTCCGGGTCGAGCACCACCTTGAGCTCGGGCGCGAGCAGCGCGTCGCCCCCGAGGATCTCCCGGGCCCGCGCGGTGTGCTCCACCGTCACGAGGTACGGGTGCGCGCCCGCCGCCCGGTCGTGGGAGAGCTTCAGCATCTTCGGGCCGAGGGCCGCGAGCACGCGCGCGCTCGCGGGGACCGGCTCGGGCGCCTCGTCGAGGCCCGTCAGGTACTCCTTCATCGTGGAGTACGGGCGCTGGTAGCGCTCGGTCGCGACGCTGTGGCTCGCCCCGAGACCGAGGACGAAGCGGCCCGGGTGCTCGCGCTCCAGCTCTGCGCGGGCCGCCGCCACGTCGAGGGGGCTGTGGTCCCAGATGCTGAGGATGCCCGTGGCGACGATGAGCCGCTCGGTGGCCGCGAGCAGCGGCCCGGCTTGGGCGACGGCGGGGCTGCCGCCGATCCAGACCGTGCCGTAGCCGAGCGATTCGAGCTCCGCCGCCGCGTCGCCGACGCGGTGGCCGTGCTCGGGGTTGTCGGTGCGCAGCGCCGTGGTCCAGACGCCGATTCTGCCGAAGTCCGTCGTGTTCATGGAGGTCATGGTGGTGCAACCCGGAAGCAGGGGGTCGTTGTTCCGCGCCCGCCGGTCCTGTGCCGCCCGTGTGCCGCAGGGCGCACACGCTTCCGTCACGAATTGGTCACCAGCGGAACATACGCATCCGCTGTGGGGCCGTACGGCGATACGTTCGGGCCTCCAACGAGCAGTCCTGGGGGGACACATGGCTCGCAACGAACCGCCCGCGTGGCCGCAGGCGACCAACCCGTACAACGCAGGCGACGGCGGTCGGGGGGCCGCCCGGGGGAAGTGGACGCGCAAGCGCGTGCTCGTCCCGGCCGCCGCGGTCCTCTTCCTGACCGGCCTCGTCATCGGCGCCGCGGGAAGCGGCACGGACCCGGACACCCGCACGGTGGCGGCGGCCGCCGCGCCCACCGTCACCGAGACCGCGACCGCCACGGTCACCGCCACCCCGCCGCCCGCGGAGCCGACCGTGACGGCCACCGTCACCGAATCCGCGGAACCCGCGCCCACGGTGACGGTCACCAAGACCCGCACCGTCCACGTCACCGCGAGGCCCGCCGCGCCGCGCGCGGCCACCGGGAGCGGCGGCTCGGACGGCGGCGGGGCAGGTGGTGGCTCCGCCTACTACGCCAACTGCACCGCCGCGCGCGCCGCGGGTGTCACCCCCCTGTACCGGGGGCAGCCGGGCTACGACAACCATCTCGACCGGGACGGCGACGGGGTCGCCTGCGAGTAGCGGCAGGACGGCGGCAGGACACGCCGGGCCGATCACGGAGGGGACGGTGGGGGACGCGCGCGGGACGGGGGACCGGCGGCGGGGGGCGGGGCGCGGAGCCCCGGGCGGGTGCCCGCGTGGCGGGAATCACCTGATCCGGCGGCTTCCCGCTCGCTACCAGCCGGTAGATTCGGACCCTGTGGTCGGCCCGCCGTGACTTGTCCGCGCTCGCAGCGGCCGGTTACGCTCCGTCGGCACATCAAGTCGACAAAGAGGCAGACCGGAAGCGAAGGGGGCGGGAGTGACCGCTGGAGCCACTCAGTCCCCCGCCTCACCGGACCCGGCCCCCGCCTCGGCCACCTCGGCGCCGCGCCGTGACCCCGCCCCCGGCGGGCCCGGCCGCACCCCGGCCGCGGACGGCGGGCGCCCTCTGCGGATCGCCCTGCTCAGCTACAAGGGGAATCCGTTCTGCGGAGGCCAGGGCGTCTACGTGCGCCATCTCTCGCGCGAGCTGGCCCGCCTCGGCCACCGGGTCGAGGTCATCGGCGCCCAGCCCTACCCCGTACTCGACGAGGGCGACGGGGTCGTCCTCACCGAGCTGCCGAGCCTCGACCTCTACCGGCAGCCCGACCCGTTCAGGACGCCGGGAGCGGGCGAGTACCGCGACTGGGTCGACGCCCTCGAAGTCGCCACCATGTGGACCGGCGGATTCCCCGAGCCGTTGACCTTCTCGCTGCGGGCCCGCCGCCATCTCGCCGCGCGCGCCGGGCAGTTCGACGTGGTGCACGACAACCAGACCCTCGGCTACGGCCTGCTCGGCGATCTCGGCGCGCCCCTCGTCACCACGATCCACCACCCCATCACCGTCGACCGCAGGCTCGACCTGGCAGCCGCCAAGGACTGGCGCAGGCAGTACTCCGTGCGCCGCTGGTACGGCTTCACCCGCATGCAGAAGCGGGTCGCGCGGCGGCTGCCCTCCGTGCTGACGGTGTCCGGCTCCTCGAAGCGGGAGATCGTCGAGGACCTGCGGGTGCCCGCACGCCGCGTCCACGTCGTGCACATCGGCGCGGACACCGGCCTCTTCTCGCCCGACCCCGCCGTGCCCGAGGTGCCCGGCAGGATCGTCACCACCTCAAGCGCCGACGTGCCGCTCAAGGGCCTCGTGCACCTGGTGGAGGCGCTCGCCAAGGTCCGCACCGAGAACCCCGCGGCCCACCTCGTCGTCGTCGGCAGGCGCGCCGACGACGGACCGGTGGCGCGGGCCATCGCGCGCTACGGGCTCGAAGGCGCCGTCGAGTTCGTCAAGGGCATCTCCGACGCGGAACTCGTCGATCTGGTGCGCGGCGCGCAGATCGCCTGCGTGCCCTCGCTGTACGAGGGTTTCTCGCTGCCCGCCGCCGAGGCGATGGCCACGGGGACCCCGCTGGTCGCCACCACGGGCGGCGCGATCCCCGAGGTCGCGGGCGCGGACGGGGAGACCTGCCTCGCCGTGCCGCCGGGCGACTCCGGCGCGCTCGCCGCCGCGCTCGGCAGACTCCTCGGCGACCCGGCGCTGCGCGCAAGGCTCGGCGCGGCCGGCCGGGAACGGGTGCTGGCCCGCTTCACCTGGGCCAGGGCCGCCGAGGGCACGGTCGAGCTGTACCGCGAGGCGATCGCCAGGCAGGGACAGCGGCGACGCGCCCCGCTCGCCTAGGGCCGCGGGGCCGCCCCCGTACCGCACCGCACAGAACCACTCCCGACCGCGAAAGCAGGCCCCCGTGCTGACCGTGGACTTCACCCGCTTCCCGCTCGCCGCGGGCGACCGCGTGCTCGACCTGGGCTGCGGCGCGGGCCGGCACGCCTTCGAGTGCTACCGGCGCGGCGCGCGCGTCGTCGCCCTCGACCGCAACGGCGAGGAGATCCGCGAGGTCGCCCGCTGGTTCGCGGCCATGGAGGAGGCGGGGGAGGCGCCCGAGGGCGCCACCGCGACCGCCATGGAGGGCGACGCGCTCAACCTGCCGTTCCCCGACGAGTCGTTCGACGTCGTCATCATCTCCGAGGTGATGGAGCACATCCACGACGACAAGGGCGTGCTCGCCGAGATGGTGCGCGTCCTGCGGCCGGGCGGCCGGATCGCCGTCACCGTGCCGCGCTACGGCCCCGAGAAGGTGTGCTGGGCGCTGTCCGACGCCTACCACGAAGTCGAGGGCGGGCACATCCGCATCTACCGGGCCGACGAACTCCTCGGCCGCATCAGGGAGGCGGGGCTCAAGCCGTACGGCACCCACCACGCACACGCCCTGCACGCGCCCTACTGGTGGCTCAAGTGCGCCCTCGGCGTCGACAACGACAAGGCACTGCCGGTGCGCGCCTACCACAAGCTCCTCGTCTGGGACATCATGAAGAAGCCGTTCGCCACCCGGGCGGCCGAGCAGCTCCTCAACCCGGTGATCGGAAAGAGCTTCGTGGCGTACGCGACCAAGCCCCGCCCGGCCGCGGGCGCGGAGTGAGCCGGTGACCCTGTCGAGCGCGGAGCCCGGTCGCATGCGCCACCTCGCGCTACCCGGCGTCCTGACGGAGCGTCAGGCACGGGACACCGTCGCGGGCATCCGCGCGGTGCAGCGGCCCGACGGCGCGATCCCCTGGTTCCGCGGGCACCACCTGGACCCCTGGGACCATGTGGAGGCCGCGATGGCGCTCGACGCGGCGGGCGAGCACGCCGCCGCGGCCTCGGCGTACGCCTGGCTCGCCGCACACCAGAACGACGACGGCTCCTGGTACGCCTCCTACCAGGACGGCCCGGACGGTCAGCGCCCCCTCGACCTGCACCGCGAGAGCAACTTCTGCGCCTATCCGGCGGTCGGGGTCTGGCACCACTACCTGGTCACGGGCGACGACGCGTTCCTCGACGCGATGTGGCCCGTCGTGCGCGCCGCGGTCGACTGGGTGCTCGCGCTGCGCGCACCCGGCGGCCAGATCGGCTGGAAGCGCGAGGCGGACGGCACCCCCGTCCACGACGCGCTGCTGACCGGCTGCTCCTCCGTCTACCACGCCCTGCGGTGCGCGCTCGCCCTCGCCGCCGAGCGCGACGAGCCGCACCCGGAATGGGAGTTGGCGGCCGGTGCGCTGGGCCACGCGATCCACGCCCACCCCGAGCGGTTCCTCGACAAGAGCCGCTACTCGATGGACTGGTACTACCCCGTGCTCGGCGGCGCGTTGACGGGTGCCGACGCCAAGTCCCGTATCGAGGAGGGCTGGAACACCTTCGTGGTGCCGGGGCTCGGCGTGCGGTGTGTCGTGCCCAACCCCTGGGTCACCGGCGGTGAGAGCTGCGAACTCGCCCTCGCCCTCTGGGCGATGGGGGAGTCCGGGCGCGCCCTCGACATCCTCGGGTCCATCCGGCACCTGCGGCACGACGACGGCATGTACTGGACCGGGTACGTCTACGAGGGCGAGCCGGCGGTGTGGCCCGCTGAGCGCACCACCTGGACGGCCGCGTCCCTGCTGCTCGCCGTCGCGGCGCTCGGCGGCCACGAGGCGACCACCGCGGTGTTCGGCGGCGGCCGTCTGCCGCGCGGTGTGGAGCCCGACTGCCCCTGCCCGCAAGCCCGTTGAGGATTCCCTTCGGCGGCGCGCGGGCGCACCGCTCGGCGCCGTACGGGCGAACGTCCGTACGGGGCGCGTCGATGTGACCTGTTTCACCGGCCTGCATCCGGCAACACGAGGGTCATGGCCACACATTCACGCAGTGGGAACCGCTCGGCGGCGACGATCATCATCGTCATCGCCGACGTCATGGCCCTCATCCTGGGCCTGTGGATCGTGATGTACCTGCTGGACGCCAACCGGGCCAACGAACTGGTGAACTTCATCCAGCACGCCGCCCGCTGGCTCGCCGGCTGGTCCTACGACCTGTTCACCTTCCATGACGCCTGGGCCCGGGTCGTGGCGGGCTACGGCCTCGCGGCCGTGGTCTACCTGTTCGTCGGCCACGGGCTCGCCAACAGGCTGCGCCGCATCTGAGGGCCGCGCGGGCCCGGCGGCGCCGCGGCCGGCCGCCGGGTCCGCGCGGGCGCCCGGCTCGGCGATGGCAAGAACACGCCGGGTCGATAGGATCGTGCCATGGCAGTGCACCGAGTCGCGGTCCTGGCGCTCGACGGGGCCACCCCGCTCGACCTGGCGATCCCCGCGCAGATCTTCAACGCCCGGCCGGAGACGCCCTACGAGACGACCCTGTGCGCGCTCGACGCCCAGGTGGCCACCTCGGCGGGGTTCTCCCTGGTCGCCGGCGGGGGCCTGGACGAGGTGCGTGACGCGGACACCGTGATCGTGCCGGGGTTCGAGCCGATCGTCAGGCCGCCGGACGCCGTGCTCGACGTGCTGGCCGAGGTCCGCGCCCGCGGGCGGCGCACCGTGTCGATCTGCACGGGCGCCTTCGCGCTCGCCGAGGCGGGCATCCTGGACGGCCTGCACGCCACGACCCACTGGCGGCACGTCGGGGAACTCGAACGCGGCTTCCCCGCCGTCACGGTCGACCGCGACGTCCTCTACGTCGACCAGGGCGACGTCCTCACCTCGGCCGGTGTGTGCTGCGGTATCGACCTCTGCCTGCACATCCTCCGGCGCGACCTGGGCGCGGGGATCGCCAACGAGATCGCCCGAGGCCTGGTCGCCGCCCCGCACCGGGACGGCGGGCAGGCGCAGTACGTGCCCGCTCCGGTCGCGGTGGCCGGCGACGCCTCCCTCTCCGCCACCCGGGCATGGGCCCTGGAGCGCCTCGCCGAGCCGCTCACGCTGCCGGTGCTCGCCCGCCACGCGGGCCTTTCGCAGCGCACCTTCATCCGCCGCTTCGGCGAGGAGACCGGGACGACCCCACTGCGCTGGCTGCTCGGCGCCCGGCTCGGCCGGGCACGGGAACTCCTGGAGACCACGGACCAGCCGGTGGACCGGGTGGCGAGCGACTGCGGCCTCGGTACGGCCACCAACCTGCGCCTGCACTTCCGCCGCGCGCTCGACACCACGCCCACCGCCTACCGGCGCACCTTCAGGACCCCCGGCCCCGCGCGGCGGCCGTCCCCCTGACCGCGCGCCGGCCGAGACGGCGTGTGGCCCCGGGAAGACGTGGCAGGAAACTTTCCAAGCAGGGCACTTTTGCCACTCGCCGGGGCGGTGGGGCCGCGGCGACGATGAGGTCATGACCGGAACTGCCCACGAGGCGGCCACCGACCCGACCACACTGCCCGGCACACCTCTCGCCAAGGCCGTCGTGGAGCACATCAGGCCGGTGCACACGCCCTCTGTCTTCAACCACACGGCCCGCAGCTATCTGTTCGCCAGGCTCGTGGCCGCCCGCCTCGACCTGGCCGCGGGCCGGGACTACGACGACGACCTGCTGTTCGCCGCCTGTGCGATGCACGACCTCGGGGTCGCGCACGACGGTCCGCACCGGCAGCGCTTCGAGGTCGAAGGCGCCGACCGCGCCGCCGAGTTCCTCCTGCGGCACGGGCGGTCGGCCGCCGACGCCGACCAGGTCTGGCAGGCCATCGCCCTGCACACCTCGTCCGGTATCGCGGAGCGCCGCGGCACTCTGTGCGTACTCGTCCGTGAGGGCATCGCCCTCGACTTCGGCGGCCCGATGGGGGGCAACCACCTCGACGCCCTCAGCGACGAACAGGCCGAAGCGGTCCACGCGGCCTATCCACGCCTGGAGATGATCCGCTCGCTCACCGACGCGATCGTCGCGCAGGCCGCGAGGCACCCGAAGAACGCGCCGCGCTACTCGATCCCCGGTGAGTTCCTCCGCGAGCGCGGGGCCTACGGCAGGACCCGTATGGAACACGCCTGCCAGTCCTCCCGGTGGGGCGACTGACCCGCCCGGTGGGGCGGCTGGTCTGCCCGGTGGGGCGGCCGGCGCCCTCAGAACCCAGTGACCGAGCCGGACAACAGGTCCGGCCGACGAAGAAGGAAGCTCGTCACCATGACCATCCACACCGTCGAGGTCCCCGAGGACTCCGAGGTCTTCGGGCAGACCACCAGCGCCTTCGCCCGCTTCGGGTACTCCGCCGCGGTCCGCGCGCACGGCCTGCTGTTCATCGCGGGAACCATCGGCCGCCGCGCGGACGGGACCATCCCCGACACCATCGAGGAGCAGACGGAGATCGCCATCCGGCGCATCGAGGAGATCCTGCGGCTCGCGAAGCTCGACCTGTCCGCCCTCGTCGACGTGACCAGCTATCACGTCGACATCCACCAGCACCTGGCCGGCTTCAGCGAGGCGAAGCAGCGCCTCGTCGAGCCGCCCTTCCCCACCTGGTCGCTGATCGGTGTCAGCGGCCTCGCCAGCCCGGGACTCCTCGTCGAGATCCGCGCGACCGCCGCCTTTCCCGGCGCTGACCGGTAGCGCGCACCTCCCGCCCGCAGCCGCAAGGGCAGCATCGTGAGCCGTCTCCCGCCGCCTCGGGGCGGGAGCGGGCGCGGAGGACGCGAGGCGGCTCCCGCAGTGCCGGTCGCGCGGCCCGGCTCCCTCACCTCGCGGCCCGTTCCGCGTACCCGCCGATCAGGCCTTCGGCGGCACCGGCCGCCTACCGCGCCGCGTCGGGGGGCGCGGCGATGTCCTGGACGGCGTCCCAGAAGCCGTCGGAGCCCGCTGCTGCGGGGACGCGTGCGAACAGGGCGTGACGGACTGCTCGGGCGTGTGCGGGGCGGGCGGCGGCGAGTGCGGTCCTGCCCTCTTCGGTGGTGGCCACCACCACCCGCCTGCCCGGTCCTTCCTCGCGCCGCACCAGTCCGCGTTCGGCCATCCGGGAGAGCTGGCGCGACAGGCGGGCGCGCTTCCAGTCCAGCAGGGTGCCGAGGTCCTGCTGGGGCATGCGGCCCTCCTCCCCGTTCTCGATCACACGCGACAGGACGGCGAAGTCGGCCGCGGACAGCCCTGCCGCACGGTGGATCTCCCGTGCCACGGCGGCGAGTACCGCGTCGTGCGCTCGTTTCCAGGCGATCCACCGTGCCATCTCGGAGTCGTTGAGGGGCTGCGTCATGGGGGCAGCCTACCTGTGGGTTGCCATGTAAACATGAGTGGCCCATGATGGTTTACATGACAACACGAAGGAAGCGTGCGGTGCTCGTCACCGGCGGCAGCTCGGGCATCGGTCTCGGCCTGGCCGAGCGGCACCTCGCCGCAGGACATCGCGTCATGATCACCGGCCGCGGCCCCGGCCGGCTCGCCGCGGCGGCCGAGCGCCTGCCCGGCATCGAGACCTTCACCAACGACATCGCCACCCCCGAGGGGCGCCGGCGCCTGGCGGAACACGTCCGGCGGGCCATGCCGGAGCTGGACACCCTGATCAACAACGCGGGCATCCAGCGACGGGTGGGCATCGCCTCCGACCGGCCCCCGTGGGGTGAGGCGCAGAACGAGATCGACGTCCTGTTCGCCGCGCCGGTGCACCTCTCGCAGCTGCTCGTCCCGCAACTGCTGGCCCACGGCCGGCCCGGCGTCCTCGTCAACGTCACCTCGGGCGGCGCCTTCTTCCCGCAGCCGTTCGCCCCGCTCTACAGCGCGGCCAAGGCCGCGCTGCACAGCTACACCGTCAACCTGCGTCACGCGCTCGAAGCCACCCCGGTCGACGTGGTGGAGCTGATCCCCCCTGCGGTGGCCACCGAACTCGCGGGCCCCGGCCGGGCCCACGGCGCCGGCCTCGACGCGTTCTGCGACGCCGTCTTCCCCCTGCTGGACGGCTCCCGCGCGGAAGTCGGCTTCGGCCCGACCGCCACGCCGGACTTCACCGAGCAGCGCGCTGCCGAGCGACGCGCCTTCGAGGCCATGTCCGGCCGCTTCACCGTGCCCGTGTACCGGCCCGACGGCCGCGTGGCGGACCGGCGCTCCAGCGCGTTTGGGAGGTGACTCGGCCGGAGTCGGGGCCCGGGTGGACCGAGCGCTCGGACACGGGCGCGCGGCGGCCCCCGGGGCCCGGTGCGGGGTTCGCCGGGCCGAGGCCGACGCCTCCGTGCTCGCGCCGGGAGCGGCGCGCGGCCGGCTTGCAGGGCCATAGGGCGTGGGACGTCCTATGACTCCCCGCTTCCGGAGGTCCTGCCGTGGCCACGCCGACGCCGTCAGCCGCACCCGAGCCCGCGCCGTCCTTCCGCGGACTCACGGGACAGCAGCGCAGGGCCTTCTTCGCCGCCTGGCTCGGCTATCTGCTCGACGGGCTCGACTTCGTACTGATCACGCTGGTGCTGACCGAGGTCGCCCACAGCTTCCACCTGGACCTGGCGAAGGCGTCCACGCTGGTCTCGGCGGCGTTCGTGTCGCGCTGGCTCGGCGGGCTCGTCCTCGGCGCGGTCGGCGACCGCTCCGGCCGCAAACCGGCGATGATCATCGCGATCGTCGCGCTGATCGTCGGCTTCGACGTGCCGGCCAGGCTCGACAGGGCGCTGCGCGTCGGGACGGACCCGCCCGCCCCCGCCGCCGCCCGCAGGCCCGGCGCACCGGACACCCCGGCGGGCACGACCCAGGCGCTCAGCGGGCGCGCCGGCTCCCGAAGAGCATCCGGTGCGGCAGGACCAGCAGAATCAGGCTGTAGTACTGCAGCGCGGGTACGGCGACGGCGATGGCCAGGGCGACCACCAGGGCGGCGGCATTGAGGTAGCTCTGGGTGTAGGAGTCCCGGATCCGGCGGCGGGACTCCTCGCCGTCGTCCTCCACCAGCCCCGGGGTGGCCTTCAGGATGCCCAGCATCGCGCACCGGCACACCATGCCGGCCAGGAGGGTCGCGTAGTAGAACACCGCCACGAACCGGTCGCGGCCGAAGGCGCCGATCATCTCCGTCGGGAGGGGGAGGACGACGACGGACAGCAGCCACCCCATGTTCCACCCCATCAGGCGGCGGGTGACGGTCGCGAGCGACGAGAAGGACCTGTGGTGCTCCCGCCAGACGTTCGCGATGACCGCGAAGCTGAGCACGAAGCTCCAGACCTGGTCGAGGTGGCCGGTGATCACCTCGCTGGCGTGCTCGTGGGCGGACGCGGCCTCCGGGACGAGGTCCACCAGCGGCAGGATCAGCAGGGTGATGGAGATCGCCGTCACCGCGTCGGTGAAGAGTACGAGGCGCTCTCCCGAGACGGTCCCCTCGATCCTCTCCGACGCGAGCACCGACGCCTCCGTCCGGTCGGGCCCCTTCGCCTCGGCCTCGTTGTCGGCGCCGCCGTCCATGCGCTCGTACTCCTCCCGTGTGCGTTCCGCCGGGCCCGCCCGCTGCCGGAATCCGCCCACCGCGGACCCCCGGTGACCCGCGCGGACTCTACCCGAGGCCACCGGTCGGGGAGTTGGCAGGGCCGTCCGCCGATGCCCCGGAGGCCTCCCGCGGCCGGTCGCCGTCGCGGCGGGCGCCGGGCGCGCTCGTCGTGCCGCGGACGACGAGTCGGCCGCTGACCCGGATGTGCGAGGGGCTGCGGCGCGCCCCCGCGAGGCGGGAGAGCAGGATCTGGGCACTGATCATGCCGACCTCGGCGAGCGGCTGCGCGCACGCCGTGACGGGCGGGCGGCACACGTCGAACCAGTCGGTGTTGCCGAGCGCGGCGAGCGAGAGCCGCCCCGGGATGCCGATGCCGAGGCGCTGCGCCTCGTGCAGGGCGCCGAGGGCGAGTTCGCTGCTCGCCGCGAAGACGGCGGTCGGCGGCTCCTCGCCGGTGACGAGCTGCCGCATGGCCTCGGTGCCCCAGGCGCGCGTGTGGTCGCGGGTGAGGACGCGCGCGGGCGGCAGGCCGAGTCCCGCGAGCGCGGCCCGCGCCCCCGCTACCCGCTCCCGGGTGGTGCTGAACTCCGGCTCGCCCGCGATCACCGCGATCCGCCGGTGCCCCAGGGAGGCGAGGTGCCCGATCGCCTCGGCCGCCGTCTCGTGCTCGGCGCACTGCACCGTGTCCACCTGGGTACGGCCCGACGTGCGGATCATCTCCACGACCGGCAGGTCGAGCGGCCCGGTGGAGCGCGGCGTCGCCGAGGGGACCAGCACCACGCCCTCGACCTGCGCGTCGCGCAGGCGGGCCAGGGCGGTGCGCTCGCGCTGCGGGTCGTTGCCGGTGACGGCGAGCAGCATGCCGTAGCCGTGGTCCTCGAAGCTCTCCTGGAGCACGGTCGTGCAGGCCGCGTAGAAGTGGTTGAGCATGTCGGGGACCACCACCCCGATCATGCGGGTCTCGCGGCGTCGCAGGGCGCGGGCGACCGCGTTGGGCCGGTAGCCGTGCCGCTCGGCCGCCGCGAGGACCGCCTTGCGCGTCGCCTCACCCACGTGCGGCTGGCCCGTCAGGGCCCGCGAGACGGTGGAGACGGCGAGCCCCAGCTCGCGCGCGATCTGCTTCTGCGTCACCATTCCGCACACGATACCGCAAAAAATTTCGTTATATCCGCAGGTCAGAGCGGTTGTTAACACATTCGTTCCCTCCTAGCCTGCAAACGATTCCGGAGCGCCGTGGGACCGGACAGGTCCCTTCGCAGGCGCGGGCACCACACGTCGAACCACGAGGAGACCCAGCCGATGCGCATTGTCGAGATCCGTGAGGCAGCGGTCCCGCTGCGCGGCGCGGAGGCCAACGCCCTGGTGAGTTTCGCCGGGCACACGGTCTCGCTGGTGGCCGTCGTCACCGACGCGCACCGCGGCGGCCGCCCCGTGACCGGCGTCGCCTTCGGCTCGATCGGCAGGTTCGCGCAGAGCGGCATCCTGCGCGACCGGATGATTCCCCGGGTGCTCGCCGCCGACCCCGGCACCCTGCTCGACGCCACGTGCGCCGCCTTCGACCCCGCCGCCGTGGCGGACGCCGCGCTCACCGACGAGAAGCCCGGCGGCCACGGGGACCGGGCGACCGCGGCCGCCGCCCTTGAGCTCGCCGTGTGGGACGCCAACGCCAGACTGGCGGACGAGCCCGCCTACGCCACCCTCGCCCGGCACTTCGGCCGCCCGTTGCCCGAGGGCGCCGCGCCCGCCGTGGAGGCGTACGCGGCTGGCGGCTACTACTACGCCGAGGGCAGCGGACGTTCGCTCTCCGCCGAGCTGCGCCGCTACCAGGACATGGGGTTCACCTCCTTCAAGATCAAGATCGGGGGCGCGCCGCTGACTGCGGACCTCGCCAGGGTGGAGGAGGCGCTCACCGTCGCCGGGGACGGCTCGGCGCTCGCGGTCGACGCCAACGGCAGGTTCGGCACCGACGACGCACTCCGCTGGGCGAAGGCCCTGCGCGGGTACGGGCTGCGCTGGTACGAGGAGCCCGGCGACCCCCTCGACTACCGGCTGCTCGCCGACACCGCCGCCGTCTACCCGCTGCCGCTGGCCACCGGCGAGAACCTGTTCTCCACCGCCGACGTCCGCAACCTCCTGCGCTACGGCGGCCTCCGCCAGGGCACCGACCTCTTCCAGATGGACGCGGGCCTGTCGTACGGCGCCACCGAGTACGCGGCCATGCTCGACCTGCTGGAGGAGCACGGCTTCGCCCGCACCCAGGCGCGCCCGCACGGCGGCCACCTGATCAACCTGCACCTCGTCGCCGCGCTCGGCGCCGGAGGGTGCGAGGCGTACCCCGGCGTCTTCGAGCCCTTCGGCGGCTATCCCGGCGAGTGCCTGCTCGGCGGCGGCCTGGTGCGCCCGCCGCAGACACCCGGCTTCGGGCTCGAACTCATGCCGGGGCTCCGGGAGGAGATCGCCGCGCTGACCGCCTGAACCGGCGGGCCGCCGCCCCGCTCACTCCCCCCGGCGCGATCCCCGCGCATCTCCCTGTCTCGCCCAGCCCGTTCGGTCCAGCCGACGAGGAGACCCACATGCCCACACACCCCGCTCTCCCCCCTGCCGCCACCGGCGGCCCCGCCCCGCGCAGCGCCTGGTACCGGGGTCTGGGCTTCCAGGTCCTGGCCGCCATGGTGCTCGGAGTCGCCGTCGGACTCGCCTTCCCCGGCCTCGCGACCGACCTGAAGGTCGTGGGGGACCTCTTCCTCTCGCTGATCAAGGCCGGCGTCGCACCGCTGGTGTTCTTCACCATCGTCCTCGGCATCACCTCGGCGGGCGACCTGCGCAAGGCGAGCAGGATCGGGCTCCTTGCCCTGCTCTACTTCGAAGTCGTCTCCACCGTCGCCCTCCTGCTTGGCCTCCTCGCCGCCAACCTCCTCGGCGTCGGCCGGGGCGCCGGGCCGCTGCCGGGCGACAAGGCGGACGTCCCCGACACCTCGGCCCAGGAACACGGCCTCGTCGCGTTCCTCCAGGGCATCGTCCCCGACAACGTCGTCGGCGCCTTCACCTCGGGGCAGCTCCTCCAGGTCGTCGTCATCGCCGTGATTTTCGGCGTCGGGCTGCTCACCCTGCCCCAGCACCTCCAGACGCGGGTGCACACCGGGATGGAGACCATCTCCGAGTGCTTCTTCGCGTTCGTCAACGTGGTCATGCGGCTCGCCCCGGTCGGCGCCTTCGGGGCCATCGCCTACTCCGTCGGTTCGAGCGGCACCGGTCTGCTGCTCGCCCTCGGTGAACTGGTGCTTGAGTACTGGGTGGTCATCGCCGTCTTCGTGTTCGGTGTCCTCGGGCCCATCTGCCTGCTCGCCGGGTTCAACATCTGGCGGATCATGCGCTGCCTGCGCGTGGAGATCGCGCTGACCCTCAGCACGGCGTCCTCGGAATCCGCACTGCCCGGCATCCTGAAGAAGCTGCCGCGCATGGGCGCCTCCCAGCAGACGGTCGGCCTCGTCGTCCCCACGGGATACGCCTTCAACCTGGACGGCACCTCCGTCTACCTCTCCCTGTGCACCCTCTTCCTCGCCAACGTGTACGGCATCCACCTGGGGCTCTCCGAACAGCTCGGACTGCTCGTGATCATGCTCCTCACCTCCAAGGGGGCGGCGACCGTCGCGGGCGGCACGTTCGTCGTCTTCGCCTCCACCGTCGCCGCCACCGACACCCTCCCGCTGTCCGGCGTGGCCGTCCTCTTCGGCGTCTACCGGATCATGGCGATGGCCACCTCGACCGTGAACAGCTTCGGCAACGCGGTCGCCACCCTCGTCCTCGCCAAGTGGACCCACGAACTCGACGAGGACAAGGCGCGGCGGGCACTCGCCGATCCGGCCGCGTTCCTCGCCGCCGTGGAGCAGGAGCGCCGCGGCGAGCGGAGCCCCGAGGCCGCCACGGGACCCGCCGAGCCGGACGCCGCCGCCCACGCGCCCACCCCCAGCCAGTGAACGAGAGGCCCATGAGCACCACCGTTTTCGACTCCCTGCTGTTCCGCGACATGTTCGGCACCCCCGCCATGCGCGAGATCTTCGACGACACCGCGTACCTCCGGCGGATCATCGACACCGAGACCGCGCTGGCCCGCGCGCAGGCGGCGGTCGGCGTCATCCCCGTGCACGCCGCGGAGGAGATCACCGCGAAGGCGGGCATCGAGGGGATCGACCTCGACCGGCTGCGCGCCGAGACGGAGGTCGTCGGCTACCCCGTCCTGCCGGTCATCAGGCAACTCGCCCCGCAGTGCGGCGAGTCCGGCAGGTACCTGCACTGGGGCGCCACCACGCAGGACATCATGGACACGGCCGTCATGCTCCAGTGCGAGCAGGGCACGGCCCTCCTGGGGGACCAGCTCGACCGCGTACGCGGAGTCCTCGCGCGCCTCGCCGAAGAACACGCGGACACGGTCACGGCAGGCCGCACCCACCTCCAGCACGCCCTGCCCATCACCTTCGGCTACCGCTGCGCGGTGTGGCTCTCCGCCCTCGACCGGCACGCGGAACGCCTCGAACAGGCCCGCGCCCGCGCCCTCATGGTCCAGTTCGGCGGCGCGGCCGGCACCCTGGCCTCCCTCGGGGAGGGCCCCGAAGGGCTGCGCACACGGGCGGCGCTCGCTGCCGAACTCGGGCTGCGCGAACCCGCGATCACCTGGCACGTCGCCCGCGACGGGCTCGCCGAACTCGTCACGCTCTGCGCCGCGGTGGGCGCCTCCCTCGGCAAGATCGCCGTGGACGTGTCGATGATGTGCTCCTCCGAGTTCGGCGAGGTCGCCGAGCCCTTCGTCCCAGGCCGCGGGGCCTCCTCCACGATGCCGCAGAAGCGCAACCCCATCTCCAGCGAGCTGATGGTCGCCGCGGCGAAGCTGCTGCGCGAGAAGTCCTCCGTCCTGCTGGACGCGATGATGCAGGACTTCGAACGGGCCACCGGGCCCTGGCACCTGGAGTGGGCCGCGGTCCCCGAGGCGTTCCTGCTGCTGTCCGGCTCCCTCCACCAGGCGGAGTTCATGCTCTCCGGCCTTGAGGTGGACGCGCCCAGGATGCGGCGGAACACCCACCTCACCGGCGGCCTCATCGTCGCCGAGGCCGTGATGATGGACATCGCGCCGGAACTCGGCCGCCAGGAGGCCCACGAGGTCGTCTACGCGGCCTGCCGCACCGCCATCGAGACCGGCACCACGCTGGAGGCCGGACTCCTCGGCCGTCCCGACCTGGTGGAGCGGATCGGCGCCGAACGCATCAGCCGGCTCTGCGACCCGGCGGGCTACCTCGGCAGCGCCGCCGCGATGGCCCGCGCGGTGGCCCGCGCCCCGCGACGCCCCTGAACCCCCGCCCGCCCGGCCCGCGTCCGCGACGCCGTGCGGCGCATGCGTGAGGGCCCCCGCCACCCGGCGGGGGCCCTCACGCAGACGGGGGGTGCGCGGTCAGCCGCGCTGGATGCCGGTGGTGTCCTGGAGGACGCCCCTGCGGCCGTCCTGCGTCTGCGCGACCAGGCCGCCGCCGCGCTGCTCGACCGCCAGGTACCAGGTGCCGGGCGCGAGTTCGGCGACCGGGGACGGCGAGCCGTCCTCGCCGTACAGCGGGCGGGCGACCGGCACCGCGAACCAGAACGGCGAGAACTCCGGCGCGGCGCCCGGGGCCTGCGGGCCGCCGTACGGCTGGCCCTGCTGCGCCCCGTACTGCTGGCCCGGGTAGCCGTACCCCGCGCTCTGCGCGTACGGCTGCGGCTTCGGCGCGGGCACGAGCGGGGCCTGGAGGCCGGGCAGCAGCGGCGTCGCGACCGCCGCGAACGCGAGGATCAGCGCGGCGATGAAGCCGAGGACGAGCCCCGCGCCCCGGCTGACGCCCGAGCCGCCGTTGAAGTCGACGATCGTCCACAGCGCCGTCCAGGCCGCGAACACGGTCAGCGCGACGCCGAACTGGCGCACGTCGAGCCCGGCGACCGTACGGGGCTGCGCCGACGAGCGGGACAGCACGATCAGCGCCGCTCCGATGACACCGCCCAGGTACATGCTCATCGCGAGCCCGAGGTTGTCCCACGCGTTCGAGCCGAAGCCGCCGGCCGAGACCACGTCGAGGAACGAGGCGATGAACAGCAGGAGCGCTGCCCCGACCACCACGCCGTCGCCGCGCACGAGAGAGCGGATGTTCACGTAAATGTCCTTCGTCAGTCGTCAACTTCGGGGCGGGCGGGGCAGACGCCCCGGGCCGGGCACGAACGTATTATCGCCCGCGCCGCCCGCCGTGTCCGCCCGCCGGGAATCTACTCCAGGTACCTGTCGATGCCCTCGGCCATGCCGAGGGCGGCCTTCTGCCGCCACTTCGCGCTGGTGAGCAGCGCCGCGTCCTTCGGGTCGCGCATGTTCCCGCACTCGATGAAGACCTTCGGCACGGTGGAGAGGTTGAGCCCGCCGAGGTCGGTGCGCGTGTCCAACCCGGTGCCCCGCCCGATGTAGTTGGACCGCGCGCTGCCCGTCACGCGCTGGAACGCGTCCCGCAGGTCCTCGCCGAGCCGCCGCGACGGGGCGACGATCGGCCCGTTGTCCGCGCCGCCCTCGTCCACCCTGCCCGGCAGGATCACATGGAAGCCGCGCCTGCCGACGGGGGCGCCGTCCGCGTGGATGGAGAGCGCCACGTCCGCCTTCGTCCGGTTGCCGGTCTCCGCGCGGTCCGTGACGCACGGGCCCCACGGCCGGTCGCCGTCGTGGGTGAGGACGACCTTCGCGCCCTGCGCCGTCAGCAGCGCCCGCAGCCGGTGCGCCACGTCGAGGTTGAAGTCCGCCTCCGCGTAGCCGCCGTCGGTGGACGTGCCGGTGGTGTCGCACTCCTTGGTGCCGTTGCCCACCTTCACCGGCTTGTTGATCTCGGCGGTGTGCTGGAAGTTGTGCGCGTTGTGCCCCGGGTCGATGGCGACGACCCGCCCGGCGAGCGGCTTCGCGGCACCGGCGGACGGCGTGCCGGAGGGCGTGGGCGACGTGTGCGCGGGGGAGGCGGGCGCGGGCGCGCCGGTGCCCGCGGCGCGCACCGTGCCGCCCGGGCCCTGGCAACCGGTGAGCGCGCAGGCCGCGGCCGCGGCAAGGACGGCCGCACGCACGGAGGAGCGCCGCCCGCCGCGCGCGCCAGGACGTGCCGCGCGGGGGCGGGCGGAAGGGTGCTGGGGGACCGGCTCGTTCGCGTGGTGTGGCACCCGCGCGATGGTAGTGGCGCGCACGGCGGCCGTCAGATGCCCTGTCCGATACGGCGCAGTACGCGCAGCGAACGCGTGACGGACGTCTCCTCGAACGCCCCCGACGCCAGCGCCCGCCGGTAGACGCGGTAGGGCGCCTGCCCGCCGTCCGCCGGGTCCTCGAACACGTCGTGGATCACCAGCAGGCCGCCCTCCGCGAGGTGCGGCGCCCACCCCTCGTAGTCGTTAACGGCGTGCTCGTCGGTGTGGCCGCCGTCCACGAACACCAGGCCCAGCGGGCGGCCCCACAGCGCCGCGGCCCGCGGCGAGGCGCCCACCACCGCGACGACCGCGTCCTCAAGGCCCGCGCGGTACAGGGTGCGCCGGAACGTGGGGAGTGTGTCCATCACGCCGAGCTCCTGGTCGACCACCTCCGGGTCGTGGTACTCCCAGCCCGGCTGCTGCTCCTCGCTGCCCCTGTGATGGTCCACCGTGACCGCGACCGTCCCGGCCCCCCGCGCAGCGTCCGCCAGCAGCAGCGTGGAACGCCCGCAGTACGAGCCGACTTCGAGCAGCGGCAGCCCCAGCGCCCCCGCCTCGACGGCGGCCGCGTACAGGGCGAGTCCCTCGTCGCGCGGCATGAACCCCTTGGCCGCCTCGAAGGCGTCCAGGGTCCGCTGCGCGGGCTCGGTGTCTGCGGCGGGCCCTGGCATGGCGTGCTCCCGGTGGTCGTGTGCGGTGTGCGGCGGCCGGGACCATGGTGCCAAGCCGCGCACCGCGCGGGCGCGGCGGGGCCGTACGCCCCGCGGCCCCGCGCCCGGCGGTCCCCGCCCGCGTCAGGCCGTCCTGTCCGGCTGCCGGGGTTCGTGCTGCTTGGGCTCGTGCTGCCTGGCGGCCGGTCGCCCGGCGGCCTGGCGCTGGGCCGGCAGGGCGAGGTCGACCTCGACGGGGACGCCGTCGCCCGCGTAGGTGGCGGCCCGTGCCTGCGCGCCGTGGCCGGACGCCGACACCGCGAGGACGAAGTCGCCCGCGCCCGGCGGGACCAGGTCGTAGCGGCCGTCCTCGCCCGCCACGGCCCGCCCCGCCTGCGTGCCCCTGCGGTCGATCAGGGTGATCGTGGCGCGCGGGACCGGGTGGCCGTCCGCGCCGGTGACGAGGCCGCGGAAGCCGCCCGAGGTGGCGACCAGCGTGGTGTGCTGCACGGCGGGGCGCGCCGGTACGCCGTCAGGTTCCGCCCCGAACTCCTCGACGAACTCCGCGTCGAGGCCCTTCGCCCCGGCCGCCGCGCCCCCCGCACGCTGCCCCGGCAGGAACGAGGCGAGCACCAGGCCGCCGACGACCGCGGCCGTGGCGATCAGGAACGAGACCCGGAAGCCGTGCATGGTCGGCAGCGCCACCCCGCCCACGTCGGCCGAGGTGCGCGCGAGGACCATGCCGATGACGGCGCTCGACACCGACGTGCCGATCGAACGCATCAGGGTGTTCAGCCCGTTGGCCGCGCCCGTCTCCGACGCGTCCACCGCGCCGATGATCAGCGCGGGCAGCGAGGAGTACGCGAGGCCGATGCCCGCGCCCACGATGACCGAGATCACGATGGTCTGCCACGCCGCGTCCATCAGACCGAGCCCGCCGCCGTACCCGAGCGCGATGACGACCATGCCGATGATGAGCGACACCTTCGGGCCGCGCCGGGCGGCGATCCGCGCGTACAGCGGCGCGGTCAGCATCATCGTGAGGCCGAGCGGCGCCACGCACAGGCCCGCCACCACCATCGACCTGCCGAGGCCGTACCCGGTCGACTCGGGGAGCTGGAGCAGCTGCGGGAGGACCAGCGAGATCGCGTAGAACGCCACACCCACCATCACGGAGGCGAGGTTGGTCAGCAGTACCTCGCGGCGCGCGGTGGTGCGCAGGTCCACCAGCGGCGCGGCGGAGCGCAGCTCCCAGGCGCCCCAGGCCAGCAGGATCACCACGGCGCCGCCGAACAGGCCGAGCGTGGGCGCGGAGGCCCAGCCCCAGTCGCTGCCCTTCGTCACGGGCAGCAGCAGCGCCACGAGCCCCGCGGACAGCCCGAACGCGCCGGTCTTGTCGAACCGTCCCGGCGCGCGGCGCGCGGACTCCGGCACGGCGAGCAGCGTCAGCAGCATCGACAGCACGCCGAGGCCCGCGGCGCCGAAGAACAGGGCGTGCCAGTCGGCGTTCTGCGCGACGAGCGCCGCGGCGGGCAGGGCGAGGCCGCCGCCCACGCCGATCGACGAACTCATCAGCGCCATCGCAGAACCCAGCTTCTCGCGCGGCAGTTCGTCGCGCATGATGCCGATGCCGAGGGGTATCGCGCCCATCGCGAAGCCCTGGAGCGCCCGCCCGGCGATCATGACGAGCAGGTCGTCGGTGAAGGCGCAGATCAGCGACCCCACCACCATCACCGCGAGGCTGGCGAGCAGCATGCGCCGCTTGCCGTACAGGTCGCCGAGCCTGCCCATGATCGGTGTGGCGACGGCCCCCGCGAGGAGCGTCGCCGTCATGACCCAGGTCGCGTTGGAGGGTGCCGTGCCGAGGAGGGCGGGCAGGTCCTTGATGACCGGTACGAGCAGGGTCTGCATCACCGCGACGGTGATGCCCGCGAAGGCGAGGACGGGTACCACCGCGCCGGTCGCGCGTCTGCCGCCCTCCGGCGGGAGCGTTCCGGCGTCATGATCGGTCGTCGTCTGCGGCATGCGTGCGGCCTCCGGGAGAGGTGGGGGAACGGGCGCCCAGGCCCGCCCACGGGGGGCCGACCTGTGCGTGGCCTGTGAACGCTTTTCCTCTCATACGGTATTCCGCTCAGCCGCCCCGGTGTTGGGGAGCGGGCGCCGGTCAGCGCAGTCCGGCGTGCCGTGCCTTCCGTGTGGCGGTCCGCGCGTCGCCGGCGACCGGGTCGCCGTGTCCTGGCAGGAGCAGTGTCGTCGCGGGCAGTTCGTCGATACGGTCCAGGGCGGCCAGGGCCGCGTGGCCGTCGTGGGTGAAGCCGCGGCACACGAGGCGGGGGCCGGTCTCTCCGGTGAGCCCGTCGTGGGTGACCAGGGCGTCGCCGGTGAACAGGACGCCGAGGCGGGGGAAGAAGTAGCCGGTGCTGCCGGGCGTGTGGCCGGGCAGGGCGAGCGCGTGCGGCGTACCCGGCACGTCGTCGAGCGGTCGGTGATCCGTGAGGACGCGGACCCCGGGCACGGCGGGGGCCGTGAAGGCTCCTGCGCGGGCCAGGCGCAGGGGGGTGGCCACCGCGGCGGGCCTGCGCAACAGGTAGGGCAGCAGGGGGCGTTCGGGCTTGGCGTGGCGCAGGGCGCTGCGCGGGCCTTCGCGGAGGATGTCGGCGTCCCCCCGGTGGATCCTGATGTCGGCGCCCGCCTGCTCCAGGGTGCGGGCCAGGCCGGTGTGGTCGGGGTGGCCGTGGGTGAGCAGGACGGCGCGGATGTCCCCGAGGGTGCGGCCGGAGGCGGCCAGGTGGTCGCGCAGCTGTCCGAGGTGGGCGGGCAGGCCGGCGTCGACGAGGACGAGTCCCTCGCTCTCCTCGATCAGGTAGAAGTTGACGAGGCGGTCACCGAGGCGGTCGACGCCCGGAGCGATGCCCCGCTGAGGGGGGTCGGCTGGACGGGACATGCGTTCCTCCGGAGAGCGCCGCGGCGGGGATATTTTCGATACAGCCAACTGTAACGGATTAGGAAGGATGCGTTCCATGACGCGCGATGCCCCGCGCAGGCCCTACGACTCCAGCCGCCGGCGGGACGCGGCGCGGCGCAACCGGGCCGCGGTGGTGGCCGCCTGCCGTGAGCTGCTGTTCGACGAGGGCTACCGGGCCTTCACCGTGCGCACCGTCGCCGCGCGCGCGGGCGTCTCCCCCGAGACGGTCTACAAGGTGTTCGGCGGCAAGACCGGCCTGGTCAAGGCGGTGTGGGACACCACGCTCGCCGGTGACGACGAACCCCTGGCCATGTCCGAGCGGCCCCAGCTCGGGCTGGTCCTGCGGACCCGTGAGCCGCACGCCAAGCTCCGGCTCTACGCGGGGTTCGTCCGGGGCGTCCACGAACGGCTCGCCCCGCTGTTCGCCCTGCTCACCGAGGTGGGGGGAGAGGTGGCGGACGTCCTGGCGGCCAGTGAGGAGGAACGTCTCGCCGGGGTCACGGCCTTCGTCGACCATCTCGCCGAGGCCGGCGCCCTGCGGCCGGGCGCCGACACCGCCCGGCTCGCGGACGCCTGCTGGGCCCTGACCGGGCCGCAGCTCTACACCCTGCTCACGGCGGACCGCGGCTGGCGGGCGGACGCCTATGAAACCTGGCTGGCCGGCATGCTCACCGCGGCCCTGACGGGCCCTGAATGAGCTACCTCCCGGTCCGTGCGGTCCTGGCGTGGGCACCGGATCCGCCGGGAGCCGTGGGCCGCGGGCGGCGCTGTGCGGTGATCAACTCGCAGACGGGCGTGATGTCCAGGGGCACGTGCTCCGTCTTGTCGCCGATGACGGTGAAGCGGGAATCGCCGGAAGTGCAGGCCGGCCAGGGGGTCCCGTCGGGGTCGCGGGGCGTGCCGGTACGGGCGAACTCGGTCCAGGCGTGCTGGACGGCGTCACTGACCTGGACGTCGGTGGCGTCGTAGTCGTCGCCGACGGTGACGGGACCGAAGAGGTATGGGATCTCCGCGCCGTGCTGGGCGAGCAGTCCGGTGCGGTGCGCTGCCGGTGAGACGCGAGTGAAGCGGTACTGGTAGGCGGTGAGATCGTCCAGGGCGGCGTAGCGCCGGTAGGAGGTCAGGGCCGGTTCGTGCCAGACGCCGGCGGTGTCCAGCTCGCACAGCGCCTCGTACAAGCTCAGTCCGCGGGCGCGGAAGTGAGCGAGGACGTCGCCCGCGGCGTCGCCGCCGATGGCCTCGGCCATGGCGGTGAGGGTCGTGGAGGTGTAGACGTCCGCGGGGTCGAGGGAGGACTGGGACGCGGGCCCGTACAGGCCGGTGGGCCTGTGGAACATGCGGGCCTCGTCCTGGGTGCAGCCGAACATGACGGGCACGCCGTCCGCCCGGCCGGTGAAGTCCTCGGTCACGACCCGGCCGTCGGCGGCCGGGTACCAGACCAGGTTCGCGGGGGTGTGCACCTGGCCGGGCGGCGGGACGACGCCGGCCCCGGCGAACGACGCCGCGCGGATCCTCTCCGCGGGCAGGCGGCGCAGGCGGGCGAGGTCACTGGTGCCCAGGTGGCGGAAGAGGCGCTCGGTGGCATCCGTGACGCGCTCGTGGTCGGGTGAGGCGACGACGGCGTACTTCTCGTAGCCGGCGCTCTGCATGACGGCCCGGTGGAAGAGGCCGCGCGCGGAGGGCGTGCACAGCAGGGCACGACAGGCGGCTCCGCCGGCGGACTGGCCGAAGACCGTGACGTTGTCCGGGTCGCCGCCGAACACGGCGATGTCGCGCCGCACCCAGTCCAGGGCCGCCACCCAGTCCTGGACGGCGACGTTGGAGCCGGCCTCGGGGTGGGCGAGGAACCCGAAGGCGCCCAGACGGTAGTTGAGGGTCACCACGACCACGCCGCGCCGGGCGAGGTGCTGCCCCGACCACAGGGGCATCGCGGAGGAGCCGTTGAGGAAACCGCCCCCGTGTATCCAGACCATGACCGGCAGGCGCACGCCCGGGGCGGGGTCGGTGGTCCACACGTTGAGGCTCAGGCAGTCCTCGCTCTGCGGGGAGCCGGGGTCGAGACCCGTGTGGACGCTCTGGATCGCGCTGTCGCCGAAGGCGGTTGCGTCGCGGGTCCCCTCCCAGGCGGCGGGAGGCGCGGGCGGTGCCCAGCGCAGCTCGCCGGTGGGCGGGGCGGCGTAGGGGATGCCGAGAAAACTGTGGACGCCGTCGCGCGAGGTTCCGACGAGCGCTCCGTGTTCGATGCGTACGTTGCTCACGAGTGTCCTGGAGAGGCGGGGGAGGGGCGGGGCATGGCGCCGCGGGAGCCGGGCGCACCGGAGAGGGTCACGTGCCCGGCCTCGCGTCGATCATGGCGCCGACGAGCAGGCGCGGGCTGTCGGAGCGGTTGCCCCCACCGTGGTTGACACCGCGGATGATGGCGGTGTCGCCCGGCGTCATCAGGGCTTCCCTGGTGTCGGTGATCAGGTAGATCTCGCCGCGGGCGACGGTGATCGTGTCCAGGGTGTCGGTGCGGTGCATGGTCGGGTGGCGCCGGGCGTCGGCCGCGCTGGGCAGGTGCCTCTGGTGCACCTCGGCATTGGGCCTGGCGAACTGCTCGGGGTGCTCGTCGGGGTCGGTGTCGGGCCACAGTTCGAGGGCGCGCACCAGCATGCCGCCGGGCGGCGGCTCGCGGCGGGCGCCGACTCCCTCGCTCAGCGAGCGGTCCCCGCCGACGCTGTCGTCGACGGGGAGCTCCCTGGTGGCCCAGAGCGTGGCGCGGCGGTAGAACCCTTCCTCGGCCTGGACGTTGGCGGGCCCGGCCGCCAGGACGGCGGACCGACCGTCCTGGTCGGGGCCGAGGACGTAGCGTCTGATGCCGGGCATAGAAGCCTTTTTCGTCCCGTGGGTGCAGGGGTGCAGGGGTGCAGGGGCCGGGTGGGGCCCGTACCGGCGATCGCGGTGCCGGGTGCGCCGGCGGTGTTCTCGCACGCGCGGCGGAGCGCCACGACATCGAGGCCGAGGACGGCGCCGCCCCAGGCGGGCCGGTGCGCCGACGGGAAGGGCGGCGGGGTGGAGACCGAGTGGGGCGGGTGGAGGCATGGCACTCCAAAGAGAAACGACCGTTTTCGTTAAGGCTCGACGGTAGGCCGCCTCCGACGTAAACGCAAGGGGCCGTTTCCGTTTAGGATGCGGTCATGCCCCGCCTCAGCGACGACACCCGAGCCCGGCGGCGCCGGCACATCCTCGTCAGCGCCTGGCGTTGCTTCTCCGAGAACGGCTTCCACGCCACCTCGATGGACGAGGTGATCGCCGCGACTGGCATGTCCTCAAGCGCCGTGTACCGGTACTTCCGCAGCAAGGACGAACTCATCGACGCCACCGCCGAGGAGGGGATCACCCGGGTTCGCGACATCTTCGAGCGCCTGCTGGCCGCCACCCCCACGCCGACGCCCGCCCAGACGTTGGAAACCCTCGTCGGCGCATTGCACGACCGTGCCGGCAACCCCGAGTACGACCTGTCCAAACTCGCCGTGCAGACCTGGGCCGAAGCTCTCCGCGACCCGGCCCTGCACCGACGCACCCGCGACCTGTACGCCGCGACGTCCTCGCGCATCACCGAACTCGCCACGCGCTGGCAGGCAGCGGGCCACCTGCCCCCCGACAGCGATCCGGAAGCGGCCGCGGCCACGGTGTTCACGCTGATGCACGGGCTGATCATCTGCCACCACCTGGCCGCCGACATCCCCGCAGGCCAACTCGCCCACGGACTCAGCGCTTTCGGCTCAGCACTGAACGCGCAGTCGGCCACCCGGTAGGCCGACCCGGCGGAACCCCCAGGGGCCCGGACGGCTCCCGCGCGCGGGGGCCGGCACCGGCGTAGGGCCAAGGGACCCGTCCGTATGGTCCGTTCACGGGATGTCAGGGGCGCCGAACGGCTGCGACCATGACGCCATGACGACCTCTCCACCCGACCCGTCCGCCCGGGACCTGCCGCGCCGGCCCGCCGCACCCGCGACCCCACGAGGCGGCCCCGCCGTCCGGCGGGGAGCGGGCCCGCGCGCCGTCCCCGCCTGGGCGGTCGTCCTGATCGCCTGCGCGGGGCAGTTCCTCGTCGTGCTGGACGTGTCCGTCGTCAACGTCGCCCTGCCCTCGATGCGGAGCGACCTCGGCATGAGCGGGAGCGGCCTCCAGTGGGTGCTCAACGCGTACTCCATCGCCTTCGCCGGGTTCATGCTCCTCGGGGGCCGGGCCGCCGACCTGTTCGGGCAGAAGCGGACGTTCCTCGCCGGGCTCGCCGTCTTCACGCTCGCGTCCCTCGCGGGCGGTCTCGCCCAGCAGAGCTGGCAGCTCCTCGGGGCCCGCGCCGTACAGGGCCTCGGCGCCGCCGTCCTCGCGCCCGCCACGCTCACCCTGCTGACCTCGGCGGTCCCCGCGGGCCCCGCGCGGATACGGGCGGTCGGTACCTGGGCGGCCGTGGGCGCGGCGGGCGGAGCGGCCGGCGGCCTCGTCGGCGGCACCCTCACCGACCTGCTGTCATGGCGCTGGGTCCTGCTGATCAACGTGCCGGTGGGCGCGCTCGTCCTCGTGTCGGGCGCGCTGTGGCTCGCCGAGCGGCGCGGCGGCCGGGGCAGACGCCTCGACCTGCCCGGCGCCGTGCTGGTGACGGCCGGGCTCGCGGTCGTCTCGTACGGCATCGTGCAGACCGGGCGCGGCGGCTGGGGCGCGGCGGCCACGCTCGTGCCGCTGATCGGCGGGCTCGCCCTGCTCTGCGCGTTCCTCGTGCTCGAAGCGCGGACGCGGGAGCCGCTGATGCCGCTGAAGGTGTTCCGCACCCGCACGGTCGCCGCGGCCAACGCGGCGATGTTCGTCTGTGGCTCGACCAGCTTCGCCGTCTGGTTCTTCATGACGGTCTACGCCCAGAACGTGCTGGGGTACACGCCGTTCGAGGCGGGCGTCGCGCTGGTGCCGAGCTCGCTGAGCATCGTGCTCGGCTCGAAGCTCGCGCCCGCGCTGATGCACCGCGTCGGCCCCCGCCAGGTCGGTGTGCTCGGCGGACTCGTCGCGGCCGCGGGGTTCGCCTGGCAGTCCCAGCTCAGTCCGCACGGCGGCTATCCGACATCGATCATGGGTCCCGGCATCGCCGTCATGGTCGGGCTCGGCATGGCCACCACCCCGCTCGCGTCCCTCGCCACCGGCAGCGCGGCGCCCGAGGACGCGGGCCTGGTGTCCGGCATCGTCAACACCGCGCGGACCATGGGCGGCGCGCTCGGCCTCGCCGTCCTGTCGACGGCCGCCGCCACCCGCAGCGGCGGCGGCACGGACCCGGGCGCTCTCACCGCCGGCTACGCGCTCGCCTTCCGCATCGGCTGCTGCGTGAGCCTCGCCGCGGTCCTGCTGATGCTGCTGTGGCTGCCCCGCAGGCGCCCGCGTGGCGTCACGGCCCCACCGCCCGACACCTCGGGGGCCTGAGCGCGGGGCGCGTACGGCCCGGGACAGCCCCGGGGCGGCGCGCTACAGCCAGCCCTGGCGGCGGGCCGCCCGTACCGCCTCCATGCGGTTGCGGGTGCCGGTCTTGCCGATCGCGGACGACAGGTAGTTGCGCACCGTCGACTCCGACAGGTGCAGCCGCGCCGCCAGGTCCGCGACGGTCGCGCCGTCGACCGCCGCGTTCAGCACGTCACGCTCCCGTGCGGTCAGCGGATTGGGGCCCGCGCTCAGCGCGGCGGCCGCAAGGCCGGGATCGATCACCGTCTCGCCGCGCAGCACCCGCCGCACCGCTCCCGCGAGCTCCTCCACGGGCCCGTCCTTCACCAGGAACCCGGCCGCGCCCGCCTCCATGGCGCGCCGCAGATAGCCGGGCCGCCCGAACGTGGTCAGGATCAGCACCCGGCACGAAGGGAGCCGCTCCCGCAGCTGCGCCGCCGCGTCAAGACCGCTCGTCCCCGGCAGTTCGATGTCGAGCAGCGCCACGTCGGGCCGCGCAGCGAGCGCCTCGGCCACGATCGCGTCGCCCGTGGCCACCTGGGCGACGACCTCCAGGTCGTCCTCCATGCCGAGCAGCAGCGCCAGCGCGCCCCGCATCATCCCCTGGTCCTCGGCGAGCAGCACCCGCACGGGCACCGCGCCCCGCCCCCCTGACATCTCATCGGCCACGGCCCCAGACTAGGTCCCCTCGCCGGGCGTGACCCGTCAGCAGGGGCCGCGCCCGCGCGGGCCGCGGCGCCGCGGGTCCTCGGGCCCGGCACCGCCGGGGTCCGCGGGCAGCTCAGCGGTGACGCGGAAGCCCGGCGCCGCCTGCTCGCAGTGGAGGGAGCCGCCCGCGGCGGCCAGCCGCTCGCGCAGCCCCCTGAGGCCGGTGCCCGTGGAGCCGGCGACCAGGCCGGGGTGCGCTCCCACCCCGTCGTCGGTGATCACGGCCCGTACTTGCCGGGCGGACGAGTCGATCACGATCTCGCAGCGCGCGGCAGCGCTGTGGCGCACCACATTGGTGACGGCCTCCCGCACCACCCAGCCGAGCAGCGCCTCAGCCTGCGGGTCGAGCGGCGCCCCCGACTGCCGTACGACCGGCTCGACGCCCGCGGCGGCCAGCGCGGACCTGGCCCGTTCGAGATCGGTGGCGAGGCTGCCCTCGCGGTAGCCCGACACCGCCTCCCGCACCTCGGTCAGCGCCTGCCTGCCGACCGCCTCGATGTCCGAGACCTGCGCGAGCGCGTCCGCGGGCCTTGACGGCGCGAGCCTGCGCGCCGCCTCGGCCTTCACCACGATCACCGAGAGGGTGTGCCCGAGCAGGTCGTGCAGGTCGCGGGAGAACCGCAGCCGCTCGTGTTCCACCGCGGAACGCGCCAACTCCTGCCGTGTCTCGCGGAGTTGCACCACCGTCTCGGACAGGGTGAGGATCGCGGCCGTCACCATCATGGAGATCGCCGCGCCGTACGCGACCGGCACCGCGCCCCACCCGTCGTGGTACGCGGAGACCCCGGCCGCCGCGGCAGCCAGCGCGACCGAGCCGAACGCGAGTGCCCGCCCCCGCAGCACCGAACCGCAGGCGAGCCCGAACAGCGGCAGGAACAGCAGCCACGACCCGCCGTACAGACAGGCGAGCGCGAAGGTCAGCAGCCCCAGGACGACGAGCATCCAGCGGATGTGCGGGCCCTCGCGCTTCTCCGGCACGAACGCCCGGAACACCACCGACACGTACAGGCTGTTGAAGACGAAGAGACCGATCCCGGCGATCCACGGGTCCGGTGTCCTGCCCTGCACGATGTTGGAGAACGAGCCGAGCCCGAGCAGCAGCCAGGGCATCATCGTGAAACCGCTCGGCGGGCCCGGCCTGCCGTGCCCCTCCGCGACCGCGGCCACGGACGCGCCGCCGTCCCGGCCGGCGCCCTGTCCTGCGGGTCGCCCGCCCGTACTCCGCCGCCCGAACCGGGGGAACGGCGGCACGGGGAAGTCCCGCACGACCAGCCGCTCCCGCTGCCTCCCGCCGCCGCTCATGCCGACGCACCCGCTGCCGTGGAGGCCACGTCGGTCGTCGCTGCCCGTGCGCCTGCTGTCTGCTTCATGCCCTCGACGTTACGGGCGGTCCCGCCGGTCGGGCAGATCCGTATGTGCCCCGGTCGACCGGGACAAATGTCCTCCCCGCTGCTTGCCTGCCGTTGCCGACCGCCGACCGCCGACCGCCGACCGCCGACCGCCGACCGCCGACCGCCGACCGCCGAC